>CAZWAU010000044.1:0-4068 GCA_964631995.1 uncultured Nitrososphaerota archaeon
GTGCACGCCTCCAGATACGCACCTTGAGATAGCTGGTGCAGCTTTGGAGGTTGGAAAGCATGTTTTCTTGGAGAAGCCTTTGGCCTCGAACATCCAGGACTCCCTGAAGCTCCATGGAATTGCAAAGAAGTCAAAAGGCAAGCTCATGCCCGGATTTTGCCTAAGGTACCATGGGATGTTCAGGTACGTGAAGCATTTGATCGAAGCTGGGAAGCTTGGAACTCCAGAACTAATGTGGAGAAACTCGATAGGGGCTGCGATTGGTGTTCTGGCTCCAGCTCAGTGGGTCATGCAG
This sequence comes from uncultured Nitrososphaerota archaeon, assembly GCA_964631995.1. Lineage (GTDB taxonomy): Archaea > Thermoproteota > EX4484-205 > EX4484-205 > DTQO01 > DTQO01. Next base: position 296 of record CAZWAU010000044.1, read on the forward strand.
AAGAAGAGGAGCGGTGGGATGCTCGTCGAGAACGCGATGCACATCTTCGATGCTTTCAGGTGGTTTGCAGGGGAGTATGATTCTGTTTACGCCGAGACAAAGACGGTCTCAGAGGGCATAGAGATCGAGGATACCGCAATGGTGGCGATGAGATTTAGGAACGGGGCATATGCAACGATAACCCAGACATGGGCTGCAACCCACAGCTGGGATGCGTGGGGCGTAATGGGATCGAATGGTACTGTGACCGTCGATGGATATGTGGGGGGTCCGATGAAGATTAGTTGGAAAGGCGAAAGCCTAAGAGTTGTAGATGTCAAGGAGGATGCAATAGTGATGTACAAGAAGGAGTTGGAGAGCTTCGTGGAAAGAATACTTGGAGGACTAGATCCAGAGGTAGATGTGGATGATGCTTTGAAGGCCCAGGAAGCTGCCACAGCTGCTCTAAGATCTTCTGAAGAGGGGAAGCCTGTCAAGCTTCCTCTTGCTCTATGAGGGTGGGATGATGAAGAGGGGCATAAATGCGTGGTGTTTCCCAGACCACTATGGGATTGATGCGGTCCTCGAGAACGCTGCCAAGATCGGCTACGATGGCGTTGAACTGAATCTCGACGAGGAGAAGATGGATCCATTCAAGATGACTACGAAAGATGCCAGATCGATCAAGGAAAAAGCGGAAAGCCTCGGACTCGAGCTTCCAAGTCTGAGCACCGGCCTCTTCTGGAAGTACGATCTGGGAAATCCGAACAGGCAGGTGAGGGAGAAGGGTGCTGAGATAATGAGGAGAGGGTGCCGCTTGGCTGCCGAGCTTGGAGCTAAGGTTCTGCTCGTCGTGCCAGCTGTCGCATCTCCAAATGTTCCGTACGAGGAGACTTGGCGCCTCTCGAAAGATACGATATTGAGCGCAGCGAACGAAGCTGAGGCCTCTGAAGTTTTCTTGGGAATTGAAAACGTTTGGAACCGCTTCCTTTACAGCCCGATCGAGTTCAAGTCTTTCCTTAGACAGATCGACCACAAGTATGTCAAGGCATATTTCGATGTCGGAAATGTTTGGCAGATTGGATTTCCACAGCAATGGATCGAGGTGCTCGGCAAAGATATAGCTTGCATCCACGTCAAGGACTACGACAATGAAGCCCTTGCATTCAAGCCCCTACTGGAAGGGAACGTTCCTTGGAGGGAGGTAATGACGCAGCTCAGGGCTGTGGGCTACGATTACTACCTGAACGTCGAGGTCTCACCCTACAGAGGGGACGAGTTGAAGTGCGCAATTGACAGTAAGGCTGCACTCGACATAATTTTGAGGATGGCGTGAGTTTTCATAAAGGCTTCTGGCATCGGAACGAGAGAGCATAATCTGCTTGATATTTTCAGGGGAAATGCCTGAGCCTTTGCCTTCCAGCTCCCCAATCTTCCTCATGCATGAAGGCTTCTGCATACTTGAATCCAGCTTCTATACCCCGTATCCTTGCCAGAGCTTTGTAATAGTCGGCGTAGGGATAGTCTGAAGGCAACCCTCTTCCCCTTACAAATTCGTGGATCATTATAGATTCGACCCATATATCGAAGTGGTCAGAGAAATCGACATACACCTTTGGCTCGAAACCTTTCGGATCTTCCCAATTTTCGCAGAAGTATAGAGCAGGAACTGAGTGCTGCTGTAGCTCGCTTCCAAATCCTGGCAAAGAGGCATAGAAGATAGCTTCTTTTACAATTTCGTAAACACTCAAATGGTCTCTGTGATAGCTTCCCTTCCAATGCGTAAAAATTGCATCCGGCTTCAGCTTCCTGATCTCGTCGCAGACAGCAAGCTTCACCTCCTTGCTGCATTCGAGCTCGCCATCCGCATAAGGCATTAACCTGAACTCTGCACCCAACTTTCGGGCTGACTCCTTCCCCTCAATTACCTTCTGCTCCTTATACTTTTCAGGTGAAAGGGAAGGGTGCCCCCTTTCCCCTGCTGTCATGTGGACGAACACGACCCTGTTTCCTTCAGATGCGCATTTGGCAGCAACCCCTCCGAACATCAGTTCTAAATCTCCTATGTGGGCCCCGAATGCAACGATGCATTTCCCACTCCCATGCATTTCGCTTCGCCAGCCAAATCCATCTTTAGCAAGTATTAATCGATTGGGGAAGTGGTCTTGTCTCCATTTCTAATACCTATGGTGGCAGAATGGCTTGCAATCAGCTGGAAAGCTCGAGCCAAAACAAAGCCCTTGCAATACTCCGCCCCACCTCATATCATGTCGCCACCATAAACTTGGCACTAATACATTTATACCTGCCATATTTACGAGGTTCAAGGCAAGGTCATGTCGAAGACTGCGAAGAAACCGAAAACGAAATGGAGTGCAAAGGAGTGGTATACGGTCGTAGCTCCTCCATACTTCGGGGAGAAGGTTCTAGGATCAATTCCTGCCAATTCGCCTGAGCAGCTGATAGGGAGGAAGACCGAGGTTTCGCTCTACGACATAACAGAGGACCCTGCCCATTACCAGATCAAACTTTTCTTCAAGGTTGTTTCAGTTGATGGATCGAGAGCACGCACCATATTTTGGGGGCACGAGTACACACGAGATTATCTCAGAAGCCTTGTGAGGAGGGGCTCGAGCAAGATCGATGCAATAGTCGATGCCTCGACGGCAGACAACTTCAAGCTAAGGATCGGCGCGGTCGTTTTCACAAGGAGGAGGGCATCTCATTCGCAGAAGAGCGCGATTAGAAAATCGATCTCAAGCGTTGTAACAAAGAAGGCATCCTCTCTTAACCTAGACCAGCTCGCTCAAGAACTTGTCCTTGGGAAGGTCGACTCGGAGGTACATAATGCTGTAAAAAAGATACACGGAATAAGGAGGACGGGAATTCGGAAGTCCAAGGTAGTTGTTCCTTCGCCAGAGGTGTCCGCGATGCTATCAACACAATTGGCTGGAGCCGTTCAGCAGGAAGCAGCAGCATAGTGGTGGCCAGAGCTTTTCACCAGCCTTCTACGCCCAAAATTTAGCAGAGGTGTTCTTTCATTGGGGCGCATAGAAGAGAGGAACATGATAAGGAAAGACTGGAGGAAGGTCGGGCTCAAAGTTGCGTTATGCTACCCTGGGGACTACAGGTCAGGGATGTCAGGACTTGCTTTGCAGACTCTTTACGGAATCTTCAATAGCAGCGAGGATGTGTTGGCTGAAAGGTTCTTCAATGACTTCCAAAGAAGCCTCGAAACAGGAAGGCAGCTCAAGGAGTTCGATGTCATCGCCTTTACGCTGCAGTTTGAAGAACAGTACCCAACATTCCTGAGAATGCTGCTGGAAGGTGGCATAAATCCAAGAAGGTCAAGCAGGAAGGGTCCGCTCGTGATCGGCGGCGGTCCATGCGCTACAGCAAATCCTGCTATACTTTCAGATTTCCTCGATCTCATTGTCCTGGGAGAGTTAGAACCAATATTCGATAAGCTTTGCTCATCCCTCATTGGCGCAAAGAATCAGCACGATCTAGAGGTGCTGGCGGATGAAAGGGGGTTCTTTGTGCCTGGATTTTCTGAAAGCGGCGAAAGGGTTTTCGCTCAGAACCTGGATGATGTGCCACATGTTGTCAGGCAGGTCGTGGCCGAGCATTGCCCTCCAGAACAAATTCCTATCTTCGGCAAGAGCTTGATGGTCGAGGCCTGCAGGGGTTGCCCACAGTCATGCCGCTTCTGCCTGATCTCTCACATTTCATATCCATTCAGGTACCGCTCGAGTAGCACCCTGCTAAAGATAGCAAAGCGCGGTCTAGAGGAG
>CAZWAU010000045.1:0-8228 GCA_964631995.1 uncultured Nitrososphaerota archaeon
TCGCCTCCCCTTATCGATTGTTTTAGTTCGCTTGGTGTACCTGCCTTAATGAGTTTTCCTCTGTCCATTATGGCGACTCGGTCCGAAAGGCGGTCCGCTTCGTCCATCATGTTCGTTGCCAGTATCACCGTGGATCCTTCATCCCTAAGTTCCCTTATCATCTCCCAGATAGTCAGCCGGCTCGGCACATCCAAGAAAGCAGTTGGTTCGTCAAATATGGCGATCTTTGGCTTTTGTATGAAGACCTTCGCGTTTTCAACCTTCTTGCTCATTCCGCCGGACAAAGTGAGGCCCTTCTTCGACCTATCTTCCCACAGACCGATTCTCTTGAGTACCTCCTCTATCCTTTTTGTCCTCTGATCCCTAGACACTCCTGTAACCTTTGCATGCCACTCTAGAACTGATTGGATGGAAAGCCTGTTGTCAAACTTTGGATCTTGAAAACATATTCCAAGAAATCCTCTTACTTTCTCCGGCATAGTGGTCACATCGTACCCTTCAACCTCGACCGTCCCCGATGTTGGTCTGTAAACGGTGGCCATCACCATTATCGCTGTGGTCTTTCCAGCGCCATTCGGGCCGAGAAAACCCATTATCTCCCTATCATATACATCCAGACTGAAGTTGTCTACGGCAACAGTCTCCCCGAATCGTTTGCTCAGACCAAGAAATCTAATCGTCTCGCGTATCACCCTATAGGATCTTCTTCGACTTCATGTCGCTTCTAAGACATCGGGAAATAACTGTTGCTGTTCTTCACAAATTTCCAATCCAAACGCGCTAAAGCTAAGATTGAGGTACATGGATTTAGGTTCAGTATTTTTATACTGTAATCGAATATCCAGAATTTAGTTGGTATTGGCCTTCTCTTCATCTCTGAGGCCAGAATCTAAATCCACTTGTAGAGTTCCATATACATGATGCATCACTAATTGCGTATGCCAAAGCGCGGGACTAGTAAAAAGATCTTGGAGAAAGAACTCTTTCGCAATCATGGCTTTGGGATGCTGAGCCAGGGCATACCGAAGGTGGAGATAGCAAGAACGTTCGATGTAGATTGCGAGACGGAATAATATTAATGCGTTGAATTCACTCCCCCTCAAGCTTCCTTATCATTGCTGTCCAACCCGCTTGCTTTATCTATCCGTTTCCGAACCCTCCTTCCATCGTCTTGACTGAATCATCAAGATTCATTACTCTCTGGCACCTCCTTTCTTCTACGTGAACGATAAACACTTATCTTGTGTGCACAACTTTTCCTATTGTCTGAGTTTCTTCGCCAGCCAAGCTACTTTCTTGCCGAAGCTTCTTGCAGTCATTATGCCTTCATTGTCCTTCAAAACATCACCCTTCTCCCTTCCAAATGCCACGTTCCAGTATGTCGAACCAGGCACAATCATTCCAGAGATCATGAAGAAAAACAGAAGCTGGGCAAACGTGAAGTTTTTGCCCGCCCTTCTGGCGACTACCATTGGCCCTCCAACTTTGTTCTCGAAAACCCTTCCAATCGATCCTCCCCAGTAACCAGCCCTATCGATCAGTGCCTTGATTTCAGGTGTGGCGGAGCCAAAGTAGACAGGTGTCGCAAGAATGATGCCATCAGCCTTGAGCATCTTTTCGAAGATGGGTGGGAGGTCGTCGTCCTGTATGTGGCACCTCTTCGTCTCCCTGCAAGAGCGGCAGCCGTCACAGGGTTTGATCGTTTTTCCCGCAAGCGAGATGAGCTCGGTCTCGGCTCCTTCCTCTTGAGCTGCTGAGAGCGCTTCCTTCACCAGGAGCTCCGTGTTTCCACCCTTCCTTGGGCTCCCGACTATGCCAATTACAATTACCATGTCCCTTGCTTCAAGCGATCGTGCTTTAGCTTTTGCGATTTTACCAAATTTTATATCCCAATTCGGCAAGGAACAGTCTAGGTGCGTTTGTCATGAAGAACAAGAATGATGAAGTGGTTGCGGTCACTTACTTCGGCAGGAGAGGCTCTGTCAACACGGAAAAGACACTGGAGATTGCGAGGGAAAGGGCAAAACAGCTCGGCGTTAAGGACATCGTGGTTGCATCAACCCATGGAGGAACAGCTCTCAAAGCTGCAAAGTCTTTCAAGGACATGAAGGTGAATATCGTAGCAGTCACCATCAGTGAGGCTTTTGGAAAAGAGGGATGGGTCATGACAAAAGAAGAGAGAAGTAAGCTTGAGGCCGAAGGAATTAAGGTTCTTACTTGCAGTCATGCGCTAGGCGATGGCGTTGCAGCATCCCTTGCCGGGAAGCATGGCGGGATATCGATGGAGCAGATAGTTACTGAAACATTGTATCGATTCAGTCAGGGAATGAAGGTGTGCGTGGAGATAGTCCTTATGGCTGCCGATGCCGGTCTCATAGGCGTGGATAAAGAAGTAATTTCGATAGCTGGAAGTGGGGAGGGCGCTGACACAGCGATAGTTGTCAAGCCAACATACCCAAGGAAGTTCGATGAACTCGAGATAAGGGAGATACTCGCAAAGCCGAGGCAGCCATAGGAGAGAAAACTGTAGCTGGTGTATGCCTATCTAGTTTCAAGAAGTTCTACAAAAAGTAGCGCTATCAGGACGGTTGTTGTCCTAGCCAAAGATGAACCCGAGGAGGAGGCCAATGACAAACCCGAGCCCCAAAGGTAGGGCTCCCACAAGTAATGCTGCATAATGCGCCACTTGGGGGCCATAAGTCTGCACAGCCGATTTTAACTTGTCAAAGCTGAGGCCTAGTACTCCGAAGTAGGCGGCAACAATCGTGACCAAAGCGACGATGATGAGTATCTTGAGCGCCTTCTTGAGCACGAATCCAAGTACGAGACCAACGATGAAAGAAATTATCATCATTGGAAGAGTTGGTATTGTAAAAATCTCACCCGAAGTTATGAAACTGATTATCTCGTCCCATATGGCCAAGTTCCTTCAAGTATGCATTCCAAATCCTTTTTATTTCCTTTGCGGTCAAGAGCTGCTAATTTCGAGAATGTTCCAATCAAACAAGCATGACCTTCGATGTTCCTCAAGAGCCAGAGCGCTTGGGTATGTGGAAAGGAATGGGACTTCGAAAATAGCCGAGGACCTAGAGGGGGAATAACCCAACAGCATATATCTCTAAAGGCACATGGATTGAATCGATGTGATGCTCTTGCCACGAGAACTGATTGCAATAGCTCCAAGAACTCCGGCCTTTAGGGAGTATGAAGAGAGACCACTCGGTCCTTTGGAGGTTCGCGTAAAGAGCAGGCTTTCTGCTGAGAAGCATGGAACAACCCTTCTTCTGTACCGTGGCTCAAAGCCACTCGACGAGAAGGTATTCAGCCCAGAACTTGGAATGTTCTTCCCGAAGGAAACCGCTGAGGGCAGTCCTCTGATCTCCTTTCCAATGAGGCTTGGAAACATGACTGTTGGCACAGTCACAGAGGTTGGAAAAATGGTCACAAAGTTCAAAGAAGGCGATAGGGCATATGGTTACCTACCAATAAGGGAAACGCACACAGTCGGAGAAGACGAAGTCAGGAAAGCTCCAGAAGAGTTGGAAGATGAAGAGTTGGTCTGCATCGATCCAGCCGCAGTTGCCTTGATGGCCATTCGAGAGAGCCGACTCGCAGTTGGAGATGCTGTTGCGGTGTTCGGTGCTGGAGCGATAGGCCTCATGGCCATCCAGATAGCGAAGCTTGGTGGAGCACTGCGTATAATATGCATCGAGCCCATTGAGAAACGACGCAGATTGGCCGGGAAATTTGGTGCCGAACTCTGCCTCGACCCTAATTCATGCGATGTTGGGCTTGAGATCAGGAAGGCGATAGGCGGAAAGGGTGTGGATGTTTCATTGGAAACGAGCGGTTCATATCATGCCCTACACCAGGCGATACGATCGACCCGGTATGGCGGAACACTAGTGCCAGTATCGTGGTACCATGGCGATGCGAATGGCCTAAACCTTGGGGAGGAGTGGCACTTCAACCGCCATGTAATGGTCTCTGGTGCAAGAGTTGAGAGCGAACCTTATCGTGACTATCCGCGTTGGGACAGGGAACGCATATACGACACTGTAATCGAGCTTTTTCGACGAAAGGTACTCTCAACCAAGGGGATTCTAGATCCGATCGCTGGGTTCGATAGTGCTGTCGAGGCATATAGGGCTATCGATGAAAGGCCGGAGGAGGCAATAAAATTGGGGATCAGGTACGGCTAGGGAGGAGCTTTCAAAATTTCTAGATAAACAATGATAAATCCGCTCCAGAGGGGTTCGGGCGGAACATCCATTGGCCCTATCTAACGAGATGCTACCCTCACTTGCATTGCCATTTTTAGGGATACTCGATGTCCTGGTAACGACAGTAGCCTATTTTAGGCAAGGCGAACTTCTGAGCGAGAGGAACCCGTTCGTAAAGGCAATAACGGGCTCCCACAATATCTTACTTTACTACTTTTGGTCGGTCCTATATATCCTATTTCTAACGTTCCTTGCCAGGTGGCTAGTCTCCGAATCCAACAAGGCGAAGGTCGGCCATGAGACAGCTTTTGGAAAAATTATAGGGAGGAGGGTGCACGATCCAAAAACAGCTTACAAGTACGATCCCCACCACTTCTACGTCGTGCTCTACTCCTGCCTCATAGGGCTTTACGTGATGATCGTTTACACGAACATCTTCGTGGCGGGTGGAGTGAGGCCAACATTTGTGGATAACCTAGCAACGTACGTCGTATCCCTTTTTTCGACCGCTTCAGTCGCCTACTTTTTGACAAAAACAACCTCTATGCCCCATGCTGATACATGAGGCGGAAGATTGCGACCTAGGCACAAAGGTTTTTGGGAGTCCGCCGTTAGATGGGTCCAATCATGGACCCTAAGAAGATCTTGGTAGCTTTCACGGTCCACGAAGCGGGCCTCAGTATACTTCGCCAGCTTGGAGAGGTGGTCATTTGGCCTGACATTAAGGGGGAAGAGGAATGGATCAAAGCACTTCAAGGAGTTGACGCACTCATAATTGGACCCCAAAGGCTCAGTTCGGATGCCATTAGAAGGGCTGACAGGCTCAAGGTTATCGGAAGGCATGGGGTTGGATTCGACAACATAGATCTGGCTGCTGCAACAGAGAGGGGGATCGTGGTGACCTGGACGCCAGGCATACTTGGCGAGACTGTGGCCGATCTCACATTTGGATTGATCATATCTGTGATGAGGCGCATACCACAAGGTATTGAAAATGTCCGCTCTGGTCGCTGGAACAGAGGACTGGAACTTGGAAAAGATGTTCACAACAAGACCATTGGCATCATAGGATTGGGCGATATTGGGTCGAGAGTTGCTAGGAGAGCGATAGGATTTGGGATGCAGGTTCTCTATTCAGACTCAGTTAGAAAGAGTCCCAATATCGAAAGGGAACTTCGGGCTACTTATGTGTCACTGGAGGATCTTCTCCAGAAAGCCGATGTCGTCAGCATCCATGTTCCACTGACAGTGGAGACTCGTCACATGATAGGCAAAAGGGAGCTTTCGCTCATGAAGAGGGATGCTTTCCTTGTCAACACTTCCCGTGGAGAAGTAATAGATGAGGTGGCGTTGTGCGAGGCGCTAGAGAAAGGCACGATATCTGGAGCGGCCCTAGATGTGCTCGCAGACGAGCCGCCATCCCCGGACAACCCTCTCTTAAGGATGAAAAACGTGATCATAACTCCGCATATGGCCTCGGCCACCCAGGAGAACAGACAACGCATGGCCATGGTTGTGGCGGAGGATGTTGCAAGGGTGCTAAAGGGTCGAAAGCCTCTATATCCCCTCAATCCAGAGGCGGTGAAGGCGATTGGACTGGTAGATTAGAGCTAACTAGGCTTTGGCATCCTACCAATTGCTTTGGTACCCCCTCCCATATTTCTTCCAGGCGGGAGCACACTGTGGGCAGTCTGGATTGGAGCAGAGAAGCGCCAGCGGGTCCTTGTCCAACACCTTAATCGTCTCATCGATCAGTGCACGCTGCGACATGAATTGGCAGTAGCTCTGCCCGATCCGTCCATACGATATTACGCCTCTTTGACGCAGAATAGGTTCTATGCGTATGAATCCGGTGCTGCAGCTTCCCTCTCTTTCAAGCAAAACCCATTCCCTTCCACGAGGTGTGTCGACTGGCACGCTAGACTTCCAGAACTCGCCAAGATGTGGAAGACCTTCGCCACCGCGAGCCCATCTCTCAGCTAGGTGCATCGACGAATTTGAACTCAGGTCCGTACCTATAGACAGTACCCAGCCGTTCAATGCATAGACCTGGCCCAGAGGGCCATCTGGAAGAAGGCTGTTCTCCAGCCTCTGAGCTGACACGATCCGTTTGGCGTATCTTCCCAACGCTATGATTGAACTGTTTGGATGTGACGACCTAAGTGCCCCAGGAAACCTCGATGCAATGGCAGGGATAGCGCCTGTATCGATCGGGCTGAGGTTCTGATCGAAGGATGGTATGTTCTTTCGAACTTTTTCGACAAGATGGGGTGCGATTGGGGGGTAGTGCCACTGCTCAGGATCAGAGATAGAATATGAATATGCTGGGAAAACCAGTGTACCTTCTTCGCCAACCCATTCAAGAAGGGCATTGACGACCGTCTGGGCACCACCTATGACGTACCCAATCGATTTCAGTGAAGAGTGCACAACTACGACAGAATTATCAGCAGATAGTCTATTAAACGGATAGAGACGAAGGTCTTCCAGAAGGTCGTCCTTGCTGAAGGCTTGGTCGATTAACTTGTCCATCGGCGGATCTGAACGAAGGCTGCCCCTTTTAGCTTATATGTTCGAACCTACCTAGCTTCAGCTGACATAGACATCGCTGAAGAAAACACGCCTTGAAGGTATGACCTTTCCATCTCCAACAACCTCGAAGCTGCCCACGAGCTTTATCTCCTCCGAGGACGACCCAACCATCACATCGTATTTACCTGGCTCGATAACCAATCTCATGTACCGATCATAGAAGGAAAGCTGTTCAGTGAAGAGGTGGAACTCTACTGCCTTCTTCTCTCCCCGATCAAGAGATATCCTCTTGAAGCCCTTGAGCTCCTTTGAGGGCCTTGAAACGCTGGCTAAACGGTCGGACACATAGAGCTGGACGACCTCGTCTCCTTTGCGATCCCCGACGTTCTTTACCTCAAAGCCCACCATTACCTTCCCGGCAGGCCCAACCTTTTCCGGCACTATTTTGAGTGAGCTGTATTCGAACTTCGTGTAGCTCAGACCGTGCCCAAATGGGAACAATGGCTTCGAGGTCGAAAATACATAGTTTCCGTAAGAGGATGGTTTCCTGCCATAGTTGACAGGAATCTGCCCAACATCGAGTGGCACTGAGATCGGGAGCCTACCACCTGGATTGTAGTCACCAAAGAGGACATCAGCTACAGCATTGCCTCCCTCCTCACCAGGAAGCCAAGCCTCGATGATCGCGTGGCAGTTCTCTGCAATCCAGCCAATCGAGAGCGGTCTTCCATTCACAAGGACCACTATGACGGGTTTGCCCGTCTCGCAAAGTGCCTTCACGAGCTCCTCCTGAACGCCAGGAAGCCCGAGATCGGATCTATCCCTTCCTTCGCCCGATACATCGTCTTGCGAAAGCCCAGACCTCTCTCCAACAACAGAAACTATGACTTCAGATTCGCGAGCCGCTTCCAGAGCCTCCCTGAATCCTTCCTTTGCGCTTCCTTTTATCTCGCATCCTTTGGCGTAGTGGATATTGGCTTTAGGCAGCTTCTTCCTTATGCCTTCAAGGATGCTCACAATCGGAACAGCATCGCGCTTGCATGAAAGATGCGCCGTGTAGCTGTAATCTCCAAGTAGGTTTCTCGTGCTGTCTGCATTCGGACCGACAACGGCTATCGAGCCGATCGATTTGTTAAGTGGAAGGATGCCCTCATTCTTAAGTAGCACTATCGATTCCCTCGCTGCCTGTAGCGCAAGCTCCCTGTGCTCCGCCCTATCCAAAATCATGGGAGCCAGCTCTGCATCGACGTACGGGTTTTCAAATAGGCCTAGAAGGATTTTGGCCCTAAGGACCCTGGACACAGCTTCGTTCAATGTTGACTCGGAGACGAGCCCATCCTTGACAGCCTGGACGAGAGGTTCGCCATAACATTGTGTCGAAGGAAGTTCGATATCGATTCCCGCTTCAAGGGCCATAATGGCCGCTTCCTTTTCGCTGCCAGCAACTTGGTGGAAGGTTTGCAACATCTTAAC
>CAZWAU010000046.1:0-4103 GCA_964631995.1 uncultured Nitrososphaerota archaeon
CGAGACTACCAGACAATATATGGACCTCAAAATGATGGCCAAGTTTATATCGATGCCTCCTAAAGTATGACTGGGCCTTGTACATGTTGAGGAAACTGTTAAGTCAAGAGCTGTTGCCTTCATGTTAAGCACCTGATCCGCTTTCAAGTTCTAGCCACCATGTAGCATCTGGCTGTTTGCTCACAAAAGCCTCAGATACAGAACCTCAATAGAAGTCTACAAAAAGTCTCGGATGTGATGACAGAGCACAAACGACAGAAATCTTCGACAATTTTATAAATTTAGGATATATGTTCAAATGTAAGGTGAATTGCATGGAAATCGTAACAATTACGGCAAAGGGGCAGCTCACGATTCCTACTAGTTTAAGAGGGAGACTTGGCATAACTGAGGGATCCAAGCTGGTCGTAGTTCAAGAGGGAGAATCGCTCAAGATAATGCCCGCCCCAAAACTTTCGAGGCTGGCCGGGATAGATAAGGAACTCTTTAGGGGAAGGAAGCCGTCAGAGGAAATCCAGAATACCAGAAAGGAGTGGACGGAGGACTTTGAAAGGCGAATCAAAAAGGCTTAAGATCATCCTCGATACGAAACCTCTAATCAAACTCTTTGCGGGAGAGGAGAGTATCGAGCTGTTATATATCAGTTACACTAGAACGAAGTAGAAGATGCATTTAATCCATCTCTTAGACATCGTCTTTAGAGAAGAGCTTTCTGATCTTTCTGCATCCGCTTCGGTTTGGTTAGTGTGGTAGATTCACAGCGAGAAGGCTCTTCATAATAAATTAGTATAAAAAGATATATAAGTATTACTTCTTTTATTAGTATGTCTCAAAAATGGGAGATACGGTAGTCATCAAGGATGTTGATCAAGCTGCTTTCAGGATACTCAAAGGAGAGGCGGCGAAGGAAGGCTTAAAGATAGGGGAAGCTGCAAGCCAAGCGTTCAGGCTCTGGGTACAACAGAAGGCCCTGAAGCGAGTTAAGGATGCTGCTCGGATCAAGGCAGCTTGCAAGAGGATAGACGAAAACCGAGCTAAGTTAAAACCAGTTCGTGATTGGAATTCTGTCAAGGAGATCAGGAAATGGAGAGAGTCCCGCCACTCGTTGTAATCGACTCCTCAGTGGCGATAAAATGGTTTCTACCTGAGAAAGACGGTGAGAAAGCACTTAGAATAAGGGATGAGCATGCTGAAGGTGCGATCGATCTCGCAGCCCCTGATCTTCTCTACTATGAAGTTGCCAATGTACTGAGTTATAGGCAGGGACTAGAAAGGAAACAATTGCGAGAGGACATCGAGGACATGTATGATCTAGGAATTCAAATCGTGGCACCCTCACGTGAGGTTCTCACATTGGCTACTGAGAAGGCCCAAGCTCTAAGGGTAACTTCATACGACACGGCCTACCTGGCCCTAGCCGAGATGCTGGGAACGATTGCGATTACAGCTGATGATGAACTTCACAAGAAAGCTTTCAGAACTAGGCTGATAAGATTGTTGGCAGATATGGATAGAAGCTGGACTTTTTAAAGGGTTAGTGTAAGAGTAAAATATCTTGCCAACTTTAGGCTCCTATTCTTTATTTGTATCGATTACATATCAACATGGATCCTCAATTGTAGAGATTCCTTAACGGTCAGAAGGTTTGTGTGGATGTTCCTTGTAAAGCAGAGCCCTTCCGAGACTTTTTCGCTTGTATATCCGGATCTTGGCACATAGGCCCAGTTAAGGTTCTAAAGCGCTCCCTCATCAGTAAGGTGAAATCCTTACCAAGTCAAGAGGGTTAGTAGCAGCTCTCTTTTCAATTCTGGTCATTACTTTCATTCTCGACACAGATGCTAATCATGCCTCCTTTGAACAAGGTAGCATGCTAAGTTGAAGGCCAGCCTCTAGGATGTTAGACCCCTAAAATTCATAAAGGGAACCATTATAAAGGTAACATAGCTAAGGTGTCAAAGTTAAGGCGCATCTCGATCTGCAGAACTATCTTCTTGTCTGTTCTATTCATTCTTCTCCTTCAGCCATGCTGCCCAATTCAGGATCGGGTTTATGCCTTTGGCGTTTGGGAGGGAGAGCTTTCAGCCCTGGTTGGAGAAGATGGGCTCCATCTTTACTATCTGAATACCGAAGGGACCTGGTTCGAGGTTGTAGCTTCTGCGCCAATCGATGCCTCCCTTTATGGCCAACGCGTTAGAATAACAGGCACCTATGACCACGAGGCCGATGTCCTAGCGGCATCTATAGTAAAGCCGGTTCCTGGTGCACAACAGCCCAAGAATCCCACGACGGGCGAGCAGAAGGCTGCCGTGATTGCGGTAAAATTTTCGGACATACTGTCAGCCTCCCACGAATTGGGCTATTTCCAAGAGATGGTCTTTGACAAGATGGATAGTTATTTCAGAGAGGCTTCATATAACAAGACCTTTTTTACAGGAGCTGTCTTCGGTTGGTATACTCTTCCAAGGGAGTACTCATACTATGTCAATTCGACTAGTAAGAAGTTCTTCAGGGATCGCTTGGAGGATGTTGTACACGATGCTATTTCATCTGCGGACCGTGATGTTTACTATCCAGAATATGTTCGGATATATCTCGTTTTCAATGGAGACCTTGGAGCCATGGGAAGCGTGGGCCTTTGGACGGTAGATACTGAAGATGGGAAGGTCAAAGTTTCGATCAGCTGGATCTGGGAGAATGATCCTCTAGGAGTTTGGGTCCATGAGACAGGACACAATCTTGGGTTGCCAGATCTCTATGATATAGAAAGGAGTGAGGAGTTTGTTGGCAGATGGGACCCTATGGCTGAGGGAGCATGGAACAAAGATGGGCACAGTCCTGCACATTTCAGTTCTTATTGTAAGTTAAAGCTTGGTTGGATCTCGCCCGATCAGAGTCTTGAACTCTTGATGGGACAGGACAGCTCAATCGCGCTTGAAGCGTTGGAAGAAAGTGGGAGAGGTTTCAAAGTCGTAAGAATCTCACTTGGAGGAGACGGATATTACCTTGTGGAGGTAAGGAAGAAGATGGGCTACGACCTCTACCTTCCGGACAGTGGTGTTCTTATATTGTATGTCGATGAGTCGATACGATCAGGAAATGGAATCGTTCGAGTTGTAGACTCTACACCATCAACTGCCTCTCTAGATGATGCAACCTTCGATATCCGAGCTGGGAAATCAAGGAATTGGCTGAATTCTACAATTCAATTAACGATAATCATCTCTGGTATATTGGAAAAAGGTTACGAGATCCGATTTTCCTATGGAGAGCGCATCATTATAGATCTCGTACAAGTTAGCGGTACGAGAGTAAATGTTGGAAGTAAACAGGTCATAGAATTTCATGCGATCTGGGAGAGGAGCAATCTACCAGCCGATGTTATCATTGAAGTTAATGGTCTTCGTCTCCATACAAACGAAACTGGCTGGGTTATCTGCACAGTGAGTTTTGATAAGATTGGATGCATCACCTATAATGTTTCTTCAATTGAAACTGTATCAGGTGTGGGTGTATCATTTTACCAGAAGGTTTACCCCAAAATCATATGGGACCGTCTTTTAGTTGAGTGGGAAGTGATGAAGAACAGGATCGATGTTGGTAGCCAAGCAAAGCTTTTTGGTACGGTTCGATATGAATATGACAACAAACCTGTGAATGGAACAATTTCGATAAACGGCACAAAAATAAGCGTCTTTTCCGGTTCCTTTACATACGAACCCCCACCCGTATCGGGCATAACAAAGATGCGCTACACGCTTGATTTAGCATATGGAAGCGATTATGGCATTTCCAACTTCGAGGCAATGCCTCAAGCACTGGATATTATCTATGACCGCGTAAAGGTTGTTTTCTCAACATCGACGCCCAGGATCGAGGTTGGAAGGAATGCAACCGTAACTTATACCGCTTTATACGAGTATGACAACAGCACCTTTTCTGGAAGGATTTTGCTGAACAGCGAAGAATTCGTTCAGGATAAAATTGGAATGATCTGCTATACGGTAACGAGCATCGTTGATGAAAAATATGGGCTTAAGACCTTTATTGCAAAGGAGGCCTTCGTAACTTTTGATCGCATAGCTTTGGAAAATGAAATCGATGCG
>CAZWAU010000047.1:0-8468 GCA_964631995.1 uncultured Nitrososphaerota archaeon
CTCCCATAGGGGAAGGGGCCTTTATGGGCACCCTGAACGTCCTGTCGCCCTTTTTATAGTGAAGGTAGACGGCTCCGTCTTCCGTCCTCTCGACGCCCGTGACCCTCTCGCCATACACCCACACGCCTGACGCGTCGATCCTGACCTCGACCGTGGTGCGCTCGCCCTCACTTTCAATCGGCCCCATGAGTTTATGTTCTTCGGCCACCTCTGGCTCCTTGCCTTCTCGCATGGACTCCAGATTCGCCATTGCCACTCGGAACTCCTCGACCCTCTTCTGCTCATCCTTGCCGCGATATGAGATTTTAGCGGTGTTGTCCTTGTAAACCCTGATCAATATCCTCCCTGTTTCCTGAGCGAGAACCCTAGGAGTATATGATGAAGCACAAACACAAAATCTTATTTAGGTCTGATTAGTATGTTTACAAGTGACAAAGATGGGCGTAACGGTAACCGAAAGCCAACTAGGGCTTGTTCTTGATAGGTTGAACATGGTAAAACTAGAATTATTAAGGCTTAGAGCCATGCTCCTGCCAGAGGAAGAGCTGAGTGAAAACGAGAGGAGGGAGCTTGAGGAAGCCCGAAAGGAAATAGCTGAGGGAGCTGGCGTGAATCTTGAGGACCTAATTAAGGAACTAAGCTGAGGCTAATTGTTTCAGGTCTTTCTCTCTCAAAGAGCTAGAAAGTCCATTGCAAAGCTCCCTGAACATTACAGTAGAAGGATTATCGAGTTACTCTAAATTTTTCGCGAAAATCCTGTTCCAGCTGACATTTATGACATTAAAAAGCTCAAAGGATACGTAGATACTTATAGGGCCAGAATTGGCAACATACGAGTAATCTATGAAATTTCATGGGACACCGAAAGGGTCCATGTTCTTTTTATCATACAGAGAGAAAGAGCATACCAATAAATAGTAATTTGATAAAGCTATGCAATTAGTGGAAATATTACTATAACGAAAGAAAGAGTCTTCAAGGGCATCACCAAGGAAGGGTTCTTTAAAGATTTCGAGGATAACTTCCCATTCACAGACATATTCCCAGTAGCTTATAATGGGTTGAGACTTGCGCGCACAGAGTCAGCCACCCAGCTATGGATTACCGAAAGGCCCTTCAGGACATATGATGAACTCGTCACGTATCTCAAAAGAGACTTTGATCCCATAAGCTGGGAGAAGAGATCCATGGGCGAACTTGTTGAGAACTACACCTACAGCTACAGAAAGATACAGGAACCGTTGAATGGCATAACCCTCGTAGCCGGCGAAGTCTATCTATCGCTCTTCACCTTCTTCATAATTCACCTGGGACACAGAATGACCCTGCTCCTGCTCCGACGAGATCCTGAGCTCTTCATCGAGGCTTTAGACAAGTACGCTGAGGTATCAATAATGCATATGGAGGCATGGAGCGAAGTGGGAATAAAGGCATTCGTCTCACACGACGATATAGCTCTGAAAGACGGGCCGATGATGCCCCCTGCATTGTTTAGGAAATACATAGCCCCATTCTATGGGAAGGTCTGGAAACCTTTAAGAGAAAAAGGCATTAAGATAAGATCGTCTTCATCTCAGATGGCAATTACCTCCCTATGACGGATCATCTTGTGGAGCAGGGGGTTGGCGGATTTAAGGTGAACTGGGACGCTAGGCTCACAAAAGATCAGGTCGAATTCTTCTTCAGAAAGTACGGTGGCAGACAGGTTATGTCGCTTGGTCCCAGTGAGTTGGTCCTCACGTGGGGCAGCTTGGAGGAGGCAAGAGAAGAGGCTGTCTGGCTTTCAAGTCTTGCCTCAAAAGCACCGGGCTTCTTCCTCTCAAACGTAGAAGGGGAAGGCTCAAGTGTCAAGGCTTTCTGGGAAACGTGGACATCAAAGGCAACCCTGAGTTGAAATGGATCATAATCGCCATTGCTTTACGTTTTTACCTTGTTTCAGATCAGAGCCAACGCCTTAACCAGTCCGTGGCCAGATCGAGTATGTCAGTAGTTAGGTCGTGCTCCCCCGAGGGCATGTGAACCTTGAATCGCTCGCCAGCATCCAGCTTCTCGTAGAATGGCCTTGCATATGCCTCCATCTCGATGACGCTTTCATTTGAGACGTATCCGTCGCTGAGAGAGTGAACAACCAGTAACGCGCGTGGGGCTATGCTAGCCACCACCTGAGGTTGGTCGAAATGTCTAAGTACGTTTGGTATGTAATAATAGGCGGAGTGGCCCCGAGGATTCCCGATCCAGCTCCCCAGGGCACCACCAACAGATACACCTGCCTTGATCCGTTTATCGATGGCCATTGTCATCCACGCTGTTATACCGCCAAGGGAGAAGCCCATGCAGCCTAAGCGGCCTGAATTGACTTCTGGCCTGGTCTCTAGGTAATCAAGGCATCGTATTGCGTCAAAGACAAGCCAAGATACTGCTGAACGACCCCAGAGTAACATATGGAGTTCATTGTCATCCCATTTTTCACCAAGCTCGCAACGTTCGCCGAAGCTGTGACAGGTCGGGGATAAGGATACGAAGCCCCTTCGAGCCAGTTCCCGTCCCCAGCCGTAAAGCATTGGGGCCTCATGCCTATATGCCTTTTCAACCAAGTGAGTTCGGTTTCCACCAGTCGGATGGATACACAATATAGTCGGCGCTGGATCCTTCAGGTTTTCAGGGTAACACAGGTAAGTGGGAACAAGAGTCCCCGGTTCGCTTTCTAACCATATATCCTCAACGACTATGCCATCATCATCAATCTTTCGGTCTCTGATCTCGACTTTAAGGGCAGACCTCATGGTGGGCAATCCCATAAGTTCGGCTAATTTGGAACCTATGTGATTTAACGGGAACATTATCCATCCCTTTCTAGCTTGCTTGATCTCCTCAGGAGCAACCACCCTGTCTATCCTTCTGGACATGCTTGAGTCTCGGGATATCTTGCATATAAAATAATTCAATGCCACACAGCAATTGATACACTATAGGTATTAGGCCTATGCACAATTCAGACTTTAATGGATTTTATTCCTGCTTTACGGGTAGCGGGCAATTTCGGGCCATGCAGGCCCCTTTTGCCAGTTTGCAGTAGCCACCCTTCTCATACCTGCAGGCCTTTCTGAGCTTCGTGAACTCTAGGGTGACGATGTGGGATTGGGGGGTAGCCCTGAATTAGGTATTACCTGCAAGGCGGTAGAGGAATACAAGCCTCCCACGGCCTTTACTCAGCTTTTTCTCCTTCAACACGAGCCCATCAGCCTCAAGCCGACCCAGATGGATGAGCATCGTTGAACGGGCGAACCCCGCATCCTTAACCAGCTCAGCGAGCGTCATATGCCTCCCTCCTCTGCCCAGAACATCAATTACCCTCCTGTCAAAAGCATCCAAACGCATATCGGGAAAGAGACGGTGCTGATTAAAATCTGTTTTTGTCTGAATTATGAATTAGGCTATACTATAGTTCGCCAACAAAATCTATTGTTTTATTGTATTCATCCAACTCATCTAATGCATGATGGCTTACGTATACAACTTTATCATTTCACCAGTAGTTAAGGAACTCATCTGCTTTTTTACTATACATGTTTGGACTTACAAGCATTGTTCTTCGATGCTGAGCTTGCAGAGTTTGGAGGTCAAAAGTTTCCTGAATCGCCTCCTTATCTATCAGCGGTCTCAGATGTCCTGACAGAGCACAGTTGCGCAGTGAAGTTCAAACGCTTGGTTAAAAAAGCTGCGGCCGCCGGGAAGCGCAGCTCGAACCTTGAAGTTCCGATGCCTTTGAACCCGGGCACCCAGCTGTCCGCCTTACCGTTGGGGGGCTGGGATCTTAACCAGTCTGGATCACGGCCGCCAACTGCCTAATCTATGCGCTCTATAGATAAACCTAAGCCATAACCAAAAAACTTGGGCGAGGATTGTTCTAGTCGAACTCCCCTCCGCCTCCCATGCCGGGACCACCGCCACCTGGAGCCTTCGGTGGTTCCTTCATCTTTCCAGCTGCTATGACATCGTCTATCCTAAGTATCGAGCTGGCTGCGGCGCTCGCAGATTTTATGATCTGTTCCTTCACTGAGAGCGGTTCGATCACGTTCAGAGCGTACATGTCCGAAACCTTCCTGCCGTGTACATCCACTCCTGCCCACTTCTCAACAGACTCGTGGCGATGCCTAAGTTCTGTCAAGATATCTATCGGGTCCAGCCCAGTATTCTCTGCAAGAGAGATAGGTATGACCTGCAAAGCCTCAGCAAACCTTTTTACTGCCAGTTGCTGCTTTCCAGAGACCTTTTCTGCATATTTGTCCAACTTTATTGCGACCTCCATCTCTGGGGCTCCTCCTCCAGCTACAACGTAGGGGTAGGTCACAACGTCCTTTACAACCATTAGTGCGTCGTGCACAGCCCTCTCAGCCTCATCGACGAACTTCTCGGTCCCTCCCCTTATCAGGATCGTAACCGACTTCGGGTTCTTGCAATCCTCTATGAACACCCACTTGTCCTCCCCGACCTTCCTCTCCTCTACAAGGCCAGCTTCACCAAGGTCGGCAGGGGTGATGTCATCAAGACTCGTTACGATTCTGGCTCCAGTTGCCTTAGCAGTCTTCTCCATATCCGATTCCTTCGCTCTCCTGACCGCAAGTATGCCGCTCTTTGCGAGATAATGCTGGGCTACGTCGTCAATTCCTTTTTGGCAGATGACGACATTAGCTCCAGTCGCCTTTATCTTCTCAACCATGTCCTTGAGCAGTTTCTGTTCCTCGTCTATGAAAGCCTTGATCTGCTCTGGTCGCTCAATGTTTATCTTTGCATCAAACTCGGTCTTCTCTATCTCTAGGGGACAGTTGATTAGGGCGATTTTAGCTCCTTTCAGGCGCTTTGGCATTCCTGAATGGACTACCTCTTTATCTAGGACGATGCCCTGGATCAGTTTGGTTTCGTCCACCGATCCACCTGCCTTCTTCTCAACCTTGACATCGTCCAGGCTCGCTTTGTATTTGCCATTCTCCACCGTTGCAACCTTGAGTATTGCGTCTACAGTCAGATCTGATAGCAGATCACTGCTCTCCCTTACAACTTTACTTGCAAGTGCCGTCATAGCTACGCGCTTAAGTATCTTCTTGTCATTTGGCTGTACGTTGATGGCTATCTCCTTCAGAAATTCGAGTGCTTTGGTTGCAGCCATCTCGTAACCATCGACGACGATTGTTGGGTGTACGTCATCGTCAAGAAGGTCCTCAGCCTTTTTGAGCAGTTCCCCAGCCAAGACAGCAGCCGAAGTAGTTCCGTCGCCAACCTCTGTATCTGTCGTTTTTGCTACCTCTACCATCATCTTCGCTGCCGGGTGCTCAACCTCCATCTCCTTCAGAATCGTTGCTCCATCGCTCGTTATCACAACGTCTCCCAAGGAGTCGACGAGCATCTTGTCCATGCCCCTTGGACCAAGCGAGCTCTTGATTATTTCTGCAACTGCCTTTGCGGCACTAATATTGTTCTTCTGCGCTTCTTTTCCTCGAGAACGGCTGCTTCCCTCTTTCAATATTAAGACCGGAGTTCCGGCCGTTGTTGGAACGCTCAATCTTCATCTCCCTCGAATTTACCGGCTCGCATGGCAGGCAAAAACCTATAAATAAATCTTCCTTTTTTATCAGACGCGAATTATACAGCTTGTCAGTTGACTAGAACAGCATTGTAGAGTGCACCTTGCCATCGTTTAAGGATGTTTGTATTCTTGCCCATGTTGATGTCTGTCCGTGCTCCAATTTCTTTCCCTTTGTAACAGAATCTACCCCAAATTTAATGGTGACTTGTCAATGGACGGTTATGACAGGGTAGTTCGTTTTACTCGTCCTCGACACTCCGAAATTGGTGGAGTAGCATTGTGAAACTCCTCCTCCCAGGCTGATCTCTATGAACTCTGGAACCGTTTTTGTCATAAACTCGACTGAAGGCTTACCATATGCAATGCCACGGCATTCGGTATCCACGTAAACGTAGTAATCCTTGTTCATGTAGTTATAGATAGATTCATCAGCCTTGCCATATTTTGGAGATCTATACACTTTGAAAGGCCACAATTTGCAGGCCGACGGCTTCATGTCCTGAATCCCACATAACCACATATTACTAAAGGCATATTGAAACAAGCACCTACCAGCAATGCTCTTCTTGATGTAAAAACCTCGGATGCACGATCCGACGACTTCGCCAAACGTCCTCATGAATTTCATTCCCTCTGCAACAGTAAGGATAGGTGTATAGTTCCTGCAGCAATCCCCGCAAGCTCTGCATTTCCATGAGGACAGCCAGCTCCATGGTACTGGATGCGCTGACATTTCTCTAGCCGCATTTTTACAGGCCTATATCTAGTTTTTGGGAGTACCAAATAACCCATAATATAAGCCCTAATAACGGAAAGCCACAATTTTGATAGAGCGCGTCTAAAAAAGATATCAGCAACTGAGCTTTCGATGCTAGTTCTATCAAAGGCAGCTTAAAGACAAAGCTTAAGAGGTTTTAGCCACTATATAGAAGAGTTTCATTAGTCGCTTTGCCAGACCTGAAATCTTGGAAGGTTTCCAGATCTTCCTCTTCAGTTGCTCTTCGTCGGTAACTATGATCTTTATGGATGTTTGCCTTTCTTATAGCCATAGTTAAGCTCCGAATCCAGGCGATCTTCCAGAATAAGAGCGGATAAATAGCCCTTTTACCATAACATGTGTAACGCATAATATGATCATAGGCATCGATCTGGGAGGAAGCTCAACAAAGGCCGTAGCTCTTCAAGGTGACAAGATAGTTGGGAATGAGGTTATCCCAACAACAGATCCTCTTGCATCTTCCATAGGAGTGATGGGCACAATCATCACGAAACTTGGAAAGAGTTTGAGCGACATAGAGGTTTTGGCACTTTGTGGGGTAAGGTCTACAGTTTTACCAAGTAGAATTTTAGGCTCAGAGGTTCGAAAGGTTGATGAGATACATGCTATAGGTTTGGGAGGGGCTTTCCTATCGCAAAAAGAAGATGCCTTGGTCGTAAGCATGGGTACTGGGACAGCTGTTGTGGTGGCCAGAAAGGGTGGGGCTCTGGTTGAACACCTTTGTGGTACGGGCGTTGGCGGGGGATCTTTAATCGGCCTTTCGCGCAGGCTTCTAAACACATCAGACATTCAGCTCATAGAGGCTATGGCGGAGAAGGGAGACCTAACCCGCGTAAACTTGAGGGTGCAAGATGTTGCAGGTGGACCAGTTGGTAACCTCGTTCCAGAAGCTACAGCTTCAAATTTTGGAGGCTTAAAGGACGATGCCACTGGGCCTGATTTGGCAGCAGGCATATTCAACATGGTTGGGGAGGTTATCGGAATGCTGGCTGTGGTATCCGCAAAGGCAACAGGTCTTCAAGACCATGTGGTCCTTGTAGGGCGCCTTGCTAAAATCGATCTCTTGGTTAGACATATTATGAGGGTTGGCCAACTATTCAATGTCAAGATGGTAGTTCCGGATTTAGCTGAATATTGTGTAGCCGTTGGAGCTGCGAAGTTCTGTTCTGCCACTCGGTAACGATAAGAATCGATTACAGCTTTTGATAGCGCTTGCCTAAGAGCCGATCTCCCTCGCGATCCTTTGTAGCCTCTCGATCCTCTTCCTGGTGGATGGATGAGTCATGAACAGCTCTGCGAGCGAGTCTCCCCTGAACGGATTCGCTATCCAAAGCGGGCTTGTGGAGGGGTTGGCCCTTATCGTGTAGCCGTTCCTGACAGCCCTTTCGATCTTCTCGAGAGCTGAGGCGAGCGAGAGCGGCTTCCTCGTGAGGCGTGCACCCTCCTCGTCAGCATCGTACTCCCTGCCCCTGGAGATCGCGAGCTGCATCAAGCTAGCAGCAATCGGAACGAATGCAAGGCCAACGAGCGCTAAAAGAGCTCCTCCACCGCCTCCCCTCTCGTCCCTCCTACTCCCTCCTCCGAAGATAAGGCCCATCCTTCCTATATATGCAAGCCAGGAGAGGGCTCCCACGATCGTTGCCGCGATCGCTGCCAACAGCGTATCTCTGTGCAGAACATGCGATATCTCGTGCCCTATGACGCCCTCAAGCTCGTCCTCGCTGAAAAGCCTCATCGCCCCCTCTGTGACGCATACGACGCTTCTGCTTGGGCTCCTGCCTGTTGCAAATGCATTTGGGCTTAGCGTCCTCACTATCCCGACCTTCGGCTTTGGAATTTTAGCATTTGCCGCCACCCTCTCAACTACTGCATGGAGCTGTGGCGCCTCCTGTTCCGACACTATCCTTGCGCCCGTCATAGTCATAACTAGCTTGTCTCCGAACATGTAGGCTATGCCATTCATTGCAACTGCAATAGCCAGGGCCAGAAGCATCATCGTTGCCGGATCTCCAAGGAATAGGCCCACTATGTAGCCTACGAGAAGGAACATGGCCGTCATGGCTGTGAAGAGCACAAATTCACGCATCATCTTTTACCATCACCCTT
>CAZWAU010000048.1:0-22164 GCA_964631995.1 uncultured Nitrososphaerota archaeon
TCCGCACTCAGAACAGGTTGGCATTCCCGGAACCTTTCTTGACCGAATCTACTTGTACTTCAATATTACGTAATAAAGTTTTACGACTCCCCGTTCCGAGGTTAGGACTCCCAAACCCATGTTGTTATCGTCCACCTCCCAGTAGAAAATCTCGCTCGCTCCCATCTTCTTCGCATAATTGTCAATAAGCTCCTTAATTGCTCCTCTCGCTCCAGCCCAATCGCTCTCTGCAACATAGCTTGTCTCATTTAACTTGATCTCTACATTCGCGAAAACCTTCTGGGTTTTAATTGCATCAATTCCTTCCGACGATATGAGATCCAGAACTCTCTGGAATCTCTCCTGCCATCCTGTCGTTGGAGTAGCTCCCATGAGGGAGCTGTATGCTGAAAGGGCATCAGGTCCTGTCGCAACCTTCGATCCTGTAGCAGCATCCACAACTCCCATGAAGGCCATCTTCGTGATAACTCCTCCGGCCGTTGTTGTTGTTATGTAAACCGGGATGAAGTAGTAGAGCTTCCCACCTATCGAGTAAAGGAGTATGTTGCCCAGGCGGCTGTTTGTCAGCAATGTTAGCTGGGTGCGCACGTAGTCGTCAGTCTCAAGAGCTTGAAGTGCCGCCGAAGGTCCTATCAGCTGCGTTGCATTCGCTCTTGGCGTCGAATGGTAGAACTGCACCTCCCCAAGCCTGCCTCCCCCATAAACGAGGTAGAGGCCCGCCAAGTTCTTCCCAGGTGAAGCCTCGTACTCGACGAGCTGCAATCCCACAAAGTACGCTCTGTTCCCGACAGTGTGCAGGATGTAAAGCACTTCGGTGCCTCCGGGCCTCTCGTAGAAATCTGAGCCCGACCTCCAGACGAATGCATCATTTACATGGTACCTAAAGTCGACATCGAGTTGCCCTCTCGGTTCTTCCTGAGTTCCAAGCAGTTGCTCAGGATAACGGAGCTGCGGAACCAGCCACTCCGGAGGTTCTTCCCACCCATAGTAGTTCATGTAGAAGTCAGCCAGGAAGTCCTCCGGTCCCCTTTTTGCAACCGCATAGCCCCTCATCTCCCCGTTCTCTATATCAACAAGCACAACTCCCAGGAATCTTAGGTAGTTGCTTGCAGCGAAACCAGACTGGAGACCATAATCTATGAAGACCTGCACAGCTGCATAGAGGCGCCTCCCGTCCGTCACGAGGTAGGCTGCAGGATCGACATCAAGGCCTGTGATCAGCAGGCTTTGAACGCGTTCAAATAGATCTCTGTTGTAAAGCATCTCGATGCTTTCCTGCGGAGGGCTGAATGCAAAACCGAATTGCCCAGAAATTGCGAACCACAGCATCCTCTGCCAGCCTGAAAGCACATAATCAGGTTCACCTGCGTAAGAAACATTTTCAATCTCCGAAAATCCCTTCACATGAACATAAACCTCGTCGTAGAATCCTTCACCATAGTATATGCGTGGCTCACCCGGAACTCCGAAAGCTTCGCTCGGTGAAACATACTCTCCTGTATGGCTGTCCATCATTATCACCCTTGAGGAATGCGTGTATATCAGGTGGCGGCTGATCCAGTCGTCGCTCGGATACAGAACCGTAGTTGGCCCAACCCAGTACTCCCTCCCGCCCAAGTAGACTATGTACGCGTCGCTGAGCGTCATCCAGTTCACACCTATCTGGTTCTTCATCTTTGTGAATGCAGCATCCCTGTCCCACTGCCTCACGAGAGAAAGGATCATTGAAACATTTCCAGATGGAATCGATTCAAGCGGAGACACCTGGATGTTTTCTATTCCAGCCGCCCAACGGGTCACAGCTATCTGCTTCCGTGTCAGTGGTTGCCACTCATACTGTGTCCAGTTATTGTTCCAGTTCAGCCTGTACCACCCCATCACGCCGATGTTTATCAGAAGAATCAAGAGCAATGCAACCCCTATGAAGATAGTAGCGCTCCTCTTTCCCCTCGAGAAAGTTCTTCCCTCTGGAACAGCCGTCTTCGAGACGAAGCTTGCTACGATTAGTGAAACCAGGACTGTTAACAATGCAATGAAGGCGAAGGGAGTCGTCGCATCCATCTCCCAGTAGCCCGCTCCCAGAATGATGGAGAATACTATGCATGAAAGGCACAGGAAGAGTCCATTGAGCGAGCTTCCAATCTGCCCCCTTGAAAGGTTCTTCACGAAGCGAAGGAAAAAGCGCACCGCCAGTACCGCGAGAAGAAGTGTCAAAACGTCGCGCATTACTTTGTACTGGATCTCCATCGTCGGAATAGCATCTATTATCTCCTGCGCCTCAAGGGGCTGGATTGGTGAAAAGAATATCTTTGGAACGAGCTTCCAGTCTCCATATCCCCTGAGCATCATCGATACAGCGATTACAATATTTCCAAGTCCAGGAACACCATTTGAGTTTACAAAGATCGCGAAAGCCAAAACCCACTTTGTGAATTGCCAGAAAATCCACAGAGCCCTAGAAGGCTTCAGAGATGTCGGCCTCAGTACTGGCGAAGTAGCTGCCACCAAGGAACTGAATGCATCGAAGAGGTCGCTCCTCCACGGTATCGGATTCAGAAGCAAAAGAGCAAGAAGGGCAGATACCTCAAATGTCAGCCCATCATAAAATACAGTCCTGAACCAATCAACTCCCGCCTTGGCGGAGTACATCGATTGGTTGATGTTCCATGTGAGCCAGACATAAGCTCCAAAAATTCCAACTGCAACCGCCACGAATAATAGAAGAACGATTAGTGGGAGAAGGCGCCCAGGTCCCCTTGGTTCCATTTCGATTGCCTTGATTGGCCTGCTCTGACTAGCCCCCTCTTATTAACGTTCTTCCCAAATCACTTGGTTGTGTGCATGGTTAAGAACATCTTCCATAGGCCAAAGAAAAATTCTAATTGTTGCCCGTCTTCAGCTCATGTTGCACCTTTCGCTTGGGCTGCTTCAGGTGCTTGCAGCTCTGGAGCAGGCTCAGCCTGGGGCTTCTCAACTTTTGCATATCGCTCGATGAAGACGACCTCGCTCAGTTCAGGCATGAACCTCGTAGCATCGTTGAATAGAGCTCTCTTAATTACCTGAAGGCCCTCTATCAAAAATGCTTCATTCGGCACCTCGATCGATACAGAGCTCCCTTCGATTTGCACATTGAATCTCTCAACAGGCACGGACGGAATCCTCCTGTGGAGCAAAGCCAAAATTTTCTGAACTGGGTCCTCGATTACATCCTTAATCTCGACTGAGTAAATTAGTGTCTTTCCCGCCAAAGGTGGGTTGAAATCAACCTGCACTCTTCCAGCTCCTACTGAGCGCACAACTCCGAGCCTGTTGTCAACATCGACTCTCGCTCCTGGCTGGAGCCTCGAATCAACGTTCTTGAACTTCCTGAGCGGATATGACCTGATTTTGCTCGCATCTCTTGCTCCATATGCCTTCTCAGGTGGAAGCTCAATGGTCAATTGCTCCCCCTTTTCATGCCCAACGAGACCCTCCTCCAGTCCCTTCGGGAACCAGTCGCTCCCCACAACCAGAAGCCTGGGCTCATAATACTCCCCCTCCCTGAACAGCCCCGCCTTCTTCGCCTCCTCCTCCTTTGTGGTCGAAAATACCTCGTTCGTCTCCTTCACAGTTGCCACATAGTCCAGGAGGACGAAGCTACCATTCCCAATCATCAGGCCAGCACCAACGCACCGCGCTCCTTTTGGGCTCTCAATAAGTGTTTTGGAAGCTCCAAAGTTAAAACCACTTGTCCCATAATCTGAGCAAAAATCTTGGGCAACTACTTATGAGGCTCCAAAGATTTTCCTCCCCATGGTCTCTAAGGCTCGAACCGTAACTTTACTTACCGATTTCGGCACGCGCGACCACTACGTCGCCTCCATGAAGGGCGTCCTCCTCGCCATCGATCCTGAGCTGCATATAGTTGACATAACGCATGAGGTACCGAAGTTCGACATAAGGCGCGCCGCTCTCCTGCTTGCCAACTCGGCCAAGTTCTTCCCTCACGGGACGATCCATGTGGCAGTTGTAGATCCTGGCGTCGGCACATCTAGAAGGCCCATCATCATCAAAACCAAGAACTACTACTTCGTTGGCCCTGACAATGGAGTCCTCTCGGTAGCAGCTGCAGGCGATGGTGTAAAGCACGTGTACCAAATAAGGGAGGATGGAAGTTATGTCTTGCAAAGGAGGTCGAGCACGTTCGCGGGCAGGGACGTATTCGCCCCGGTTGCAGCCCACATCGCAAAAGGCGTTCCCCTCGAAATGCTTGGGGAGGTGATAAAGAGCTTCAAGAGGATCAGGATTGGCGAACCAAAACGATTTGGAAACAGAATAGATGGCGATGTTCTTCTGATAGATGCATTCGGAAACATCGTAACTAACATAGGAGATGAGCTTATCGAGGATCTGGAGCCTGGCCAAAGAATCCTCGTAAATGTTGGAGGCAAGCTCCTTAGGGTCCCATTCCTCAAAACTTATGGCGATGTCGAGAGGGGAAAGCCCCTGGCCCTCGTAGGGAGCACAGGTCTCCTCGAGATTGGTCTGAACCAGGGAAGCATCTCTTGCCTTTTGCGAAATGTGAAGGAAGGCTCAAGGGTCAGCATTCAGTATAGCAGAAAGTAGATGGACTTGGGATTAGATTGCAACCACTTTATGATGAATCCTCGCTGAAATGCACGTTGTACGCCTTCAAATTCAAGAAAAGATTGCAACCCCTTTATGATGAATCTGCGCACGCTTTTCTCCATCTCCCAATGCATAAGCCCTTGGAATATTTTATATATTCATAAAATAATCGGTGGCCGGGGTTTAAGATGTCCCAAGCATCCGAGAGGGTTTCAGAAAAAATTCCATGGGTTCTCGTAATCTTGCTGAGCGCATTCCTTGGTGCCTTTGGCACCGCATGGACCTCCTTCCTTCCTTCGAATCTCTTCAGCTTCTACAACTTGGGTACTATCCTCTGCGTTATGAACCTGACCTCAGCACCCTTCATCATTTTGATATTCGCAGCCCTTTTCTCAGCTATTACGAAGAGAAAGATAAGCTCCTCAACTCTCACCTACCTTTTCGTCATCGGCTCAACCTGCTCCTGGTACATCTGCGCATACTACCTGATCGAGTGGAACGACCTGATTGCAAGCAGGCACATGAATCCTGACTGGGCAGAGATGTATGTTCCCTGGTTTATGGCCCCGCCCGAAAGTGTCACGAGCCAGCTCCTCGGCGGGCATGTAGCAATTCCCTGGGGGGATTGGGTTCCATCAACACTTTACCACTGGTCGGTCTTCGTCCTCTTTGGTTTCTTCTTCATCTCAGTCGCAACAGTTTTCAGACGCCAGTGGATAGATGTCGAGAGGGTCCCATTTCCTCATGCACTGGTAGCGTATGAGCTTGTGAAGAGGATACCGGAGGAGAAAAAATCTCTGATGGAGAAGCTCGGAAGGCCGTTCTTCCTTGGGATCGTGCTGGGATTCGTTTTCCAAGTTCCAGTATTCATGACCAACATCTTCCCATGGTTTCCGGACATCTACGGCTGGAAGACCCTCTGCTGGTCTGGCCAGTGGTACATCCAGGCCTCATCTCCTCTAGCGGGCATAGTTGGGCTTTCAGCATTCCAGGAACATCCTGCTGCTGTTGCCATAGGTTACTTGGTACCGCTCTCAATAAGCTTCAACGCCTGGTTCTGGCACCTAATCTTCATCGTCATGATGCAGGTCGCATATGTAATGGGCTACTACACAGGCCTTGAGAGCGAAGGAGGATGCGGCCGCGCCTGGTGCAGCCCCTCAGGATTGCTCGAGGGACCGTACAAGTTCAACGCTGTCTCATATGGTGGAGGTCTGCTGGGCCTTGCTGTTATCAGCCTGATCCTCAGCAGGCACTACATCGTCGAAACTGTAAGGGCAGCACTCCGTAAGGGCGGGCTCGACACCGAAAGGAATGAGGCGCTCTCATATCGCAGCGCATACATAATGCTGGCATCTTCCTTCATACTTCTGGTTGCTCTCTTCATGGCAGGCGGGCTCGGGATCGTCGCAGCTCTCCTGATTCCAATCTCTTTCTTTTTCTACTGGATGGCCAATGCCAGGCTCTTTGGCCTTGCAGGAATCCAGGCCCGCGCACTAGGGCATGGCAACACGCTCTTCAGGCTTTTCGTCTGGCAAAGAGCGCCTGACCCTCCTACTAGAGAGTTCGTACTTGCAGCTTACTACTCAAGCAGAGGAATGGACAGCCCAGACTCGATAGGAGGTGGCTCCATCCTGACAGGATTCACGTCCTACAGGATGGCAAGCCTCACAGGAACAAGCAACTCGAACGTGCTCAAGGTAATGCTCGCATCAACCATAATAACGCCACTAGTCGTCATCATAACCCTGATTACCCTTTGCTACACCTACGGCGCAACGGTCTTCGCAAGTGCTTCAGGTGAAATTCAGACAAGGCAGTTCTACAACATCTCAAATCCCACAAACTACAACAAGGCTGCCGGAACCGAGCCTCTTGCACCATACGTGGCAGCAGGTTTCCTTGTAGTAGCGCTCCTTGAGTTCCTGCACTCGAGATTCGTGTGGTTCCCGTTCAGCGCGATAGGCTTCATCATTGGAACGAGCTACATCTCTGTTCTATGGGGCTACTGGGGAACTTTCCTTATCGCCTGGGTGCTGAAGGTCCTGACATTGCGAGTTGGAGGAAGCAAGCTCTACGAGAATCTTGGAGTTCCAATTGCGGGTGGCTTCGTCGTTGGCTACATGATCGCTCTGGTCCTGGGCGGCGCGATGGGAATGCTTCGCTTCTTTTTCCCATTCTAAAGGCATAGCATACGGCCTTCGAATCACCTCATGGCAAAACTGATGCAGATTCTCCAATCGCTTCGAGATCCTCTTCGGCAAGCCTTATGTAATCTCGTCCACCGTAAGCATCGACCTCGAATGACAGAAAAGCAATTCTCAACAGGCCTTTACGTTGGGCGCTTCCAGCCCTTCCACCTGGGCCACCTCTTCGCCGTAAGGTATGCACTCAAGAGAGCGAACAACCTCATCATAGCGATAGGAAGCAGCCAGAAAAGCCACGAGCTCAGGCACCCCTTCACGCTTGGCGAGAGGATCGAGATGATTCGCCTTGCAGCAAGGGAGGCCCGCATACCAGCATCCAAGTTCATAATCGTCCCAATTCCGGACGTCGAGATCCACCCAACATGGGTTTCGCTCGTCGAGTACAGCTGCCCAAGCTTCGAAATAGCATTCTCAAATGACCCCCTTACCATAAGGCTCCTGAAGGAGGCCGGCTACAGGGTTGAGAAGGTGGAGCTCCAGAGGAGGAACGAGCTCTCCGGAACGGCGATACGCGAAAACATGCTCAAAGGAAGGCCATGGGCTCAAAGTGTTCCAATATCTGTGTACTCCTTCATAAAAAGGATAAGGGGGGAGGAGAGGATAAGGCAGATCGCCTCAGCCTAGGCGCTATGCATATATCTAATCGCCAAAGCTAACTGGAAACGTGATTTCCGTTGGCTGAACGCATTTACATGCCAGGTGCAACCGCAATAGGCGTCGTTTTCTCCGAGGGCGTGATCCTCGCCTCTGAGAGGAGAATGTCCTACGGCACCTTCGTGATGAGCAAGTCCGCCAGGAAGCTATTCAAGATAACGGAAAAGATAGGTTTGGCATGCGCAGGCCTTATGTCCGACATGCAGGTTCTAGTGAAGGAGGCTACTTACTTTGCGAACATGTTCAAGTACGAAAAAAACAGGGACATGACGCCCCATGCCCTATCAAAGCTCCTCTCTAACCTGCTCTTCGCGAACAGGATGTTTCCCCTCATAACGCAGACGCTTGTAGGAGGCTTAGATGGCGAAAAGCCGGGTGTATACGTCCTAGATCCAGTAGGATCTGTGATCCAGGATGAGTATGCAGCAGTTGGGACAGGGGCTGAGATAAGTTTAGGAGTTCTGGAGGCTTCCTACAAGCCAAACATGAGCTACGAGGAGTCGAAGGAGCTGGTCATCAAGGCGCTGAAGGCTGCTGTAGAGAGGGATAGCGGAAGCGGCAACGGCTTCGACGTGATGGCCATAACGAAGAAGGGCATAAAGGAAGAGTTCATTCCGGCCTGAGTTTTATCGGCCTCTCTAGCCTGCTGAGAAGGACGACGCGGCTGTCGCTCCGCTCTCCAATTATGTTCATGCCCGTCAACTTTGAGATATCTTCTGAGAACCTCCTAACTTCCTGGAACGATGGCATGTTCTCCTGCCCCATCCTGCCACTCAGCAATCCATAACCAACGGACATCATCGCCTTGCACTCCACATACGTCGGTTCTGCCCTCAGGACGAGCTTCGCATACCCTTCAGGGTCGACCATGTTCATACCCTTAGCAAGCGTCAGTCTAACAACAGTGGGGCAGGAAAAGCTTCGCACCATCTCAAGGCTCTCCATGATGCTATTCCAGAGGCTTGGCCTGCTCGGCCTGCACGCTCTCCTGTATACTTCCTCGCTCGGAGCACCAACCGTAATGTAGAGCTGCGTAGGCTCAACGATCTTCTCAAGAGCTCTGGGATTAGTACCATTTGTGACCAGGAATGTTGTAAATCCCCTTCTCCTGAACTCTAGGAAAAGTTCCCCAAGAAATGGATAGAGCGTTGGCTCACCTGCAAGCGATACTGCAGCATGCTTTGGATCGCATGCCTCCTCGTACTTCCTAGCTGGAACTATGCCAGACTTTACCTGTGCCTTGTAGCCGCTCAGTATTCTTTTCTGCTCGAAGATGCAGCCTTCCACTATGCTCGAAGCGCTTTCCGGAGATGGAATTGTTGACTCATCGAACTTAATGCCAATGTCTCTCGCCATGACCCTCCAGCACCATAAGCATGCCTGGTTGCAATATGCTACTGAAGGAGTGAGCTGCAGGCACCTGTGGCTATTGATACCATAAAACTCCTCCTTGTAGCAGTGCCTTCCCCTCACAAGGCTTTCGTGGAGCCACCTGCACTTCTTCACAGCACTGTGCGAGCCCACCAGGTGGTACTTCTGCCTCTTCAATACAGACAAAAATTCCTCTGGAATCTTTCCGCCCATCTTGCGAAAGCGCCTGCCTGCAGAGCTTCCTGCCTGTTTATATGGATGGATTCCGCCAGAAGATATTGCGCTGAAATATGGATGGCCAAAAAAGACTTGAAGTTCTTGCCAAAGGACGAGATCCGCCTGTTCGCCTGATACAGCAGAGCCATCCTCAAAGGCGGCGAAAAGGGGGAGAAAGTGTTAGAGCAAGCTCATTATTTTGCTAGTTCTCCAAACCTTCACTTTTTTCTGCCTCTTCAAGTCCTTGTCATCGCTCCAAATACAATCACATGCCATGCTTAATGCGGCTGCTACGAAAGGAGCATCATATCTATCCATCTATCGAACACATGATTTCTTCGGCTTCATCAAACTTGGCCAAGATGTTTTCAGAAGGAATAACTTGTATGTTGGTTAGGATAATGCCCAACGCAAGCTTGACCTCTTCCTCTGAGAGACCGGATTTTTTCACTATGAGAGGCATCTACCTCTCGATCTCCTCAAAAGCATAATCAGGGGTGTAAAAACTGTAATTGGGATTTAAGAGAGCAACTCTTACATTCGAGCCATTGATGAGTGCTTTGAGAATGATATTCGTATCAACAATCAGCTTCAATCGTTCCTTCCTTCGGTTTTACCGTATCTATTAGCTATACCCTTCTTCAAAACATTACCGATCTTGAGGGCACCCTTCTCAGACAACGTGCTCTTGCTAGCTATTCTGTCGAGGAGCTCAAGCCTCCTTGCGTACTCCCACATTGCCTGCCTCGCAACTTCGCTCCACCTTATCTCGGGGTGCTTTTTCATTATCCTGTGAAGCTCCTTAGGAACTGCCAAGGTTACGTTGACCATGTGAATCACTTATGTGTAATAAGTGAATACACATATTAATAAATATGTCTGGGATTTTCTCGCCATTGATCTATGCCCCCATGAGACTGACATGTAGCACCTCGAAGAAAGTCCATAAGATGAATAAGGTCAAGCTTCGTAGCTGGGTAGCAAGGAAGCATGCTCGTGGCTGTAGTTTAAATGAGATAGAAAGCCATGCTCAAGTAACTCAAGCAAGGTTTGATCCTTGAGAGCAATTTTCAAGGACGCTCATCTGAAACAAAAGGACGCAGGATCGTCGAGATAGAGCGAGGCTAAAGGGAGCTTCCAAAAATCTCGAGTTTTGGATCCACTGGCCCCCATAAACTTCTATGAGGAGCCCGGCTTTGGTGCGTTTGCTAATGTATTATTATAGGCAAATTTCTATACCAATTCTTGTGTCTCAATCGTTTTTCCGAAAATAAGTTCAATTTCGTTTCTTCTAGCCTTCTCCTTGAGTTTTTCTAGAACATCTTTGGGGACATTTCCGACGGCGAGGAAAGCGTATTCTACTTTTCTTCCAAACCTTCTCTGCACAAAGTTTATTCTCCTCACCACCTTCCCTATCTCATCTATTGCTTTCTCCTCACTCTCTATGTAAGTCATAACTTCCCCCACAACCAGAGGATCTTCGTTAAAAATATTGATCTCTTCCCCCTCTTTTTCATGCGCTATCTTTTTCCTTCCAAGCCTTATTTTTTCCTTAGGATAGCCTCTTTCTTCCAAAATGATTTCCACGAATGCAATCGTATAGTCCTCCAAAGTCCTTCCAACAGCTCTTCCTAAGCTCTTAACCTCGGCCCTAATGCTCTTAATCTCCCCCCTTATGCTCTTAACCTCCTCCAAAAGCTTATTCTGTCCCTCCCACAGTTTATTCTGCCCTTCCCAAAGCTTATTCTGCCCCTCTCTTAGTAACCTAACCTCCTCCCAAAGCTTATTCTGTCCCTCCCACAGCTTAACTTGGTTTTCCTCAAGCTTATCAAGCCTCTTCAATATTTCAGATAAACCTAGTCTCCCTGCCACAGCATAGCGGAACTCCTCATCCTTATCAAGAAGCTCTAGGAGGCGCCTCTTCAGCTCAGCGCTTTCAATGCTCATTATGAAATAAGTAACAGTTCAAATCATATTTAAGCGTATACATTTGGTTCAAACACTGACCTATGCCACCTATGAGACCGATGATAGAAGCTCAAAGGAGTTCAGAAAGTCTATTAGTTGGATAAGCAAAAGCTTCGAAGCTGGGTTGCTAGGAAGCTGATTCTATGGGACGTCAAGGCAGGCCGACAATGGCTCGCAGTTCATACCAGCTAGAGGAGAAGAATCTACATTCACAAGTTCTAAAGGAGATGGGCATAGAGCACACAACATCGGGGATACGGAGCTCCGATATAGGTCTACCAGAAGTCCTGATAGAGCACAGTCGGCATAATCCCCCATAACTACAAGCCTTAACACATTCCTTACAGCTGGTACAATTCACATAATCAATTTTGATCTCAACAACCATCCTGTTATCACCTTCTTTCCTTAAACAATACTTTGCTTTGTCGAGGAGAAGTTTAGGTTGATAATCAAAAGGTTTAAACTCCAAAACCCCTTAGCAAAGAAACATCGGGCCCTCCTGATAGCAACTACCGGAAAGAATTAAGTACCAAAATCAAGGAAAAATCCTTGTATGTCTGAACACGTAACAAACGATCTGAGAGTGTGGCTAGACAAAGAAGGAGAAGAAGCTCTGAGAAAGATCGGTATTAGAAGGGGTCAAACCGTCTTGGATTTTGGCTGTGGCTCAGGCAATTATACAATCCCCGCTGCAAGAATCGTAGGGGAAGAGGGAAGAGTCTATGCCTTGGATAAGGACGAGAGAGCTTTGGACGAGTTGATGCAGAGAGCTGAAACAGAAGGGCTGAGAAACATAAGGAGAATAGAAACCTCGGGAGAAGTAGAAATAAGACTGGATACTGAGTCTGTTGATGCGGTTCTACTTTATGATATCTTCTGGTATTTTCCATTATCAGATGACAGGTTGACGAAATTGTTGTCTGAAGTTTACAGGATTACAACGACTGATGCTATCGTCTCGGTTTACCCAAAGCACATCAATTCAGAACAGCTCAAAGATAAAATAGAGAGTACTGGGTTTAATCTAAAGAGTAAGTATTTTGGGGCGCTCATTCATGATGGTCATCTTGAAACTGGTCAAATACTGAATTTTAGGAGGAGAGATAAGAAATGAAAACAAAGATTGAAGGAATCTTAACTAGAATAATGAGCGGTAAAGGGAGCATCTATTTGACTATTTATGGTCACCAAGCTTCTGCTCTCAGATTCCTTAAGAAATTCTTCTGAGCACTCTATAGAGAACTTTCTTGCGTTAAGTCCAAGGAGGAAGATAGCTGGTAGGTCCCTCTATTCTGGAATAGAAGGGGCGTGATCGGACGAGAAGAGACACTCGAGCTTTTAGATTACCTCGTCGATGTAGGCTATCGCCTGGGTTCCAAGGACAGCGATGTTTGAGATTGTTAAAGGGCATCAAAAAACCACTCAGAAAGAGAGTAATACTTGCCAGATGAACATATATCCGAGAGATTCGTTTTCTTCCCAGATTCTCTTTAGAAGAGTTTCATCACCAGGAATCTTCGTTATCTCTCTACGTTTCTCATCCCAGGGGATACAGACACCTGGTTTCACCTTTGATTTTGGCAGTGATGCTGTCGATTTGATCTCACCTGCTTCCCCCTCGGAAATCTCTTGTCGATGCTTCGAGCTTTCTAAACGCCCCTCTTTGTATGCGCCATAGTTACGAGTGAATTCAGTCATTGCCTTGACGTTTTCAATCTTGGCATCGTTCTGAATAATGGCTGACGCATCCATGATGTACCCTCCATTGGAGGCTGTAATGTCGATGATCTTTTTGCAGTAGCGACGTACGTCATCGGGCGTTCCAACTGTGAGAAGCCAATTAGGCAAACCTCCACTCAAACAGAACTTATGGCCTAATTTCCTATGTACCTCTAATGCATCGCTTCTATCAATATGGAAGATGATGCTGCCTTCAGGCAATTCAGCGAAGCTATCAAGATGCAGAGTCCAGTCTCCCTCTGCATAAAAAAGTACTTGATGCCCATGGGCCCAGAGCTCCTCGATGATGGGCTTCAGAGTGCGCCAATTAATGTTTTTAAAATGATTCATATTGATGAGGGGTACAACGCTCCGATGCATCCAAAAACCTATTGGTACCTTCTTTTCTGGATCGGCGGTCATGCGCGCAACTTCTGTCAAATGCGGGGCGAGAGCTTCACAGGCCTCAAGCACCTTTTCAGGTTGCCTGTATAGATCCCTGACTAAACCAAGATATCCGCGTAACTTATCGGCAATAATATCGAGTGGGGATTTAAGAATGCCTGCTATGGCGGACACGGTTCCAGTTTCCCTCCTCATCCTTTCCACATGAGGCCCGAAGGCATTAAAGTAACCACTCATGGCCATAGCCCCTTTTACGAGGGCCAGTTTGCTACGGTATGATGAGTGAGCGCCTTCCGCCGCGATTTCACTTGAAACACGTGCTAGCCAAACGTTGTATAGAAACGCCGTCGGGTCATCGATCAGCAGGTTATACTCCTCCGGTTTCATGAAAGCCTTTTGCTCAGGAGGCTCGAGGTACTGGAATGCGACATCGGGAGGAATGTCAATACCGGGTATGGCATAGTATTTCAAGCCAAGGGCTTGCGTCAGGCCTGTCCAAACATAGACCATATTAGATACCATCGCATCCCAATCAAAATCCCCAGCGCACTTGAGCACCGCATCAAACGCCTTTCTATAGTCATGCGTCACTTCCTGACAAGTATAGCCAGCATACTTTGCAGTAAACTCGGCAACAAAAGGACGAATTGGAATACAATCCGGTTTTTCATTGCGCATAGCGGTTACATAGCGTTTTAAACGCTCTTGGTAAAGACGTTCTTTATCATTCATTTAAACTGCTCCATCATATTGATGAGGGGGGAGAGCTTTTTATTCTTAAATACTTTTCTGAACTTGTGCTGAAAAATGAAAATCTGTTTTCAGCACTTTAATTATTCACATATATTCGATAGCTGAAATGAATGAGATACTGTCAAGATTCTAAGTTAGAAGAAGGGTAAAGCCTTTTTGCTAACAAAAGAAAGACTTTTTTGGCTTCATCCTCCCCCATAGGAACGTCAAGGTTGATTCCGACTAGGCTCGTCTGACACATATGAATACTAAATTTAAAATTCTGGTTTTGGCACCCTCTTCATACTTTTCTGCACCCTTAAGTATGAGAATACTCTAGGTGGAACACCAGATTTTTCACTTAACAAAACCTATGGGTTCCGATTTTCTATCATAATGCTTTATTCTTTCGATTCCAATGGATCAGTTGATTAAAGGCTTAATATATCCATACCTTTCTTATGGTTGAAAATGGGATGAATCTTAAGGGGCCCACTCACCTCGACAGGATTACTATCAATCCAGATGTTATGGATTGTCAGCCATGCATCAGAGGCCTGAGGATCCCAGTTTCCCTCGTAGTCAAACTGATAGCCTCGGGTAAGAGCATCAGGGAAATACTGGATGACTACCCTGAGCTGGAGGAGGACGTTAAACAAGCTTTAGAATACGCCGCGTGGGCAACCGCAGAAACATCCATCCCAATGGTTCCATGAAATTCTTAGCTGACATGTGCATATCCCCTAAGACCGCTGGGTTTTGAGAAGTCTAGGATATGAAATCAATAGGGCTGGCGAGCTTGGACTCTCAACATCAAGGGATCGGGAAATAATTGACATAACATCAAGTGAAGAATGTTATGTGTGCATTCGTGGTTACATTAGAAAAACTATGAGACAATAGTAACGATATCGATGGTTACTCTAGCTTGCCCACAATATCTCTTTGAAGCCGATCATGTCTTTGCATATCATCTTTCGATTTAGTGGGAAGATTGGCAGCCTAAAACTCGCAATTCTTATCGAGTGGAAAGATTGGGCGCTTAATTCGTCTGTAAGGTAGCTTTTCCAACTCCAGGGATGTGAATCCAGGACTCAAAGCCATGATCGCTTTCTTTGCAACTTTACGGATTTCAGGAAAGAGATATCCGAGCTTCACCACTATTATCTTTCTCTCAAGGGGGTTTATCCCTATTTCCTGGAATTCATTCAATGTCGTAAATGGCCTACGCTCTGAAATCAGTATCACCTCCACGCCATTCACCTTTATGATGGCAAATTTTGGAGGGTGGACACGCTTGACAATTGCTTTGACCTCCAGCGGGAATCCGTTCACCCTATCGAGCTTTCCGCCAATTTGCAAGGACAACTCAGACCCCTCCTTGACTCTAGTGCAGTCGGAAATCGCCTGAGGATCTGTGATCCCCGCGACTACTGCCTCGGTTGCACCGGCCCGAACCAATTCTTCCAACATGACTGGCATATCTCCAGCGCCTCCTGCGGTGACATTATCACCGGAATCGGATATGAATACAGGCCCCTCCCGAATTCTCATCGCTATATCGATGGCCTCGGTCGTGGGAACGGTCTCGACTTCGGGTGCGAAATTCTGACGTCTGGTCCAGATGTCGTGCGCCAGGCCACTTGCCAACTCATATGCTCTCTTTTCATGCGCATCATCTTCTGCAACCAAGACCACGCTAACGGCAGTCCGAGGGGAATCGGTCCAAGCGCACCCTATCATGATAGAGGCATCGAGGATCCCCTCCTCACGTTCTAACTCGTATAGCTTCCCGTATATCGATCTGGCTGGCTCGACATCCGTTACAGCGAACTCACCAGGTAAGATCAATGGCAGCTTTATCAAAACATTTGCTGGCCTTATTTTCTCCTTGGCACACCTAATGAGATGTTTCACCGCCCTTTCCATGGTTTGCTCTCCATCTCGATGCGGGGCCGTGCGAAATGCCGTCAGGACATTGACATTCCTTGCGAGTTCATGCGATACATTTCCATGCAGATCTAAGCTGGCAACGATTGGGATGTCAGCGCCTACCATTTCCCTAACCGATTTAGCCAGATCACCTTCGCCATCACCAATCTCCTCAATCTCCATAGCTCCATGCAGGTCCAAGAAAACGCCGTCAAGAGGAAGCGAGGACCTGAGACGATCGAGCAGTTCTTCCTTAAGGTCCAAATAAGCCTCCTTTTCGACTAGACCATGAGGGAATGCCTCTGCAAGGAGTGTTGGAATCCACTTAACTTCCCCGAACGAATCCCAAAGCCTGTCCTTCAATACTTCGTCTCCTCGGAGAACTTGAAAATCATCTATCCTGGTCCGAAGCGTAGAAAAGGTGTTGGTCTCGTGCTTTATGCCGCCAATGGCTAACTTCATCATCATCAATCAACAACCAGAGTTTAAATCAGACAGCATATTTAATATTCTCCAAACCTGATGGCAGACTGGAAGCCCCCCTCTTAGATGAACACCGCAGCTGCCACTACGGTGGTTCAAAGGCCATTTTTATCTCCCTCCATAGATTGCGTCGCATTCATCGTCTTCACGATCTTTCCTGAGAACTGCTCCTTATTCTCATCGCAGCTGTAATCTACGTTGAATTTTATGCCCATTGTTGTGGCCAGCATCGTTGCAGTCAGGTCCCACTTTACGAACAACTTGTTTGTCAATATGCCCGTATATTGTTTACACAAGATGCTTAAATTCTTGGAAATTCGTTCAAACTACTGCCACAAAGCGAGATTGTCAGAAAAACATGATATTTGCATCTTCTCATGGCGCAGCTCTATTGATCTATGCTAGGATTAGCTAATTGCAGTTTGATTGAGACAATAAGTTAGATGAGTAAACTTCGTATCTGGGTTGCCAAGGTGCACCTCAGGGCTGTAGCCTGGATAAAGATAGAAAGCCATTCTCAAGTACCTAGAGTTGTACTCAGTATCCCTGCCGACCTGTCCGTTGGAAGCTATAGGTTTTTAATCGTAATCAAGGATACTGCAGACCCGGCGCACGTCGAGATGGGAAGCTTCACCATAGAGGTCTGCAAGGAGAGTGAGAGCGGTGCCTGATGAGGCCGAGGTTGAAACCGTAAGGCTCGAGATAAGGAGGATGACCCAAAAGGCCATAATTATAACTGCTATCGCTTTTCCGCTGGTATTTCTTATTTTGATCTTGGGATTTGTACCGACGGTGGTTGCAAATAAATGGTTAGGAGATTTATTGTTAGCCATTGACTACTTAGTCATCGTTAGCTGGTCTTCCGCTGCAATGGTTTTAATCCTGTTGAGTGCTTATATGAGCCAAAATCTCCGGATGGGCAAGGCCATTGTTTTTTCACGCAAGGAGAAGCTCCAGTACATGCTCATTTTTTTATTCTCAACGCTATTATTCTTTTCATATTTTTTTATATCATTCCATTATGAGCGAAGAGGATCGCATATTTATTTAGTAGTCTAGCAGTTGGATTGAGTACTTCAGGGAGTGGAAGGTGCGGCAGTGCATTCCCACATACTCGATATAGCCATCTCCGAAAACCTCATTTACTTTACTTCATGTAAGGCGTGTGTTTTTACCACGTCTGAAGTCACTCTTTTCTCAAGGATATAGGGCAAGAATTATTACCACTGCCGCGTGCGCATAAAGGCGTAAAACTGGAAGAAGTGAAGGTTGGCATGAAGCTCAAAATGGCTTCTAAAACCTACCAAGACGAATGCTTAACAATAGTGTTCAAACCATAATTGCATCTTTGAAATGAAGTCGAAGTTTATCGGTTGCCTGGTTGGAAGCGCTGTTGGCGACGCATTAGGCAGCACATTCGAGGGTTTCTTATCTTTGAGTTTGAATTCTGAAAGTTTCTTTGGAAGATGGACCGATGATACGCATATGATGATTGGCGTTGCAGAGTCCCTGATTGCGAACAGAGGCTTTGAGGGAAATCATATGGCTCGAACTTTCATTGAAAATTACGAACAAGAACCATGGCGAGGTTACGCAAGCGGACCACCAAAAGTCTTCAGGTGGATAAAGTCTGGCGTTGCCTGGAACGAGGCTGCAAAGCAATTGTTCGGAGGCACCGGCTCCTTTGGTAATGGAGCAGCCATGCGCGTTGCCCCTGTCGGCCTTTTTTACTATGACAATATGGAGAAGCTTAGAGCCACAGCTTACAGCCAGAGCCAAATAACCCACACACACGAACTTGGAATGGAGGGAGCGGCTTTGCAAGCTTACGCGGTGGCTTTAGCTGTGAAAACCAGCCCATCTTGCAACTTTGACCCCCATGCTTTCTTAGCGGAGCTTAAAAACTTCACAAATAACGAGGTGTACAGGATGAAGTTGGAGAGGATGCGGAAACTGCTTGCTGATGCTGCAGACAAATCAACTGTTGTGAGAAAGCTTGGAAATGGAGTTGAAGCCCACAATTCCGTTCCAACAGCCATCTATTGCTTCTTGCATAACTGGAGCAGTTTTGAGGGTTCAATTCGCTACGCCATAAGCCTCGGCGGAGATGCAGACACCATAGCTGCCATGACAGGAGCCATAAGTGGCGCATACCATGGAGTTGAAGCAATTCCAGAACGGTGGAGAAACAAGTTGGAAAGAAAAGAATACATAGAAAATTTGGCGGAAAAACTATGGGAAATAAGAAGAAAAGCGCCAGTTTAAGCCCGCACACCGATAGAGTGGACCCGGCGAATCCCGCATGACCTTTTGTCTTTCAAAATGAGTATGTTGCTGTGGTCTGGGCTTTATACAACACCGCCTGGCGGGAATATGAGTAGAGTAAGCAAATTACTTATGCGTGATGAGTAAGTTGACCTACGTCAGGACATATGGGACTGACCGATAACGGCTCGAAGGAGTTCAGAAGGAAGAGTTGGATAGGGACAAGGTCAAGCTTCGTAACTTGGTTGTTAGGAAGTATCTCGAGGCTGGATTTTGGATGAGATGAGATAGCACTCAAGTAGCTAGGAGCGCTTGCCAAAGCTCGGGCCAGGAAAGGCAGAATACTAGAGCTCTATCATTCAGATATCTTTACAGAGCACAACCTTCCCGCAAGCCGCGAAACAAAAAATGAGGGCAAAACTAGAACATAGATCGATAGAGAGCAGTGCCAAAGACTTAAAATTTAGCGCAGCTCCGATTGAGCAGCTCCCCTGACCTTCAGCCTCTTGAACCCGTGCTTGGCCCTGAGCCTCTGCCAGACCTCAGCTTCAGCTCCGAAAGCCTCGGCCCAGATGCGAAGTTCTTCTAACTCTGACTGGGGCATTCTGGACCTGGCGCCCTTCACCTGCACGAAAAGGACCCTGCCTTCCTTGCCCGCAACGATATCGATGGGCGAGTGCGAAGCTGCGCTCCTGATGCAGAGCCAACCCTCCTTCCTGAGCTTTTCGATGGCTCGGTACTCAAGAGCCCTTCCAGCCCTGTATGCGGACAAATACTATCGCCCCCCAGGTAAATGAAGGGAATAATAAAAGTAGGGTGGAGGAAGGAAGCGGGCTAGATTAAATTATGCAGCAGATAGATGGCAACTATGTGTGATTCCTCTGATTGGCTTCTTCCTGAGCATAAAACCTATCCAATGGTTCTAAACCTTTTCTCCAAGTTTTTTCATGTTTAATCTTTCTCGCCCACTCTGGTGGTTTAGGAGGTTTCCTTCCAAGCTTAAAAAGAAAAGAACCAAATGTTAATTGGGTTAAGGCATGGGCGAGCGTTACATCGTTGATGAAAAGGGGGAGAAGAAAGAGGTAGTTATTCCCATTGAAGAATACGAGGATCTTCTTGAAGACCTGCATGACCTTGCCGTAATAGCTGAGCGCAGGGATGAGCCGACGGTCCCCCTAGAGGAAATAATAAAGAAATTGAAGAAGAATGGCATACTACCGTGTTCTACTTAAGAAGTCTGTTGACAAAGACCTGAGAAGAGTAAATCCAATTCAAGAATAATCGAAGCAATAAAGGAATTAGCTACGAACCCGTTCCCCAGCAGCTCGCGGAAACTCGGGGACGACATAAAGAGTTTAAAGAGCGTTCCAAGTTGGCAGACGCTGAACATGATGAGGGATGCTATCTTCGCCTACGATGTTATGGGTGTAGAGGAAATCTTCAAGGATATTGATAAGGCGAGGAAATATGGAATTTTCTATGATGAAAAAAGAAGGTCTTTAAGCTGAGGAAGCGAGGAAGAATTGTCTTCCACTTATAAAGAGCGCGCATAGCCTGTGAATTATTCCGTTTTTGCTACTGGAATGCCTTAATTCTGTGCGCTATCATTGGTTTTCCCATCTTGTTTGTCGTTATCGCCACAGCCGAGCAGCAAAGTGCAACATGCATCCTGACCTTGGCCGCTCCCCTCCATCTGAGGTTGTCGAGGTTGAGCTGCTTCTTTCCAGCCCTGAACACCTGCTCGACCATCATAC
Organism: uncultured Nitrososphaerota archaeon; assembly: GCA_964631995.1. Taxonomy (GTDB): domain Archaea; phylum Thermoproteota; class EX4484-205; order EX4484-205; family DTQO01; genus DTQO01. Next base: position 20,318 of record CAZWAU010000048.1, read on the forward strand.
GCTTGCGGTAAAGCTTCAACAACATCTTGCCGCCCTCCACGACGAAGCCCCTTCTGACTCTCAGATTGATCATCGGCTCCTTGACCTGTGGTGGCGCCGGGATCACTACCTTGATCCACCTCTTAGCTAAGAGCTTGAAGTCTGCACAGTAGTACTGGGCATCGGCTATGAGCGTCCTGATAGCTACGAGCTTCCTGAACTCAAGAGCTTGATTCAGGAGCTTTGGAGCCACGGCCTTGTCGTTCACGTTATCGGGCCTGATGGCATAGGTCAATGGAAGCCTCTCGTGCGTAGCTACGGTGTGGGCCCTCCATCCCAGCGCATACGTGGTTCGCTCGACTTTGCCAACTCTGGCCCCTTTGTCGCTCACTCCTGCCTTCTTCTTTCGTCTAGAGTATGCATGTATGAATGTGCTGTCTATTGCAGCCCTTGCCTTCTTGCTGCCGTAGAGGCCCATCTTGAGCGCTTGAGTTCTTTGAATACACATTCGATTGTCTCAGGTCCAGCCCTGGCTACGAACTTGCTGAAAGTTGAGCATTCTGGAGATCCTTTGTCGAATCCACACAGCTCCTCATGCATGCTCAGCTCAGCTGCCAGTGAGCTCACGCTTGGAATCTGGAGCAGGTGAATCAGCATAAGGGCGAGGAGCATCGCCCTAACTGGGTATTCGCGTCTCCCCCTTCTTGAGCTGCTTTACTTGGCCTGGATTCTCTTAACCGTCACGCTAATATCTATGCTTTGGAAAAGAATCTTCCGGGCGTCGAGGGCGCGAACAGTCGCTGCCGAAGATAATCGCCTCCTTTGCGGTCTGTGAGCCCATTCGACACCTAACAGATACCAATTTATCCAAAATCAAGCAAAAATCCGAAAAGGAGAATCATTCACATCTTATGCGCGCTTGAAACTCATTTAAAACTATCGGAGAAGTACAAGAAAGATGCGGAGGATTTCTTGTTAAAAAAGAATTATGTTCAGGCGTCAGAGAAAGCACGCGCGCTAAGGAATCTCTTCCCTAAGGATGTTGCAAAGGAGATAAGCGGACTTGTCGCTCTTTCTCCAAAGGATTATATAACCCTTGTTGCTTTAGACGATTATGCCTGAAGACTGGAGAGAAAGAATAGTCATCGACCCCAAGATAATGGCGGGCAAGCCCGTCATTAGGGGTAGCAGGGTTCCGGTGGACGCGATCGTCAGGAGGATTGCCGAAGGGATGGGCATAAGGGATGTGCTGGAGGATTATCCGAACCTGAGCGAAGAGGATGTCAAAGCCGCCCTGAGATACGCGGCGAGTATCCTAGAGGGCGAGGAGATAACGCCTGTCACAGGGTAAGGGTGTAAAGTTTCTCGTTGACGAATGCGTCGGCAAACGCTTCGCGGTGCTCCTAACCGAGGCCGGATACGATGCCACATTCATCGGGGACTGGAAGAAATCAGCATCCGATGAAGAAATATTGGGGAAAGCCGAAAGCGAAGGCATGATCTTGATAACAGAAGACAAAGAATTCGGAGAACTAATATTTAGATCGCGGAGACCTTTAAACGGAGCAATCTTGATGAGAACTGCTACAACGAATCCTCATGAAAGGCTTAGGCTTTTACTCAGAGTCATGCGTTTAACAGACCTGAAAGGCAAGCTAATAGTGATAAGCGAAAAGGCCTTCAGAATCAGAAGGTTTTGACTTCCATGCCCCCAGGGTAAAACGGATATCTGAAATAACTTACGAGAGCCTAGCGATAACAATGAAAGATTACCAGTGTGCTTTAAAGCCGAAGTGCTTATAATGCAGGATGCGCCAGCATTCTCAGGCAATGGTTCAGGCTAGCGCGCACTCCGATGAGAACTAGAT
>CAZWAU010000049.1:0-10764 GCA_964631995.1 uncultured Nitrososphaerota archaeon
GTTTCGTGGCCCATTGAGCCAGACACTCCAAGGGCGAGCAAGTGGTCCTCGGGAAAGGCGCCCTTTCCCCTGAATGTTGTTGCCACTGGAGCAGCCAGAAGCTCTGCCAGCTCCTTAAGTTCGAGGGATGCCCCTGATTCGATGACGCCCCATCCGGCAAGGATCGCAGGGCTCTTTGCGTGCACCAAAAGGGCTGCGGCACGCTCGATCAGCTCTGGATCTCCCCTTTCCCTGCAACTGGTCCTGCATTCCCCGGGCTCTGGAAGACTGGCCTCCACGATCTCCCTCTGAACATCGACTGGAATCTGGATCTGCGCAGGACCCTTCCTTCCGGTCAACATAGCGCTGAAAGCTCCCTTCATCGCAGTCTCGATCTCAGATGCACGATCTACAGTAGCTCGCCACTTGACGCACCCTTCGAATGCTTTCTGCTGGGATATAGTCCTGGGGCCCCAGCCCGAGGAATCTTGCCATCCTCCTCTCCCCCAGCCGTCAGTCGCTGTCTCGCCGCAAATCGCCAGGACTGGCACCGAATTCATGTATGCGACATCGAGCCCTGCCAAAACGTTCCAAGAGCCTGGGCCGCTCGTAGCTGTTACCGCACATGGCTTGCCACTTGCCAAAGCATATCCAGTTGCCATGAAAACCCCGTTCTGCTCGTGCTTCACGAGTATGAATTTCAGCTCTGGCACTTCGTGGAAAGCATAACAGATCTCGTCGTTTCCCCCTCCTGGAACACCGAAGACGCAATCGATCCCTTCAGCCTTGAGGTACTCCAGTATGTATTTCGAGCAGGCCATCTTTTCCAATTATGATCTAACAACCTTTTGAGAGAAAATAGATCGGATATAAGGGCTTGCATACTTAATGCGAACTGAAAAACCGACATGACTAAAAATCAAGAGGCAGAGCTTCTTGATAACTGGCAGAGCTTATATTGAAGGCAAACTTCGACAAGAACGCCCATGATTAAGTTTGGAATTGTAGGATTAGGCAGGGGGTCTGCTTACTTCTCCCTCAACCATGTCGAAGGTGCTAAGGTCGAAGCGATATGTGACATAGACAAAAAGCTGCTCGAGGAGTGCGGTAAGGCTCACGGAATTCCAGAACGTTACACAAGTTACGAGGAGATGCTCGATTCCGACATCGATGCTGTTGTGGTGGCAACTCCCATCTCCCTTCATGCGCAGCAATCGATCAAGGCTTTGGATGCTGGAATGCACGTTTTATCAGAGGTTCCGGCTGTGGCAACGATCGAAGAATGTAGAGCATTGGCAGAGGCTGTTGAGAGGAATGGCAAGAAGTACATGATGGCCGAGAACTACTGTTACATGAAAGAGGTTGTGCTCCTGAAGGAGCTCGTCGCAGCGGGCAAGTTTGGGGAACTGTACTTTGGTGAGGGCGAGTATGTACATGATTGCAAGGAGATGTTCCGCTACCCTGATGGCACACTCACTTGGCGGGGCCTATGGGCCTATGAATCGAACGGCAATGTCTACCCAACCCACAGCTTAGGGCCCCTCTACCAGATTTTTGGCGAGAGGGTTGTATCTGTTGTCTGCCTTGGTTCTGGAGTGCACACGATTCCAGGCACAAAGCTCGAGGACTCAACATTGACACTTTGCAAGACAGAGTCTGGAAAGCTCCTAAAGCTCCGCTTCGACATAGTCTCCAACCGTCCACACAACACATGTTACTACTCCCTGCAGGGTACGAAAGGATGCTATGAGGCTCCCCGTGGCCTTGGGGACGACCACAAGGTCTGGTTTGCCGATGACCACAAGAGATACGAGTGGAGGCCGCTCAGGGATTATGAGGAAAGATTTCTTCCAGAAGAATGGAGGCACCCTCCCGAAGAAGCCATGAAGGCTGGCCACTGGGGAAGCGACTTCTTCGTAATGAGGGACTTTGTCCAATGCGTCCTGCAAGACAGGAAACCTCCGATCGATGTTTACGATGCATTGAACATGACAGCGCCCGGACTGGCTTCGCAGGAGTCGATCGCGAAAGGCGGAGCTTTGGTCGAAGTTCCGGACTTCAAGTGACACGCGGCTCCTTAAAACGATGTGGCCCGGCTCAGCAGCCTGAAAGATTGAGCCTTAATGAAAAGAAGCATGCATTGCGGATGCCAGCAAATGTATCAACTGAGAAACCAAATTTGATTTTTCCAGGATCATTTTTCAAGGTTTTACTATTTCTCGTTAATGAGTTCGAGTAAATCTCAGAAGCTGCCATTTCAATTGCTCTCTCTTTTCCTATCATGTTCTTCAGCAAAATAGGAGGAAAAAACGCCCTCAGCACCCATTGTTGCAAAACTTGCTCCGAGACCATTCAGGTGAATTATTAGAGAATGAATAACGATCAACTGCCAGAAATTTAGAAATGGGACCTTGCATCAGCTTGCCTTCTCCCTTAAGAGGCATCGTTTTTTCAGGTAATGCATCTTCAATATATCTCGTGGAATAAGATGCCTTCTTGTGTTGAGAACGCGGATTTGGAGCCATACATTGGATTCCTATCGCCTGTCAAACCCAAAAATCAAAATATCGACTTTTGTTAATCATTGCGGTGGAAAAAATAGGAAACTACGTCCTTACGGTCGACGAGGGAACGACGAGCGTAAGGTCCATTGTTTGGGATTCGGAAGGAAAACAGGTTTCGTCGAGCCAGGAGGAGATAACCCAGATCTATCCGCGCCCCGGTTGGGTGGAACAGGACCCATCCGAGATATGGCATTTGACGCTCCGGACGATTGAAAATTGCATAAGCATGGCAGGCATCTCTGCTGAGAACATTTCCTGCATTGGCGTGACAAACCAAAGGGAGACCACGATACTTTGGGACCGGAGAAGCGGTGAGCACATTCACAACGCAATAGTTTGGCAGGACAGGAGAACGGCAGACATGGTGGAAGAGATAAAGAAGGAGCACGGAGAGTTCCTTAGAGGGAGGACAGGCCTTCCGCCCGACTCTTATTTCAGCGCGCCCAAAGTGAAGTGGATAATAGAGAACTTTCCAAAAATAAGGGAAAGGGCAGAGCGTGGCGATATCTGCTTTGGGACCGTCGACTCGTTCCTCATCTGGAAGCTTTCTGGAGGCAGGGTGCACGCCACAGACTACTCCAACGCCTCAAGAACGATGCTTTACGACATACGAAAACTCGCCTGGGACGAGGAGATATTGGAGCTTCTAGGGATTCCTGATGGAATCGTCCTTCCGGAGGTGAGGCCTTCCAGCTTCGTTTATGGCTATGCAGACAAAAGCATACTTGGAGCCTCGATCCCAATATCTGGAGATGCTGGTGATCAGCAGGCAGCGCTCTTCGGGCAGGCATGTTTCGAAGAGGGAATGGCAAAGTCAACGTATGGAACTGGAAGCTTCATCCTCATGAACACGGGTGGAAAGCTTTGCAGATCGAAAAACCTCCTTACGACCATTGCGTGGGCCCTCGATGAGGGTAGGCCTAGCTATGCCCTAGAAGGAAGCATATTCGCAACCGGTGCTGCAGTTCAGTGGCTGAGGGATGGAATTCACATCATATCGGATTCATCAGAGACCGAGAAGCTTGCGAGCTCAGTTCAGGACAACGCGGGCGTTTACTTCGTCCCTGCCTTCGTTGGCTTGGGTGCACCACATTGGGACCAGTACGCGAGGGGTCTGCTCGTTGGCCTGACAAGGGGAACGGGTGTTGCGCACATCTGCAGAGCAGTTCTGGAATCGATCGCCTATCAAGTTAGGGATGTCATCGAAGCAATGCGCTTGGACTCTTCAACAGAAGTTAGGCAGCTCAGGGTTGATGGAGGAGCTTCGAGGAACAACTTCCTGATGCAGTTCCAATCAGACATAACGGGGATCGAGGTCGTCAGGCCAAGGGTTACGGAGACAACATCGGTTGGAGCTGCGTACCTGGCAGGGCTTGGTGTTGGAATTTGGAAAAGCCTTTCAGAATTGAAGTCGATGTGGAAATCTGAAAGGACATTCAGGCCTTCAATGGGGGAGGAGGAGAGGGCGAGGCTATTCACCTGCTGGAAGGAAGCTGTGAAAAGGTCGATGGGTTGGGCCAGGGTGTTACCTTAGGTTGGCATGCAAAATAGCCATAATCGGTGCTGGCATCGTTGGTTCAGCCGTTGCAAGGGAGCTGACCAAGTACGAGGGACTGGAGGTTTGCATCGTTGAGAAGGAGGCGGATGTCGGATGGGGTGCGAGCAAGGCAAACACAGGCATACTCCATTCTGGTTACGACGACGATCCAGGCCAATTTCCAAAGAGGGCTAGGCTTTGCAGGGCTGGCAACGAGCTCTGGCACAAACTTGCCGAGGGGCTCCAGATTCCTGTTAAGTGGTGTGGAGCACTTGTCCTCGCGTTTAACGAGTATGAGAGGAAAGTGCTTGCAGGCCTTCTGTCAAGAGGCAAAATCAATGGCGTTCAGGGGTTGAGGATCGTTGGAAGAGAAACCATCCAAAAGCTGGAAAGTAATGCTTCGCAGGAGGCGGTCGAAGCACTCTGGGCGCCTACAAGCGGCATAATATCTCCATACGAGGCCACCATTGCGCTGGTCGAGAATGCTGCTGAAAATGGCGCAGAGCTCTACCTAGAAACCGTTGCGAAAAAGATAGTTGTGAGGAACCGGAGCGTCGTTGGCATCGAGACAGATCGAGGATTCCTTGGGGCAGATTTCGTCATAAATGCATCTGGCATTTTCGGCGACATTCTCTCAAGAACAGCTGGAGTTTCAAACTTTTCAATAAGACCAAGGAGAGGAGAGTACTTCATTTTCGACAGGGACTCGAAACCGAAGGTTGGGATGACACTCTTTCCAGCACCTCGACCTGAGACCAAGGGTGTTGTTGTCACGCAGACAACTGACGGGAATCTCCTGGTAGGACCGAATGCGAAGGACCTTGAAGAAACGGAGAGGGAATCGACCCAGACGACAAGGGAGGGGCTTGACGAGGTTTGGAATGAAGCCTCGAGGCTTGTAAGAGGTCTTCCGCCAAGAGGTGCGGCGATGAGGACATTTGCTGGATTGAGGCCAGAGCCCAACAAAGGAGATTTCATAATCGAAGCATACGAAGAGCCATCTGGGCTTGTCAATTGTGTAGGCACAAGGTCTCCGGGCCTAACGTCGGCGCCAGCGATCGCGAAGGAGGTTACGAAACTCTTAGTGGAGAGAGGCACTAGGTTGGAGAAGAAGCGGGCATGGGTGTCTGAGAGGAGGGCGATGACGAGGTTTCGGGAGCTTTCTTCGGTTGAAAAGGACAGCCTGATCTTGAAAGACCCAAGCTATGGCAAGGTTGTCTGCCCTTGCGAGACCGTCACCGAGGCAGAGGTCAGGGAGGCCATCAGAAGGGGAGCTGGAACGCTCGATTCGATAAAGTTCAGGACTAGGGCCGGGATGGGCCGATGCCAGGGATCTTTCTGCCTTGCCAAGTTGCTGATATTGTTGGAAAGGGAGACTGGCAGGAGAATAGAAGACATTACGGCCAAAGGAAATGGTTCGAAAATTGTTTTCGGAAAGGTGAGGCCTGAGCATGGGACTGAATAATGTGGCTCTGACCGGATCGGGCATGAGCATGAACGCGCAAAGCCCTCACTTAGGGTGGATGCATTGAGGGAGTACGAAGCGGATGTTATAGTTGTGGGAGGGGGACCAGCTGGCTTGGCTGCAGCCTCCTCATGCAGGGAAGCCGGTCTGAAAGTGCTGTTGGTCGAGAGGGAGGAAGTGCTTGGTGGAATCCTGCCCCAGTGCATACACACAGGATTTGGAATCTTGGAGACGAGTGAAGATTACACTGGGCCGGAGTTTGCGGAGATGCTTGAGAGGAGAGCCCGATACCTCGGCGTCGAGATCCTGCTCAACAGCTATGTAACTCAATTGAGCTATGCGGATGGAAAAGGAGTGTTGCTCGAGGCCATAAGCCCCAGGGGAGTTGAGACCATGAGAGCACGCTCCTTGATCTTCTCTACAGGTTGCAGGGAAAGGAATGCGTTCGAGATTGGAATTACGGGAGACAGGCCTGCAGGTGTTATGACCGCAGGCACAGCTCAAGCCCTCATGGACCTGCATGGACTTCTTCCAGGAAGGGAGGTGGTTGTCGTAGGTTCCGGGGATGTTGGGCTAATCATGAGCCGAAGGTTAGCGCTGGAGGGTGCGAAAGTGAAGGCGGTGGTCGAGATATCGCGCTACCCTGGAGGCCTAACGAGGAACGTCGTCCAGTGCCTCGAAGACTTTGGAATCCCCCTGCTCCTATCGCACGCGGTCGTAGAGGTGAGGGGAAGGAAGAGAGTTGAGTCGGTAATTGTTTCGGAGGTGGATGAAAGGCAGGCTCCGATTCGGGGCACTGAGGCAGAGATAAAGTGCGACATGGTTGTCGTTGCGGCTGGCCTGGTCCCAGATGTCGGTCTGCTAGAAAAAGCGGGTGCCAAGATCGATCCCTCGACCGGCGGGCCGGTCGTGAATGAGTTCCTAGAAACATCTTTGCATGGTGTCTTCGCCTGCGGGAATGCGCTGGTCGTCAACGACCTGGTCGACCATGCCGTTGAACAAGGTCGGCTTTGCGCGAGATCTGCGAAGTCTTTCGTCGAGGGAGCATTGGAGAGGCCCGATGTCTGGAAGATGGCATTACCTGGAGAAAATGTCAAGTTCGTAGTCCCCCAAATTTTCAGCGGAAGGAGAGAAACGACTTTCTATGCAAGGGTGAAAAGCCCGGTAAGAGATTGCGCACTTTCATTCAAGGAAATTGAGAAAGAGATCGGAATCAGGGCGGCCATGCCAGCCGAGATGGTAAGGGTCAAAATTGAAGGCACCCTTCTCTCAAGTTTGGGTGGAACTTTGACCTTTGAGGTGAGGAGATGGCAGAAAGGAAAGTAAGTGTAACCTGTATAGTTTGCCCGGCAGGGTGCAAGATCGAGGTCGAAATAAGTGACGGGAAGGTTGTAAATGTGGAGGGCAATGCCTGCATCCGGGGCTTGAACTATGCTAAGGAAGAGTGCACCTCCCCCAAGAGAGTCCTCACAACACTTGTTTCGGTCAAGGGAGGAAATTTGCCTGTCACATCCGTCAAGACAACGAAGCCGATACCAAAGGAGCTAATTGGCAGTGCGCAAATGGAGATATCGAAGATAACGCTTGCGGCGCCTGTCAGCATTGGAGAACTGGTCCTGAGAAACTTATTGGGTACAGGTGCAGATGTCGTCGTGACAAGGAGCGTAAGGCCAACCGAAGCAGAGCGTGGGTGTGGGTGAAGGTCCTATTCGTAGAGCCTCCAAAGGACTACTGGTTTGTAATGGGGGAGTACCTTCCTCCGCCATACGGAATACTGCAGCTTGCGGCATTTCTTGAGAGCAAAGTCAGGAACCTGGAGATCAAGATACTTGATTGCCAAGCCAAGTGCCTTGATTGGAAACGCCTTGAAAAGGAGATCGAGTCGTTCGGTCCGGACATCGTGGCAGCAAGCGGGCTTGCCACATGCAATGCCTATGTCGTCGTCCGTACCTTGGAGATCGCAAAGGAATCCAACCCGAACGTACTGACGGTAACAGGTGGCCAACATTTCACAGCTACGGCCCAAGAGAGCCTGGAAACATACCCTGAGATTGACGTAATCGTCAGGGGAGAGGGTGAATTAACAATCGTCGACCTGGTTAAGGCATTGTTGGAGAAGAAAAAGCTCTCAGAGGTTGACGGAATATCCTTCAGGAAAGATGGAAGGGTCTGGAACAATGCTCCACGCCCGCTGATCGAGAAATTGGACGACCTTCCTTTCCCAGGTTACCATTTTGTCGAGGATGTTGTGCACAAGTACCATTTCTCTGCAATGGCTGGCCCCAAGGCGAGGTACGCCCTCGTCGAGGGATCGAGGGGGTGCGAGCACCGTTGCAAGTTCTGCACCCAGTGGAGGCACTGGGGTGGGAGGTGGCGTGCCAAGTCCCCAAAACGAGTCGCCGACGAGATAGAGTTCTGCTACCGAAATTATGGAAGCAGGTTCGTCTGGTTGACGGACGACAACTTCGGCTTTGGCAAACGGGCTGGGGAGCTGGCAGACGAAATCTTGCAGCGGGGCATAGCGAACGACTTGATGTGGTTTACACAGGCAAGGTGCGACGAAGTTGTGAAACACAAAGATCTCCTGCCAGGGTTGCGCAGATCCGGGCTCAGTTGGGTTCTGCTCGGGGTCGAAAGCAACAGCCAAAAAACGCTAGATGCATATGGAAAGGGGATCAAGCCGGGAGAAGCGGAGTTGGCCGTTAAACTGTTGAAGGAGAACGATATCTTCGCGCATGCGATGTTCATCATCGGGAATCGCAAAGACTCTGCCAAATCGATAGCGGACCTAAGGGAGTTCGTGAACGGCCTCGATCCTGATCTTGCGATTTTCGGAACCCTTACACCATTTCCTGGAACCGAGATCTATGAGGAGGCGGCGAGGAATGGATGGATAGAGGACTGGAACTGGGCCAACTACGACATGGTTCACGCCATAATGCCGACGGAAACACTTCTGAGGGAAGAGGTGCAGCAGGAACTGTATGCTTGCTACAGAAGCTTTTACGGCTCTTGGCAAAGGAGATTTAGGGGGCTTTTCTCTAAAAACGAAATAAGGAGAAGGGTTTACTGGTACATGGCAATGCGAGGCATCGTGAAGCAGTTGAAGGAATTGCCATGAGAGCGAAACGCATGCTCCATGAAATGAGCATGAAGCAACACATTCCCTTTCTGGTTTGCACCTCCTTCTTTGGCCTGTTTCTGGCAGCTGTTATCGCAATCGATCCTCCAGTTGTAGCAAATGACTTTCCATTGCGCAAACAAGTTGCAAGCGCAATCTTCGGTTCGATCTGCACTTTCGGAATCTTGGCAACTCAGTTCCCAAGATGGTGCTCAAGGGCTTTCCACCTCAGCGAAGATTTTGGGAACGCGACCATTATTGGCCAGTATGGAAAAAAGCCATCTTGCGCAGGAAGGTTTAAGGTGAGGGGCCATCACCCAGATTGCGGAAACTTTTCGGAGCACGTTATCAAAATTGGCAAAGGGAAGTTCTGTTCCGGTTGCACTGGGCTCTGCCTTGGAGCTATCGCAGCCCTCGTTGCAACCTTCGCGTACGCACTCAACCTTCTTCAGACGGACCTCTATGCAGTTTTCTTTGGAATTTTGGGCACTAGTTTAGGGCTACTCCAATCGACTCATCCTCTGAATCTGAAAATTAAGAGCAATTTGCGTTTGTTTTCAAACTTCTGCCTTGTACTTGGATCCTGCCTCATCTTCATCGGAGTTGATTCTGCTGCTAGAAGCTTTGAGATCGACTCTTTCCTCATACTACTGATCATTTTTTGGATTGTCACCAGGATATCGCTCTCGCAGTGGAACCACGAGAAAATCTGCAAAACATGCGGCAATGCTATGGCAGTATCAGCTTCGCCTGAACTTGTAAAAAGATCCGATGATGATCAAAAGCCCGAAGATGATTAAAAGAAGCGGCCAAAACAACTTCCAGAAGTCAAACCCAACAAGCCAAGACACTCCGGCAAAAATGATGATTAGCCCGAAGACGATGCTTGCCACCATGCTACCATGTGGCAGCCCAAAGCACTCGTCTTCGCGATGTGGATCGTTTGCGAACAGGCTTGCTCCGCATCTGATGCAGGCAGATGCGTTTCTTTCATTTTTTGTGCCGCACTTAACGCAGTATGTCATAAGCTTCTGAAAGCAATATTGGCCTTATTGGCTTTTGCGTACTGGTTTCGTGCAGCTCCAGCTAGAGCCGATTTGAGCTTTTTGAGGCGCAAAATTAGAAAAGTTTTATATAAATAAAGAAAGGATGAGCCGGCTTAGGGAAAGGTGCAACTTCATGAGTACCGAAAAGTCTGAAGTAGCTGTTGAAAGAGTACCTTGGGTACAGATACTTGTCCTTACCGTTTTGATCAGCTTCTTAGGGCCGCTTCATACGTGCCTGCAGCCTAACGGCGCTTGGTACGCAATTGGCTCTATTGCTTGCAAGCTCGTCGTCATGGTACTTCCCCTGTTGCTCATCATAATCGCAAGCTTGTTCGGAAAACTGTCGGGTAAAAAGGTGAGCTTGGCCTACTTCACCTACCTCTACTCGATGAGCACCGCGCTGCTTAGCTTTACGTCTTCCGACGAATTCCCGATTGGGCGAGGGTTACCTCACTTCATCTACGACAGGGTGAACTTTGCTCCAGAGGTACTTCCATGGTCCACGCTTTTGGTCCCTCCTGCCGAGGTAGTCCAACCGATGATATCGGGCGGCGCACCAGTTGAATGGGGAGCATGGCTTCCCGCCATAGTCTGGTGGGGCATATTCTTTGCTGCATGCGGATTTTTCGCACTTGGCTGGGGCGTCATATGGAGGAGGCGATGGATCGATGTCGAGAAGGTCCCATTCCCCCACACGAGGATTGCCATAGATCTGATCGAAAAAGCCAGCGGAGATAAGCCGCTCAAGGAAAGGCTCGGGTTGCCTTTCATAGTTGGCATAGCAGCTGGGATAGCGTACCAGATTCCTCTCCTTTTGGCATACATGTTCCCCTGGTTCCCGGACATCTACGGCTGGAGGGTTAACACCTGCCTCATGGGCACTTACTACCTCGACTCATCCTCGCCACTAGCCTCGGTTGCTGGATTCGCGCAGTTCAACAAGAACCCAGTTTTCGTTGCAGTCCTCTACATGGCTCCGCTCAATGTCCTTCTAGGAGGTTGGCTCTGGTACATGGTCTTTGTCGTACTGATGCAGATCGCATACCAGATTC
>CAZWAU010000050.1:0-3308 GCA_964631995.1 uncultured Nitrososphaerota archaeon
GGATAGAGATGATTGCTCCACATCGAGAGAACAGAAAAAGTTCTCCGACACAGGATGGAAGGGCGCTTAGGCGCTACAAGCGGAGATGGACCGTTGAGAGGCTTTTCGCATGGCTGCAGAACTTCAGACACCTTGTAGTTAGATACGAACGGTATCTGGAGAACTTTCTTGGATTCGTACACCTAGGATGCATCGTCATACTTCTCAGGAGGTATTTATGAGATGACTTCATATAACTTTATAATACTATTTTCAATGTCATTTAATTATCTATTCCATTTTTGGTGGTTATTTTCATATAATCACAAACCAAATTCGATGGATTATAGCTTTCCCTATTAGCAAGATCATTCTTATGAGGCTTGGTTTTGGATCCCATAGGAAGTTAGCTCAAAAGGTCTAGATCTCCCCGTTTTGAGCGCAAAAAAGAGTTCGTTGGAGCATAGCCTTATGGGCATGGGCCAAGAATCTGGCGTACATCAAACCTCGTTCATGTTTAGGAAATTATCTATCCAAAGAGCAATAATAAGGGAGTTTATTCTATCTATGTGTGACGAAAACTTGTACCTAACTACATACCAAGAATAGTCCACAAGCAGGCATGCACCGCTCCTGGTTCTATAATGATCCAGCCTGCCACCTCACCCCTATTGTTTATTCCCCTGGCAAAGCTTTGGGCTATTCATGGGGGCTTAAATAGGAATTTAATAGAGGTGGACGGGCGTCAGAGAAGTCGCACCTCACCCGTGCTGGATTCGAGCCTACCATCCTCGTGACCTTGACGCCCTACTGCCTTATCCTATATCTGCCATTTCCAAGGAATTTAATGATACCATGGTTCCTCAGCACCTGTAGTTGTTGACGGATCTTCGGACGAACGTTCTTATTGGATGGGTGAAGGTCTGAAAGGCAGCCTTCGAAGCCGTAGACATCAGGTAGCGTGAACGCATCTTGACCGAGTTTCCGGACGCAGGCGAGGACATCGGCCGTCCATCCCCTCGAGGAAGGAGTCTCCTGCTTGAGGAACGAGAATTGGCGCCATCGATTCCTCACGTCGATCGAAGGGATGGCCTCGTATCCGTAGACTACGTATATGCGTGCCTCCTGAGGCAAACGGTCCAAGAGGATGTTGCATCCCTGCCAACCCGCGCGTCTCGCAGATGGCCCTAGTTTCATGCATGGCTCTATGGCTGAGAGGGAGATGAAATATCTAGGTACTAAAAAGAGATCCTTGACCCTCCAAAGACCGGGGGTATAATTGAGGAAGAAGAAACTGGGCACGCGTCCATCTTCAATTGCGTCTACCATGAGTTTATAGGCCGCATTGACCACCCTGCCATTGAACTTGTCCTTCTTGCTCTTTAGCTGAAGGGATTCGCAGCACTCGGGGCAAACGAAGTCAACGACCTTTTCACCTTCGGGGGTTTGTTCGAGTCGATCAGCCTTGCAGGAAGGACAGTACATGTTTTCGCCGATCCAAGCCTGGGTTAAAACGCGGGTGCGTTGCGCTGGGCTCTTGTATCTACGAGCCAAATCGAGGCTGAGCTCGAGTTTCATATTAAAATAGACCCTTTATTGAAGGATTAAGAAAGATCTAAGGCTTTCTCTTGGTGATGATGAACTATGTCTCATCAAAGTTATCTCCTGTTTTAAGGAGGTATACCGAGTCCAAGTCCCAGAAGGTCCTCATCAACCTCTATCTCTTCCTCATCTTCCTCCTCTATTTCCTCTTCTTCAGGTGGTGGAGATTCTTGCTCAGTAGGTTGATCAACTATCTTATCCTTCTTCTGCGTTAGGGCATTGATTAATCTAAATGCCAGCATTATAATACCCAAGATGAAACCTGAGACAAAGAGAAAGGCATAGTTAGGATGATTGTAACTATCATGAAACCTAGGATATTAACAGGTTGATGAATGATCAACGAATACCAACAGGCATTAAATGCGATTGCAAAGATGAATGCAATAGCGATACTATAAAAGATGAACCTTTCGAAAGATGGCTTATACCACCGGCTCATTTGCAAACTATCTCCATAAGGCATCTGCACTTGCTGTTGGGGCATCTCAATCTCTTCATATCCTGATAATACTTGAGGAAGGAACCGCATTCCGAGCAGCAAAATGCCCTTTCCAACTCATGTGCGGAATCACAAAACCTCTTTACCTCGGCGATGGATACCTCTTCCGCCTTAGGATTATCATGCGAAAGTATATTCCCTAAGATCACCTGACTTTCTAGGTCCTTAAATCGTCTAAGGATCTCCATCCTGTGCGCATCATCCGCTATCAACCCCTCGATGCGCCTCTTTGCTGGAGATAGTAAATCGGCAACAGTATAATCAGGTGGTGCCTTGAAAGGCACGGGTGCCATGGTGACCTTGCAGATCTTCTTGAGTAGCCATTCGAGGTACTGCCTGCCCTCGTTCCCCGCCCCCTGTTTATCGGAAGAGTTGATCTTCTCCTGTATCCTCTCCCATCGCGGCTTATAGGACTCGATTATGGGACCAGTTTCGGGTGACCAGTGAATTATCTTGAGGTTTAAACAGTTCCCGTTCATTCCAGAGGCGCGCTGATGGCTGCACAACTGATCATACCACACCTCATCGTGCGTGGTCACGATCAACTGGTAATCCTTGAACTCCTCCATGAGCAATTCGCATATAGCCCCTCTATGTTGGGCGTCTATGGTAGTAACCACATCATCCAATATGATCAAATGACAACTTTCGTTGAAATTCTTGACGAACGCCAGGAAGATGCACAATCCAAGGGAGTCCTGGTGCCCCTCGCTTGTCAATGCCCTTGGGTCCTCCCCCTCCCTTCCGAATGATTCTATCTTAAGATCGGTGCTGGCCCTCTTGGTGGACTCGACAGTGAGTTCTATGTTCCTGTGGGGGTCATCTGGATGCAGTCTTTCATAGAAAGAATTCAGATCACTCGATATGGCCTTATATCCTGGCAGACATAAGTTAATTAACCTCTTCCCAGCCTAGTCTGGCCTTAATTATGAACACATCCAAAGTCCTCCTGGAAGGGCAGGCAAAGGAGTCGCTGGAAAAGGTCTATCGGAACGAGGTAGATCCAGATGTGAAGGAGAGGCTCCTACTCATCCTGAGGGTGAAGGGCGACGGAGCGGTCTCAGCCAGAGTGGCGAAGGAGCTTCACAGGACGAGGCCATGGGCGAGCAAGTGGCTTCGAAGGTACGATGCTGAGGGCATCGATGGCTTGAAAGACAAGCCGAGAAGCGGAAGGCCACCAAAGCTGAAGCCTAGGGTGGAGCTCAGGATAAGAAGGATGCTCAAG
>CAZWAU010000051.1:0-34823 GCA_964631995.1 uncultured Nitrososphaerota archaeon
CTCAACACCTTTGCATTTTGCAGGGAGGTTTTCAAGCCGCTCCAGCACCTCAAGACATGAAGTTTTATCTTATATTAATGTCTAACGCTCCAGATGGTACACCTGGCACAGGCCACCCAGGTGGTACAAAAGGAGTGCCAAAAATCCTGCTCAAAGATGCTATGCATAAATATCTGGCTTCGTCTCCCTTCTACGGTCTATGAAGAGATCATTGGCCCGGATCCGTGAAGAATCAGAGTTTCTGCTGAGACCGAAAAGTGGATGAGGTGCTATTCACTCCGCCATGGAGATGCGCTTTCCACCACTTGTGGGTAAACCGATTCTGTCATTGAGATCTTCGTATCCCTATCGAAAAATTCCAGATGGCAATTCCTGTTTTTTTCAGCGCGGGAGCCTTTATATTATCGGCAAGAGCTTGCGAAGTTGTGGTAGAACATGGAGACAGATGCCGAACGTGGTTCAAGGATCTCTGGGTTCTACAAGTTGAAGCCTGAAGAGAGACTCAAGAAGGTTAAGGAGATCGCTGGCTTGTCAGATGGAGAAGCTGAATTGGTTGCGATGGATGGAAGCTTGAGGCTTGACTTGGCAGACCGAATGATCGAGAATGTGATAGGCACATTCCCCGTACCTTTGGGAATCGCTGTTAACTTCCTCATCAACGGGAAGGATTACTTGATACCGATGGCAATTGAGGAGCCTTCCGTCGTTGCTGCTGCAAGCAATGCCGCGAAGATGGCACGGCCGAAGGGCGGATTCAGGACCAGCAGCACGGGTTCGGTCATGATCGGTCAGATACAAGTTGTTGGCTTACCCGATCCAAATTCTGCTAGGCTTTCGCTACTTTCTCAGAAAGATGCTGTCTTGAAGAAGGCCAACGAACAGGATCCTGTGCTTGTCTCGCTTGGTGGCGGAGCCAAGGACCTTAGGGCAAAGGTCATCGATACGCCTCGCGGCCAGATGCTCATAGCTGAGCTTCTCGTCGATTGCAAGGATGCGATGGGTGCGAATGCTGTGAACACCATGGCAGAGGCTGTCGCTCCCTTTGTCGAGGAGATAACGGGAGGAAGGGTACTCTTGAGAATTATCTCGAACCTTGCGACCGAGCGCATCATGAGAGCTAAGGCAACGTTTTCCAAAGATGCGCTGGGAGGTGCTGAAGTTGTTGATGCTATCCTCGATGCTTATGCATTTGCTTGCTCCGACATTTATCGAGCTTCGACACACAACAAGGGCATAATGAATGGCGTTACGGCTGTCGTGCTTGCGACCGGTAACGATACTAGAGCTATCGAGGCTGGAGCCCATGCCTATGCAGCTAGGTCGGGGGAATACAGACCACTGACATGTTGGGAGAAGGACCGTGATGGAGACCTTGTGGGAACCCTTGAGATGCCTCTTGCCGTCGGCCTTGTGGGAGGGGCAACGACAACGCATCCAATTGCAAGAATCGCGGTAAAGATATTAGGTGTAAAGTCCGCTACTGAATTGGGAGAAGTTATCTGCGCAGTTGGACTGGCCCAGAACTTGGCAGCACTCAGGGCGCTTGCAACTGAGGGAATACAGAGGGGGCATATGTCACTGCACGCTAGAAATGTGGCAATAGCGGCGGGCGCGGAAGGGGAGCTTGTCGACAAAGTTGCATCTATGATGGTTGAGGAAAGGAAGATCAGGCTGGACAGAGCCAAAGAGTTGTTGGAGCAGCTCTTGAAAAGCCGGTGAAGAGACAGGAAAGCTTAAGGTATCTGTGGACTGCGAAAAACTATGCGAATCGGTTATGTGCAGTTTCGCCCAACTTTCGGGGAGAAGGAAAGAAACCTGAAGAGGGCCTTGAAGCTCCTGGATGTGGCTGCAAAGCTGGGAGCCGAACTGATGGTTTTGCCAGAGCTCTTCAATACAGGATATGTTTTCAAGGACGAGGTGGAGATTAGGAAGATGGCTGAAAAAATACCAGATGGAGCGACTTCGAAAGCACTGGCCGATTTTGCCAGGGAAAATGACATGCATATCTGCGCTGGCATCTGCGAAGCAACTCGAAAAGGCTTCTACAATTCTGCAATTCTTGTCGGTCCTTCTGGTCACTGTGGAACCTACAGGAAGAGCCACCTCTTCGGGGAGGAGAAAATTTGGTTTAAGCCAGGAGATACAGGTTTTGGAGTTTTCACTGTGAAGGGCGCAAAAGTTGGGATGATGATATGTTTTGACTGGTTCTTCCCAGAATCTGTTAGAGTGCTGGCACTGAGCGGTGCGCAGATTGTATGTCATCCTGCGAATTTGGTCCTACCATATTGCCAAACGGCGATGCTGGGTTCAGCGCTCCAAAACAGGGTATTCGTCGTGACAGCGAACAGGATTGGAGCTGAGCGCTCTCTGAGATTTACTGGGAGGAGCCAGATACTTGGTCCTGACATGAGCGTCTTAGCTAAGAGCGGCACGGTGGAGGACATGAAGGTGGTTAACATTAGGCCCGAAGATGCGAATGACAAGAGAGTTACGAGATTCAACGATCTATTCGAGGACAGGAGACCGAGTATGTATAAGCGCATATGCTTGCGCAGAATCGGATGTTAACGTTTCTTCCCTCTGAGCTGTGCGCTCCAGCTCTCTAATTTGAATTTTTTCTTCCAGAGGGGAGAGATCGCCCTTAACTTTCCAACAGATTCCTTTAAGCATTCGACAACGTATTCGACTTCCTCCTCTGTGTTCTCACGCCCGAGCGTAAGACGAACAGATCCGTGGGCCTCCACTTCATTCAAACCTATTGCCATAAGTACGTGCGAGGGCTCAAGCTTCTTGGAAGAGCAAGCCGATCCGGTTGATGCTGCGATGCCTTTCCCATCGAGCTCAAGTATGAGCGATTCGCCCTCTATGCCCGAAAACCTGAAGTGAGCGTTGTTTGGGAGCCTCTTGGTCGCATGGCCGTTGAGGTGAGATTCACTTATCCCTTCAAGTACCTGCTCAATCAGCTTGTCCCTGAGTTTCGTTAGGTGTTTAGAATCTTCCTCAAGTCTTAACCTTGCAAGTTCTGCAGATGCTCCCAATCCAACGATGCCAGCAACGTTCTCCGTGCCGGACCTGAGCCCGCGCTCATGTCCTCCTCCGTGGATGAGAGGTTGCAGCGAGACACCTTTTCTTATGTAGAGGGCTCCAACCCCTTTAGGGCCATATATCTTGTGAGCCGATAATGAGAGCAAGTCGACCCCAATCTTATTTACATCGACGGGAATTTTCCCAACAGATTGGATGGCGTCGGTATGGAAAGTTACTCCCCTTTCAGAAGCTATCTCGCCTATCTCCTCAATAGGTTCGATCGTTCCGATTTCGTTGTTCGCATGCATCACAGTTATCAGAGCCGTCTTATCTGTAATGGCTCTCCTTATTGCTTCAGGACATACGAGGCCATCCTTGTCGACCTCCAAGTATGTCACCTTGAAACCCTCCTCTTCCAAGCTTCTGCAAGTCTCGAGGACGGCTGGATGCTCTATCTTGGATGTGATCACATGGTCTCTCCCCTTCTTCATCATCTTTCGAGCCGAGCCGATTATGGCCAAGTTGTCGGACTCAGTTCCTCCGCCTGTGAAGATTATCTCTTCGGGGCTTGCCCCTATAAGGTCAGCAACTTTTCTTCTCGATTCTTGAATTGCCTCGAATGCCTCCCGACCAAAGCTGTGCAGGCTCGAGGCGTTGCCAAATTTCTCAGAAAAATATGGAGCCATTGCTTCCATGACCTTTGGATCGATTGGAGTTGTTGCGGAGTGGTCCATGTAGATTTTCTTCAAAGTACTTCCTTCCGGTTTGGTAAGCTCAAAATACCAGTCCAGGACGAAGATTTATTGTTATCTCTTCAGAGCTATTAAAATTTTCTCCATCTAGAAAGTGCGCCATTGTATCGATCTTATCATAGATTCGCGATTTGCAACGGACTTTTACTTTCGAGGGAAACCGAATCTTTTTATATTAGAACCATAACAGCGTTATAATGCGCGACTTGCCATGCGACCTCCATGTGAATCCGTTGTGCAATACGTGCTTCCTGCATTCCGATGTCTTGTGGCAAAGGAGCTTGTAGTCAAACACAGGTTTACACAGGTTGAGGCTGCCGAAAAGCTTGGAACATCCCAGGCTGCGATCAGCCAATACTTCTCTTCGAAACGCGGTGAAAAAAAGATGAAGAGCGTGCAATCGGCCCCAAAGATAAAGTCAGCTGCAAGAAGACTTGCAAAGGAGATAGCATCTGGCCGAGCTTCGGCAGACGATTCGATGATACACTTCTGCAGGCTTTGTATGGATTTGAGGAAAAGTGGTCTGGTTTGCGATTTTCACAAGGGAAAGGCGGCGGAGCATGAGTGCGTGCTCTGCTACAAGATCTGAACTGTACGACATCCTAGGGCTTGAAATTTAAGATCCCTTGCTCGGAAATGGCCCATATGCTTTTTGTGCAGCAATGCTTATATGAAAATCACCTTTTGGCAAACCTGCTGGGGTGGCCGAACGGTCAGGCAAGCACTGTTGGCTGTGGCCTAACGGCCTGCAGAGCCGTGTAAAGAGGGTTGGTTGCGACCCTTAAAAGGGGTTCGAATCGAGGCGAAAATCCCTCACCCAGCTCCAAATTAATTATAAAAGATAAATTCCTCCAAAAAGAAGCCCAATAGAAAAAATATAGCATTTTTTATTGTTTTACTAAGCGCTCTATTCAGACCAATCGAATTCCAGAAGTTCACAGAAAATGCTCTAAAGGTAAAGGTTGCCAATTATATATGGAGCGATCCCTTCAGGCAAGGGGATGAGCGCGAAGTGCAGGTAGATTAAGGCGAGTAGATAGAAGAACCAAAACTGCTCGTGTAAGATAAACAATCTTTTCCCACAAAATGCCCATCTTTTAAATAGCTGTGATAATTTAAGTAAAGTCGGAATAAATATGATGGAAGATCTGGAAAGTTCTCAAGGTGCGCAAACATCGAGGCGCTTAGATAGAAGCTGTACGTGAAGGCTAGATGATTTTACAAATTAATCGCTTACGGGGAACTTTAGCATGCTTACGCACCCAGTCTTGTTATCGGGAGACAAGGATATATAACGCCGTTATCTTGCGCGACCGAGTCTAAGGCAAGGGAAGCGCCTCCTTGGAGATTAAAGCTGGACGCGACGAGCAAAGCTCGCTTGCTGAAGAGGCGTATGGCGAGCATTCACCTTCGGGCATGAAAGCTGCTAGGATTTTGGTCGAAGGTATAGTCCAGGGTGTAGGTTTCAGGCCATTCATTTACAGGCTGGCGAAATCCCTGGGCCTCAAGGGATGGGTGTTGAATTCTACAAGAGGCGTGGAGATAGAGGTGGAAGGCCCAAATGCAGCAGTCTTGGAATTTTACAGGGAGATATCGACACATGCCCCAGCCGCGGCCAGCATACTGAGCAAAACAATAGATTTTCATGATCCAAAGGGCTACTCCTCCTTCATCATAATGGAAAGCGCGGAGGAGGACCTCAGAACCGCGCTCGTTTCTCCAGACATCGCTACTTGCAAAGATTGCATCAGGGAAATGATGGACCCACTCGACAGACGCTACTCGTACCCTTTCATAAATTGCACGAACTGTGGTCCGAGATTCACAATAACAGAATCCATTCCATATGACAGGGTAAGGACAAGCATGAAGAAGTTCATAATGTGTCCGAAATGCGCCAACGAATACAGCAAACCTGAGGACAGAAGGTACCATGCACAGCCGAACGCCTGTCCAACTTGTGGACCATCCATCTACCTAGTATCGAAGGAAGGTTTCATTATATCACGAGACCCGATTAAACTTGTTGCTGAGCTGCTGGTCTCTGGAGCAATAATCGCGGTAAAGGGGATAGGAGGCTTCCATCTTGCATGTGATGCAGAGAATGACGACGCGGTAGGTAAGCTGAGACATAGGAAGATGAGGGAGATGAAACCCCTTGCCGTAATGTGCCCGGATGTGGAAACGGCAGCGAAATTTTGTGAAATCTCTGCCGAGGAAAGGGAGCTGCTTCAGAGCCCAAAAAGGCCGATCGTCTTGCTGAAAAAGGTGCGCGATTGCCCAATATCTAGATTCGTAGCTCCTGGAACCAACCACCTGGGCGTGATGCTCCCTTATACACCCCTGCACTACCTTTTATTCAGGCCACCTCTTAGAGCTCTTGTAATGACGAGCGGAAATTCCAGCGACGAGCCGATCGTTGTTGGAAACGAAGAGGCCTTAAGAGAACTATCGAGTTTGGCTGACTTTTTCTTAATGCACAATAGAGACATAGTTTCCCGTTGCGACGACTCTGTTGCTAGGATCATGGGAGGCAGGGAATGCGTTCTGCGAAGGTCGAGGGGATATGTTCCTTATCCCATTAGGCTCCATTTCCGCATCGAAAGCTCTTTATCTTGTGGAGGGGAGCTGAAGAACACTTTCTGCTTGGCGAAGGGCGACAAGGCGATATTAAGTCAGCACATAGGCGATCTGAAGACGATCGAGACCTTCAACTACTACAAGGACGCAGTTAGCCACTTTGAGAAGCTTTTCTCGATCGATCCAAAGATCATAGCTCACGACCTTCATCCAGATTATGTGTCAACCAAGTACGCTCTTGAGCGTGCTGGAGAGCATGTGGGGGTTCAGCATCACCATGCACACATTGCGAGTTGTATGGCAGAGAACGCCATCCAGGGGGAGGTTATCGGCGTAGCTTTAGATGGAGCTGGCTACGGTACTGACGGAAGGAGCTGGGGTTTTGAATTCCTGCTGGCACGATACTCCAGATTTAAGAGGCTTGGTCACCTAATGTACATTCCCCTTCCGGGAGGGGATGCTGCCGCTAGGGAACCTTACAGGATGGCTATATCCTACTTACATGCCTCGTTAGGCCCCGACTTTAAGAAACTCCAGATATGCAAGAGATGGGACATGGACAAAATCGTTCTGCTCGAAAGGATGATTGAAAGGAATGTAAACTCCCCCCTGGCATCGAGTGCCGGAAGGCTTTTCGATGCAGCCTCTTCCATACTCGGAATATGCGATATCTCGACATACGAAGGTCAGGCTGCAATGGAGCTAGAGGCCATTGCGAGTGAGCGAGAATTGAAGGCATATCCGTTCGAAATAAGGACGGAAAGGAGTGGTGCTTTCGAAATTGACCCAAAGAAAACGATTATGGAGCTTGCGGAGGATGTGGAGAGAGGCACACCCAAGCGAATCGTGGCTGGGAGGTTCCACAGGACGGTAGCTCAAGTCATCCTGGATGGCTGCACGATCATTGCACAGGAGACGGGCATAAAGGAAGTTGCTCTGAGCGGCGGGGTCTTTCAGAACAAGCTCTTAACCGAGATGGCGCTAGAGCTGCTCGAGAAAGAGGGATTTGTGTGCCACCTGCACGGGGCTGTACCACCAAACGACGGTGGCATAAGCTTGGGCCAGGCAGCTGTTGCAGCTTTCAAGGTTGGTGGAGAGTGATCAAGAGGTGTGCCTGGGAATACCTGCAAAGGTTTTAGGAATAGAAGGATACTTGGCAGATGTTGAGATAGGTGGAGCGATCAGGAAAGCAAACGTTCAGCTTGTTTCTGGCGTCAAAGTAGGCGACTATGTTCTGCTCCACGCTGGTTTCGCCATCCAGAAGCTTGATGAGAAAGAGGCAATGGAGACCCTAAAGCTGCTGGAGGAATTCTATGAAGTTCGTTGACGAGTTTCAAAACCCGAGGCTCGTCAGGAGCCTTCTGGAGCAGATAAGGAGCCTAGCGAAAAGAAATGTTACCTTAATGGAGATATGTGGGACCCACACGATGGCTTTCTTCAGGCACGGAATAAGGGGGATGTTGCCAAAGACGGTGAATGTGATCTCCGGACCAGGCTGCCCTGTCTGCGTTACGCCAACGAATGTTCTCGATGCGGCGATTGAGGTGGGTCGTCGCAAAGGCGTTGTACTCGCGACATTTGGTGACATGGTAAAGGTTCCAGGGTCAAGAAGCAGCTTGGAAATCGAGAAAGCCCTCGGTTCCGACATAAGGGTCGTTTACTCGGCGCTCGATGCCCTTAGGTTCGCAGAGAAGGAAGATGGGAAGATGGTCGTGTTTCTCAGTGTTGGTTTTGAAACGACATCTCCTGGAACAGCTTGCACAGTGCTTGATGCAGCCCAGAGGGAAATCGGGAACTTTAAATTGATAGTGGCCCACAAGCTAATCCCGCCAGCCATGAGGGCGCTCCTCGAAGCTGGAGAAGTAAAGGTGGACGGATTCATCTGCCCAGGCCACGTAAGTACAATCATAGGTTCGGAACCGTATGAGTTCATTCCGAAAGAGTATGGAATTCCATGCGTCATCGCTGGTTTTGAGCCCCTCGACATACTCCAGTCGATACTCTACCTGCTGAGGCAGATAGATGAAGGAGTAAGCAAAGTTGAGATCCAGTACAAAAGGTCGGTAAGGCCGGAAGGGAATCCAGTTGCGAAGAAAGTAATGTCAGAGGTGTTCGATGTTTGCGACTCAGATTGGAGGGGCCTCGGCAGGATTTCAGAAAGTGGCTTGGAACTCAAGGAGCGCTTCAGGGAGTATGACGCACTGAGTATCTTCGATCTTGACCTTGGGGAGGCTGTGGAACCCGCTGGTTGCTCATGTGGCGAGGTTCTTAGGGGAATCAAGAGCCCTACCGAATGCAGCCTCTTTGGCAGAGCGTGTACGCCCTCGAAGCCAGTTGGACCTTGCATGGTTTCATCGGAGGGCACTTGTGCAGCATTCTACAGATATTCAGGTGGTGCTACTAAGAGATGAGCTCTGGGGAAAGAGTGCTGCTCGACCACGGTGCCGGTGGAAGGTTGACGCGCCAACTTATCGAGAGGGACATCCTGACGAGGTTCAGGAGCTTGATCCTTAGACGGTTGGATGACAGTGCTGTTTTCAGGCTTGGTGATCTCAAGTTGGCATACTCGACAGACTCGTTCGTCGTAGATCCAATATTCTTCAGGGGAGGGGACATAGGCAAACTTGCTGTCTGCGGAACCGTGAACGACCTCGCTGTGAGCGGTGCTCAGCCAGCGTACATGACTTTGTCGTTGATAGTTGAGGAAGGATTCCCAATGGCCGATCTCAGGCGGATCCTTGACTCGATTCGGGACACAGCCACGAAGGCGGATGTTGAGATCGTCGCTGGCGATACGAAGGTCGTTGGAGTTGGAGGTGTTGACAAGATCTTCATCAACACTTCTGGCCTGGGCATCGTGATCCGAGAGGTGAGCGGCTCCAACGCGAGGGTGGGAGACAAGGTTATAGTCAGTGGATTCGTGGGCGACCATGGGATTGCAATTCTAAGCCAAAGGGAGGGGCTGGATTTCAAGGTGCCAATTTGCAGCGACTGTGCGCCCCTGAACAGCTTGGTCTCTTTAATTTTGAAGACCAGCGAGGAGGTGCATGCCATGAGGGATCCGACAAGGGGAGGGCTGGCTACGGCTTTGAACGAGATTGCAATTCAGTCTGGGGTTGGGATAAGGATCTACGAGGAATCGGTGCCTGTAAGGGACGAGGTGAGGGGAGCGTGCGAAATGCTTGGATTGGATCCTATGTATGTTGCAAATGAGGGCAAAGTCGTGGTGTTCGTATCGAGCGAGGATGCCCCAAAGGTTTTGGAGGTCATGCGGGGACACGAGCATGGCAAGGATTCCCAGTTAATCGGAGAGGTTACTGATGGACCAAGAGGAACGGTCATCATGAAGACGAGGATCGGAGGAGAAAGAATAGTAGATATGCTCACAGGGGAGCAACTGCCAAGGATATGCTAGCTCGAGGTGGTGCGAACGAAAGCGCTGCTACTCATCTCTGGAGGGCTTGACAGCGCAGTTGCGGCAAAGGTTGTTTTGCAGCAAGGAATTGGGTTGGAGGCCCTTAACTTCGTCTCCCCCTTTTGCCAGTGCAGGAAAGGCTGTGGAGACCTTGCAAAGTTGGCGGAGGAGCTTGGCATTAAGCTGCACATCGTGCCTCTATTTGAGGAGTACTTGGAAATCGTCAAGAATCCAAAACACGGCTATGGGAGCAATCTGAATCCGTGCATAGATTGCAGGATACTGATGTTTAAGAAAGCAAAGGCTTTCATGGAAAAGATCGGCGCATCATTCTTGGTAACGGGAGAGGTCCTGGGACAGAGGCCCATGTCGCAGCGCATGGAGGCCCTAAGATTGATCGAAAAGGAATCGGACCTTGAGGACCTTGTACTAAGGCCGCTTTCAGCAAAGTTCCTGCCACCGACGAGGGCTGAGAAGGAAGGTTGGATCGACAGGGAGCTCCTTCTGTCTATCAAGGGCAGATCTAGGAAAAAACAGTATGAACTTGCCAAAACCTACCGCATATCTAGCTTTTCATGCCCATCAGGAGGGTGCCTCTTAACAGATCCTGGTTTCTCGAAGCGCCTGAGAGACCTGTTAAAGCATTGCCCAGATCCAACTCTTAGCGACATCGAGCTTCTGAAGCTAGGAAGGCACTTCCGCCTTTCCTTTGGGGCGAAGCTCGTCGTTGGCAGAAACAGGGAGGAGAACGAGAAGATTAGGAAGCTTTGCAGGAGTGGCGACCTCCTTTTCGAGGTGCCTAGCTTCAGTTGTCCGGTATCGATAGCTCGAGGTTCAATGAGCGAGGAGGATATTCTGACCTCTGCTAGAATCGAAGCGAGGTACAGCGATGCGCCCAAGGACGGGTCTGTGGAAGTTAAGTGCAGCACATTTGATGGTAAAGTTGTAACGCTCAATGTAAGGCCAGCTTCGGAAAAGGAGCTGTCAGCTCTTAGGATCTGTTAGCAAGCTCATCGCATTGCTCTTTAAAATTCGATTTTGATTTCAGATCTTGGCATTGCCTGGACGAGCAGGTTTACGACATCATCCACGCTCTTAACGCCAACCAGCGCATGGCAAGCTGCCTCTAGGAAGCCCTTGGCTGGAACTATCTCGATCCCCCTGTCCTTCAGCATCTTCACAACCCCCAGATCTCCTATATTATCGAAGTTGTATTGTGGGAGGATCAGTTTTCTTGCATACTTGTCTGCCAACGCTGCCTCGATCTTGCCCATTCCCCGGTAATCGAGCCCACCTACGGGCCAGACCTCCCCCCTAGTGGTGATGGCGCCCGTCATGACGACCGATGAATCTACTTCGACATTTGTGAAAGCGGAAAGCATTGCTATGCCGATGGCAAGCCCAGCTGAAGGCCCTGAGACTGGAGGCTGCGTGATTCCTGGTGCAACGATCTGCTTTTCCATGCCCTTCGCAGGTGTGATAAGCTCGACGTAAACGTCATACGTTTTGAAACGCCAATCTGAGATGGAGTTGAGGTAGATGAATGCATCTTGGGCGCTCGCAAGGATGCTCTCACCAGCCTCGCTTCCCACAACTCTTACATTTCCAGAGCCGTTCTTGTTTACCACGACCTCTATCACGCCAACGAAACCACCTAGCTGACCGGTATCTCCGAATGCGACCAGACCGTATGCCTTCCCAACCTCTGACTTTTCGAGCCTTACGGTCCTCTCTATCATCTCCCGCGCCTCCTCGAGCCGCTCATCTTCCATGTTTTCGAGCGCCTTCTCGAAGTGGTAAATCATCAGTGGATAAGTAGACGGATCGGTTCTCTCGAGAACAATCAGGAAATTCGGATCATCCTCGGAAATCCCCTTTATCTTCTGGAGCCGCTCCAGATCCTGCTTGTAGATCTTCTTTACCTCCTCAATCTTTTCACTTCCAACTTTCGAGGCACGCAGATATTGCTGGGCAGCTTCGATCTCCTTCGTCCTGAGCCTGTTTGCATCGTTTATTGCATCCGCTATTTTCCTTGGGCTTAGAATCTTCTTCTCGAAAACTTCAAGTATCTTGTCTGACTTCGCATCCTCATGAAGACAATCCAAGTAACGCCTCAAGTGGATCTCGACAACCTCTCTCTTCTCGTTCCTGTTCTTCGGGTATGTGAACTCGAAGTGCCTCGTGAACCTCTCGAGTAGGGCTGGATCGATGACCTCAAGCCTGTTCGTGCTCCCTATGACAACTACTCCAGTTAATGGGACGAAGCCATCTATCTCAGTTAGAAGCTGGCTCGTAACCCTGTCAACCACTGGATCGTAGTGTCCCCTCCTCGGCGCTACAGAATCGATCTCGTCGAAAAAGATGATGGCTGGAGCATTTTTGCGCGCATCTTCGAATATGTTCCTCACAGTCTTCTCTGGATCGCCATAGTGTCCCTGCAGAATGGAGGGGCCATTGATGCTGTAAAACCAAACGTCACTCTCCCCAGCTATCGCCTTAGCCAAGAGTGTCTTGCCCGTGCCCGGTGCCCCATAGAATATGAAACCTTTTGGCGGAATGTACCTTGCCTTGACAGCAAGATCCGGATTGAGGGCCAGCGATATCTCCTTGATGACCTCTTCCCTTACGCCATACAAGCCGCCTACATCGCTGTAAGAAACTTTTGGCTTTATCCTCAGCACAGACTTTTTGGCAGCCTCGGTCCTCTCCTCTGTTGCATATGATTTGAGCCTTCGAGAAACGGCCCTGAAATCGTTAAGCGTTATCTGGCTCCCGATGTCCTCGACCGTAGGCAGGGAACTTTCCGTCTTACCACTCCTGAACTGCTCCACCAGCTTCTTCTGGAGTGGTGCAGATTTATTGTCGATGACCATCTCGAAAGCATTAACGACATCTGCTGGCGTAAGTTCCAACCCTCCGACAGATCTCACAGAATCTTCCAAAGTTTCTATAATCTCTTCAGGCTTGAGCTTTATGCCGAACTTGCCACATTGCCTCATTGCTATCTCCTTCAGCATCTGCTTGTCGAGATTGCGGTCCAGGTCTATCGTGCCCACAACGCCCCTTCTTCGAAGTGTTTCAGTCAGTGCCTCGTACTCTGTCGTCGCTATCAGCAAAATGGTTCTGTAGTTCCTCTTCTGAAGCTCGTCTATCCTCTCCAAGAAAGTTGTCTGAACCCTTGTTTCCTCCATTCCGGTCTCAGTTGCCGAAGTGAACCTCTTGCCGAACGCCTGAAACTCATCGATGAGGACGACGCTCGGCCTTGAAAATGCAGAGTTGAAGAATTCCCCGAGCCTCTGGGCGCTGCTGCCGTACCACATCGTGTAGACCTGTTCAGGTTTGAGCGATGCATAGTTGATGAGAATCGCATGTCTCAATCCTGCTTCGAATGCCTCGTTCTGGCATGCTTCGGCGAAGAAAGTCTTGCCACTTCCGCTCCCACCCTTTATGACGAAGAGCTTTGGTGGGGAGAGGTTAGTTACCTTCCGGACCTGGGGATCTCTCAGAACGTGGTAATATACACTCAACATAACCCTGTCGAATTCCTCTTTCCTGCCGATGATGTCATTTGCCGAGACCTTAGGAAAGTCCGCCCTCTTCCTGATCTTCTTTGCCTGGCTCTCGACCTTCTTTCTCCTCTCTTCGGGAGGCTTCTTCAGAAACCTCCAAAGCCGGTACTGCCACGATGAGATGTAGAGCAATGGAGCGAAAAACTTTCTAAGCCTCGGTCTATTATACCACCACTGGTCGATAAACTCCTCTTCCTGATCTTCCGGTATCAAGTGAACAACACCTCCTTTTCCAGCTCATCCATTCCAGTCATCCTATTTCGTCACCCGCAGGTAAAGCCAGTAGATCAAAAGTAGGCTGATGATTAAGAAAAGGCATACACCCACCTTTCTCTTCGTTGAGACCTCCTCCTTCTTGGACTTGAAGTAGAGGCCGGTTATGAGAAAGGCGTTTGGATAAGCCAAGCCTGCGACCGCGGCGCCAAGCAGAAGGACCTCACTCCACGATGGCATCGGAATGAAAAACCATGCTTCTTCCTTTTCCTGCTCAACGTAGAAGTCAAATGAGATGCTCCAATTTGTCGCCTCAAGCGCCCTCATCGTCACTATCTCGACGAAGTATGCCCTCTCGACCGTATAGACCCTGTAAGGAGCGAAGTTCGAGTAATCGCTTGTAAGGACTCCGAGGAGCATGTTGAAAGGCTGCTTGGACGATACATTCAGTACCAATGAAAAGCGCCCATCTGACTGAGGCACGAACTGGACGTAAGTTCCCTGTGTGCCGATCTGTACTGGGACTGTAGTTATGGATTCGTTCATGTTTGTCGCCTGCCTGTAAGGGCCTCCACTTGAGGAGGAGACCGATACAACGACCTTGCCAAGAGGCGGGCTGAAGAAAACATAGACCACATCTCCAAGCTTGAGGGGGACAGGACCGATAGGACCCATGCTGGAGCTGCCGTATGAGCGGGCTGCAGGAAAACTGATCAGGGCTAGCAGGATTAACTGTGCAGAGGCGAGATGCAGCGCCCGCATGGCTCGGCTAAATAGAGGGGTTGGTACCATTTAAGTCTTCAAGGGAGGATTTGGAGGCACACCCCTGACGAAGGCCTTATTTAGCGCATAAAACAGCTTTGATTCAAGGGAACCAAAGGATGAACAAGTATTACTTGACAGCTTCGATCTTCGCTGCAATCTTTCTCGCCTACATGTGGCTGTTCTACCTTCCTTCAGTATCCAGCTCCGAACTCTACGAAACCCAGAGGATTGTAACGATCGTCGTCTCGATAGCGATGCTTGCTGTTATGGCCATGACGCTCTTCCTTGCCAAGACCTCGGAGGATTAGAATTCGCCACCCGAATAGGAGTGAGCCGCGCGAAAAGTTGCAAAGTTCCAATCCGAAAGTGACGGTTCTTCCAATAATAAGAAAAAGCAGAAGCTTAATATATCGATGCAAAGGCGCCCGAAAGTCGGGCTGTAGCTCAGCCTTCAAAACAGAAGGAGCAGCCAGGTAGAGCATCGGAGAGAAAAACTCGATGAGGCTTTTAACCCGGTTGTCTGGGAAGGCCACCCGGAGGACCATGGTAGTGGTCCAGGGATTGGTCCAGGGTCCGACTTCCTTGCGGCGCGAGGACGGCTTTCCCTGCAGCCCCGTTTTATCATCAAAAATAGATGAACAACAGGCAAGGTCGGAAACACAGTTACGCGCTCTTTCCATTGAGCCAAACCAATCCTGAATGAACCTTTCAGAATCCTTGTACTCTTCCTCGTCTCGTCTGGACCAAGAACTTTATCGCACGCTATCAACGAATCAGCTACAACGTTACAACGCTCATTCTAGTCACAGACAGGTCTACAGACTTCAGTCTGCCATTCTACATCATCTATAAGGGGAGATCACCTTTAACCTCGCTATCGAGCTTTTGCTTCGCATGGGTCTAGCTAATGCGAGACAGATGCGCCCGAATGCCCATCTATTTTAACAGAATGATGGGATTTTGTCAAAGCATTCTTGCCTTAAAGGTGAGGTATATATTTGTGGGCAAGCATCCAAATATCGGGAGAAATGGACTGGAGCGATTTTGAGGAGATAATGTCGGCGCTTGAGAGGGCGAAAGGCTGTTCTGAAAGGGGGGAGGAAAAGCTTGCGCATGCGCTCGTTAATGAGGTGATAGGGCGCCTGAGGGTAAAATTGGCCATATATTTCTGCCCCAAGTGTGGATCGACCGATTTAGCATCGCAAGGCACGACGGTTACACTCACCGTCTGCCCAAAATACCTGTGCAAGAAGTGTGGCATGGAGTTTTCGAGGTCCGAATTGACTTAGGGCATTCGTAAGAGCAAGTATCGCATGCGGGCTATTCTTCTAGCATGCAACCCATATATTCTTTCGAGACTGGAATGGGCAGAGGCGAGGGCAGCTGTTCGATCCCGCTGGCATTATATTCGCTTTCGTAACTGGTGCCTTAACCTTCTTCTCCCCATGCAGCTATCCTCTCCTTCCAACATACATGCTTTACTACCTTGGTGGGAAAGCAGCGAGGCGCGATGCTGTAAAAATGGGACTTGTTGGTGCGCTTGGTATCATCAGCATCTTCTTCGTTTTCGGTTTTGTGATAGCATGCTTGGGATTGTTTTTGAGCCAAGTCAGCCTGATTACGAAAGCATCTGGATTAATTCTTATCGCTATGGGATTGGTGACGCTTCTGGATGCGCACCTTCCAACTCCGAACCTGCTAATCGTTTTTTCTCGGAGGAAGGGCCCTATTGGGATGTTCCTTTTTGGTGCTGCATATGGTTTGGCATCGATGGGTTGCTCTATGGCCATCTTTCTGTCTGTAGTGGCTTACGCGATATCGACGCAGGGATTTCTGAGCGGTTTCCTCTCGATCATCTTCTACTCACTTGGAATTGGAATTCCAATGGTACTGGTGTCGGTCGTGAGTTCGAGCATCAAAGAACTTGTTTCGAGGCGATGGGCTAAAGCAGCACGATGGATTCGGAAGCTTTCAGGTTTGGCGCTTCTGGCAGTGGGATTCAGCCTTCTGATTCGTGCTGCATGACCGAGGGATGAGCAATCTTCCCCGATTATGGAGCCTTCACAAGTTTGGCTCCTGGGAAACGGTCCCCTACTTTCAGCAGTTCCTTCTCGTCGTCATCGACGAACAAAATCTCCGCATCCGATATTTTTATGCCGTCCTCCAACTCGAGCTGCCTCAGTATCTCTTCGATCATCGCATCCTTTCCATTCCAACCGAGCTGGGGGCGTATGAACTTTGTTGGAAGTTGGAACTGTTCAACTATGCCAAGGACGACATCTGGATCGCCGATGCTAGCCAAAGAGCACATGACGCCCTTTTCATTGGCCTGGTTTAGCAACTCCAACAAACCTGGGCTTAGCCTGATGATCTCGCCATCACCTGTCACTATTTCATTCGAACCTATGCGCTTGAAAGGTGGATGTCTGCCAGGATCGAAGCTATTCGTCCATAGAGTTCCATCCACATCCAGTACGAGAAGCTTTACCGTTTCGTCGATTTTTATGGCTGCGAGCGAGCCAGGGTGATCGATCATGTTGGAGCGCCGAGATTGACGTTTGCCAAACAGATGAACTTTCCCTTCAGGAGAATTTGAATCTAGGGATTTTGTGCTCATCCAGCATGGGTGATATGGGGTTCAATAGAGGAACGGGCTTATAAGAAGGCCAAATGGGGAAAAAGAGCTGAGGCTGGACAATTGGAATCTGAGCGCGGTTCGATCCTTGTAACAGGAGGTGGAGGGTTTGTGGGTTCGCATGTGGCCGAGTTCTACGCACTCAAAGGTTACAAAGTCATAGCTTTCGACAACCTCTCAAGGGCCAGGTTACTAGGAAGGCAAGGAGCAGATATGAATTACAACTGGACATACCTCGAGAGGTATCCTTCCATAAGCAGGGTCGAGGGCGACATTCGAGATCTTGGGAAACTCGAGTCCGTTATGGGAGATGTGGAAGCTGTAGTGCATACTGCAGCACAGACGGCTGTTACCACCTCACTCTCAAACCCCATTACGGACTTCGAGGTAAACGCCCTCGGAACATTAAACGTGCTTGAAGCTATTAGGCGTTCTAGGGAAGACGTAAGCTTCGTGGGGTGCTCTACGAACAAAGTATATGGTGGCAATGTCAATCGCATAAGCATCCTTGAGATGGAGAAGAGATATGCATTCGCCAAGGAGTATGGCAATGGCATACCGGAAGACTTCCCGATAGACCATTGCGAACACACGCCTTACGGATGCTCGAAACTGGCAGCGGACTTGTACATCCAAGATTATGCCAAAACTTATGGGCTGAGGGCAGCTTCCTTCAGGATGTCCTGCATCTATGGAGAGAGACAGATCGGGGTCGAGGATCAGGGTTGGCTCGCGTGGTTTGCAGGAGCGACCATCTTGGAGAGACCCATCACGATCTACGGTACTGGAAAGCAGGTAAGAGATGTGCTCTACGTTAGTGACCTTGTCGCAGCGTTCGAGTCTTTTTTGAGGGGGAATGGAAAACCGGGCGTATTCAACATTGGAGGAGGCCCAGATTTCACACTTTCCCTAATAGAACTGCTTGAGATTCTCGAAAAACTGACTGGAAGGAAACCTTCGGTGAGATTTGGTAGTTGGCGCCCCTCCGACCAGAAAGTCTATGTGTCGGACATTTCGAAAGCAAGGGAGCAACTCTTATGGAAACCTATCATCTCCCCTATGGAGGGAGTGAAGAGACTTGTTGTGTGGGTGCAGGAGAACGCTCAGCTTTTCCACAAATGTACTGGATAATGTTAATATTAAGGCCGATGGTGGGAAGTGCGGGGCAAATAAACGGCCGCGATGAATCTGTCTGGCCCTTGAGCGCATGTGCTCTAGATCTTGAGTGTTGGAGCGGCCATGCCCCGGGAGTGAGGCTTGATGAGTGAGCCTGCAAACGCGATCCAGGCGGTTGGATTGAGTAAACATTATGGAAGGACTTTAGTAATTGACAACTTGAATTTCAACGTTCCAAAGGGGGAGGTAGTTTGTGTTCTAGGTCCGAGTGGATCTGGAAAGACAACTCTCGTAGGATTGCTTGCGGGTATCATAAAGGCAAGCAAAGGTAAAGCTTTGATTGCAGGTATCGATATTTCCAAGAGAGGTGGAAAGATAGAGCGAAAGATTGGCGTTGTATCTGATCTGGTTCAAATATATGACGATCTTTCAGTTGAAAGGAATCTCATCCTTTATGCTAGGCTCTTTGGATTAAAGTCCTCGGCCTCGAAGGAAAAGGCCGATGAGGTCATCTCTCTTCTTGAACTTGAAAGCAAAAGGAAAAAGCTCTGTAAAGAGCTATCGAGCGGAATTAGGAAGAAAGTCTTGATCGGTTCTGCAATCGTCCACGAGCCAGAAGTTCTCCTGTTCGACGAGCCTACGGCTGGGCTTGATCCTCACGATGCCCTCATAGTTAGGAACTATGTTTCGTCAATCTCGCACTCTGGTCGAACGGTTTTGTGGACAACGAACGTGCTTTCAGAGGCAGAGAGGATTTGCCGCAGGATGATGATCCTTGCTTCAGGAAGGATTATCGCTGACGACGAACCTAAAAGGTTCACCAGAGGTATAGCTGGAACAGGATCTGTTGAAATATTCCTGTCAGGTATAAAGGCTGAGAACATGGCTGACATATTCGGGTCCATTGGTATATCTTGGGAAAAGACCGATGACAACAAGGTTCGCTTGATTGTTGATAACGAAGGAGAGACGCTTGACAGGGTTTTCACCTTGATAGGAAGGATGGGAGCTTCGATAATTTCTGTAGGAAGTAGGATGCCGACTTTGGAGGAGGCTTACTTGCAAGTTACGGGAGAAGTAAAGAGATGAGGATCACACCAATTTTGTTGGCGATAAGGAACGTTATCGAGACCTATCGGGACAGGACGATCCTTTATTCGTTATTCCCAGCTGCTTTTCTTGTATTTGCTAACTTGTACTCTAATGATATTGATAAGTTTGGCTTATTTGTTGGTCTTGCTTTGGTTTTCGGTTCTATGGATTGTTCCATCTTGAGAGAGAAAGAAAGGGAGGCGATAACAAAACTGTTTCTATCCAATGTGTCTAGTTGGTCCATAACTGGAGGGAGGCTGCTCTCAAGCGTTCTTTTAACTCTTGTCAAGGCAACGCTAATTCTTTCTGTCTTTTATGGCAATCTAATGCCTAAAAGCATGGATTTACTTTGGATCGCCTATTTCTATGCTGTATCTTGCCTCATCACACTTTTGTCGGTCTCACTGGGGCTACTGTGTTTCTCCCTTTATCCAAGTTTGAAGTCATCCACATTGCTCACCTTGTCTCTACTCTCCATCTTTGCTGTCCTTCCTGCATTCTTCTTAGATGGTCCTCAAAACGGAGCCCTCAAATACAATCCTTTTAGTGTGACGTATGATTTTCTAGAAAAGTTAATTAAAGATCATTCATCCAATTACATGTTTGTGGTAGATGATATGTCTGTGGTTTCAATTTGGATTGTTCTCCTATATTTTTTAGCCAGCGTTTCGCTTAGGAAGAAGGTTGCGTAGAGCTAGTTGAAAGGACTGGATGAATTGTATCTATCAAGATATCGCTTCGAAGTTTCGCAAGTAACATACTTCTTGATCGGCATCAATGTTGCTGTCTACATAATTGAGCTGCTGATCGGGCAGGAGCTTGCCTTCTACTACTTCAGCCTCGTTCCCATCATCCTCAGAACGGAATGGAAAATCTATACTTTGCTGACATCTGTTTATCTTCACGCCGATCCTCTGCACCTCTTCATGAACATGCTCGCTTTGTGGATATTCGGACCAGGGTGCGAAAGGGAGATAGGCGGGAGGAACTTCATCATCTTCTACAATTTGGCAGGCTTGGCAGGTGGCATGGTGCACGTACTTGCATACCCATCAAGTTATGTGCCTGTAATGGGAGCTTCAGGCGCAATCTTCGGAATTATAGCAGCTTTTGCAGTCCTATTTCCATTGCGGCCGATCTTGGTCTTCATGTTCTTCCCAATGGTCTTGCCAGCTGCCGTATGGGCAATCCTGTATTTCTTACTTGAGGTTGCCTATGAGTTCTCAGGTGTGAATCCGTATGTCGCCCACATGGCCCACATAGGGGGTTTCGTTGCAGGTCTTATCTTTGCCTTCCTCTACAGAAAGACCTCCAGAAGAAGAAAGGGAAGAGAGGTGAAAATAATCTGGGTTGAGGGGTAGCTCGACGGTCTTAAACGAACCTAAGGATGCACCCTCATTTTACGATAGTTATGCATGATAAAAGATAATAGACCTTTTCTTGGCCTCGTAACCAATGGTAAAGGTCTCTGCGGGGCATGGCATCGAAATAGATCTTGGTGGTATTCGGATTGGGCTTGACGACCACGACGGAAATGGCGTCGATTATGTTTTTGTGTCCCACGCACATGGAGACCACCTGCGCAAGGTGTCCAGGAATTTACCAGCTATTTGCTCCGAAGAGACAGCCATGCTTGCTGCTGCAAAGGGAGTTGATCTCAAGATAGCCTCTCTTCCAGGCATCGAGCTTTTCCCATCGGGGCACATACTTGGCTCGATGGCTCTGCGCGTTGGCCATTCCCTCCTCTACACAGGAGACATGTGCGACAGGAGCAGGGGGCCTATACGAGGTTTCGATCCACCTAAGGTTGAAACGATCATAATCGAGTCAACCTTCGGTTTTGAAGAATTCAGATTTCCAAAGTTGGAAGATGTACTTGGCGTTGCGAGAGATTGCATCGACGATTGCTTTCGCAAAGATATTCCAGTTGTGGCCATGGGATATGCCTTGGGTAAAGCCCAGCAGCTCGAGTTTTTGCTCGACGAATTTCGACCATCTTATGTCCATCCACTTTTGGCAAAGTACGACGACATCTACAGGCTGTTTGGAATTGGAATTCGGGAGAAGGTGAATGTGGATGAAGCATGCAGGATGAAACTCCTTGAGAAGAAGCCGTGGATCATATTTGCACCGTGCCGAAGTGGAAGGAGCTCTTTCAACTTGTATTTCAAGAAACGGTTTGGGGCGCGTTTCATGGCCTTCTCAGGCTGGGCATGCGACAAGCGCTACAAAGATGTCATGGGGGTTGACGAAGCTTTTCCACTGAGCGACCATTGCGACTTCGATGGTCTTTTAAGGACGGTCAAGCGCTCAAGGGCCAAGAGGGTCTTCACGACGCATGGCTTCTCTCGCGAATTGGCTGAGCACTTGAGAAAGATTGGCTACGATGCCCAGCCATTGGCACGCGACCAAAGAACCCTGCATCGTTACCTCAGAGAGGACTAGGCTTGTGGCCGAGTTTTCGACCTGCTTCGTTTACCAAGCCATAGGCCATTGACGTCATGTCATCTAGGGAACTCGAATCTTCCCCCTCCATCCTCAGAACCAGGCAGGGTTCCGTGTTCGATGCCCTTATTGAAAACCAGCCGCGTTCAAAATCGGCCCTGACCCCATCAAGTTCGTTAAATTCGATCCCTTGATCTTTGAGCGCTTCCTTTATGTGCATGACAGCCATGAACTTTAGCTCATCCGGAAACCCAATCCTTATCTCTGGAGAGGAGGCCATTTTTCTGAGTTTTGATTTAGCTTCAGAGAGTGTCTCACCCTTTTGGGAGAGCGTTTCGATCATCCTTATGGCAGCGTAGATTCCATCATCATAGCCATAGTACCTATCGTGGATATAGATGTGCCCAGAAAGCTCCCCACCGATCTTTGCATCTGAATCTATGACGGCGTTTGCTATGTAGGAGTGCCCAACCCTGCTGAACCTGATCCTCCCTCCCAGCTCTTTGATTCGCTCTATAACAGCTCTTGAGGAGCGAATATCCGCCACTACCTCTGCATTTCTTTCCCTCTCCAAGATAGGCTCCGCGATTATCGCGAAGGCTACGTCACCCTGCGTCCAAAGGCCATTTTCGTCGATGAAGCAGACCCTGTCGCCATCGACATCGAGGGCTACACCGATGTCTGCTTTTTGTCTTACAACTTCCTCCTCCAGCTCCTTTACGGTCTCCTCTCTGGCTGGATTGACCGTCCCATTCGGGAAATTGCCATCTGGGTCTGGATGCATAAGGGAAACAGTGCAGCCAATCCTGGAAAGCGCTTCCCCAACGATGGCACAGCAACCGTTACCAACCTCAACCAAGACTTTCATCGAGCAGCGCTGGTCGACATCCCTCGTGAGGTAATTCAAGTACTCATCCTTCAAGTTTTGCCTCAGCTCGACTTTGCCGAAAGAATTAGAGAACTCGAAACTGGGCGATAGACATCTTTTTGCTATCTCCTTTATGCCTGTCTCGTATGAAAAGCTCAGAGCCCTTTGCCTGCAGAATTTCATGCCATTGTATTCTTTGGGGTTGTGCGAAGCTGTGACCATTGCTCCCCCATCCAAGGATTCATTGGCAACGCTGAAGTAAAGCATCGGGGTTGGAGCCAACCCTATGTCCATCACGCGCAACCCGCTTGCAGCAGCTCCTGCCATGAAGGCGTATGCAAGTGGTTGGCTACTCAGCCTGACATCCCAGCCTACCGATATGGTCCCAGATCCTATGATCTCAGCGAATGCAGCGCCTATCTTCGTGGCATCCAAGACCGTGATGTCCTGCCCGTATATCCCCCTAATATCGTAGGCTCTGAAGATCGTCGGATCCATCTCGATCTTTTCTCTGAAAAGGCGTTCTATGCTCAAGAGATAAAGATGTCGGCCGTTTGAATTGGCATTCCTGATGGTAAAGCTTAATGGAGGAGCTTGGTTTCGATTTGGCAGCCATTGGAGATGGTCCCTTGAAAGGAGTCTACAGGTCAAGGCTGAGGAGGGAGCTTGCTGGCGCGCCAGCTTCCTTCATCTCATCTCTTTCCGAAGACAGGAGAATTTTCGATTACGACATTATGGGAACTATGGCGCATGACATCATGCTTTATGAGCAGGGGATCATAGGCATCGAGGACCTAAAGGCGATACTGATCGCCCTGCAAAATATCAAGGAAAAGGGAGAGCTGAAGGATGAAGGTTTTGAAGACGTTCACGAGTTCCTCGAATCCAAGGTGATCGAAGCAGCAGGCTCGGCGAAAGGAGGCAAGATGCACACGGCCAGATCTAGGAACGATCAAGTTGTCACTGCAGTCCGAATGAGGGCTAGAGCAGACATCCTGAACCTCTGCAAAAAGATCTTGGAGTTGGAGAGGGTTCTTCTCAAAATAGCCAGGAAGCATGCGTTGCAGATGATGCCCCTCTACACCCACACCCAGGGGGCTCAAGTAGGAACGTTTGGGCACTACTTACTATCACACTTTGATGCTCTTTCAAGAGATTTCGAAAGGCTAATGAATGCATTCGCCGTGGTCAACAGAAACCCACTTGGCGCCTGCGCAATCGGAGGAACTAGTTTCCCGATAGACAGGGAGAGGACGACAGTTCTCCTTGGTTTTGATGGAATCGTGGACAACTCGGTAGATGCTGTAAGTTCGAGGGACTTCTTGATTGAGGTGAACGCCGCAATATCCATCCTCATGTCGCACCTGAGCAGGATGTCAGAAGACCTTATCCTTTGGTCTACATCGGAGTTCGATTATGTTGAGATAGCGGACGAGTATGCTTCCCCCTCAAGCGTCATGCCTCAAAAGAAGAATCCGTGCGTCCTAGAACTGATAAGGGCTAGGACCGGCCATGTCTACGGCTCCCTGCTCAATTCTTTGACATTGGTCAAAGGCCTGCCAACAGGTTACAACAGAGATCTTCAGGAGACCAAGCCATCGCTCTGGAGCAGCTTCGATATAGCTGAATCATCGCTCACCGTTCTCAAGGGCGTATTTTCAACCTTGAAGATCAAAGGGAGAAGGATGGACGAGGCTTCAAGGACGGGATTTTTGACAGCTTTGGATCTTGCAGAACTGATCGTGCAAAAGCACGGCCTGCCCTTCAGGCAAGCTCACAAACTGGTTGGAGCCATAGTAGGTATGTGCATCGATACGAAAAAGATGCCCGCTAAACTTAGAAGGGAAGAGATCAGAAAGGTTGCAATTAGGTCGATCGGGAAAGATGTAAGGCTGAGCAAGGCGTTCCTGAGGGCGGCACTGGACCCTCGCCGCTGCCTTCGAAGGAGGAGGTCTTCTGGAAGTCCGAATCCTAAGGAGGTCAGGAGGATGCTGCTTTCGAGGGAGTCAAAACTTGAAAAGATGGAAGCGTGCTTAAAAGCTCGCTTTTCTGTCCTTGCAGAATCTGAGAGGAATCTTCTCTTGACAGCAAAAAGATATATTTCAGGAAAAATGATGCACAGGTTCGATTTGATTGAGCGAAGGTAAGGCTGTGGCTCTCGCCTATTCCGGTGGAACAGATTCGACACTGATAGCAATACTGCTGAAGGAGAGGTATGGATTTGGAAAAGTGATACCTGTCCTAGTTGATGTTGGGCAAGGTGAGGAGGAGATAGACATAGCGAGGGAGAGAGCCAAGCAACTGGGCTTCGACATAAGGTTCATAGACGCAAAGCAGCAATTTGCGACAGAATACATCTTCAGGTGCATAAAGGCAAATGGAAGTTACGAAGGATATCCGGTTGGAACGTCCATGACGAGGGTATTGATAGCAAGCCTGGTGGCTAAGGTTGCGATAGAGGAAAAAGCTGAGGCTGTAGCTCATGGGTGTACGGGTAAGGGCAACGACCAATTCAGGATGGAGTCGGCATTCAGGTACTATGCTCCCCAGCTTCAAATAATAGCTCCTGTGAGAGAACTGAACCTCTCCAGGATCGAAGAGGAGGAAATGCTCAGAAAATATGGCATCGATCCAAAGAGAAGAAGGGGTGTGCTTGGTGGCGACATAAATATGTGGTCACACTCAATCGGCAGTGGCCAAGTGGAAGACCTTCGGAGCCAGTTTCCAACAGACTACTTCTGGGTTGCACCACTTGAGAAGACTCCCGAAAAGCCAACAGTGGTAAATCTCAGATTTGAGAATGGCGTCCCGATCGATGTTGATGGCGTCAAAGATCCGGTCGAGATCATATTGTACCTAAATAGAATTGGGGGGCAGAACGGAATTGGCGCGATAGACATAATCGAAGATGGAATCATAGGTTTGAAGTCAAGGGAGCTCTATGAAGCTCCAGCTGCAACGATACTCCTTGCAGCCCACTGCGACCTTGAGCAGCTCACACTTACAAAGGAGCAGCTAAGGCTGAAAAGGTCGATCGATGCGCTTTGGGCAGACATCGTCTACCATGGTCTTTGGCTGCATCCACTGAGGAAAGATCTTGACGCCTTCATAGATTCGACGCAGAAGTATGTAACTGGAAGCATGAGGTTGAAGCTTTACAAGGGCACGATGAAGATTGAAGAAAGGAACTCCGAGAGATCTTTATTCGCACCAGAAAGACGTTCGGTCAAAAGAGGTGGATTCGACCAGAGGGATTCGACTGGAGCGGTCAAGATCTACACTTTGCCATTTGAGCTTTTCGGCGAGAAAGGAAGATAAGCTTCAACCACTTGAAATTTTGCAGATCTTGCTTTTTTACCGATCAGAATCGGAGGACCTTTTATGAAGAACTCAGGCGCTGCGTGAAGCCCATCAGGCGCTTTACCATTCTGATCTTTTCGGTTTCTCCGATCTTCGCTTCCTGAATAGCCTCTTGAAGGATTGAGATCGATCTGTCCATGGTCCTTCTCTTAACTGGAAATGGAATCCCATCCTTCCCTCCGAATGCAAAAGAGAACTTTATCGGATCCTTCCAGCTCGTGCGGGCGCCATATACAACCTCGGCAACAAGGGCTAGAGCCCTTGCAGTTGATGGGCCGAAACCCCTTATTGCGAGAAGCTCCTCGTAGTTCGAGGGCTTGATCTCGTAAGCCTGCTCAAGGGCCTTCCAGTTGATCTGGCTTTCTTCAACGACAGCATACAATGGAAGACTTTGATTGTGATCTGAAGAACCAAGCCACATCTTGAGGCTCTTCTGCCCAAGCTGCCTTATAGAGCCTGAATTTCTCCTTATCCTGTCTGGATGTTCCGATGCCAAGTCAGTGCACAACCTTCTAGATTCATCGCTTTCTTTCGATGTCATGTCAAGTACGCGCTCGTGCACCATTTGACCAACTATGCCTTGGTGTGGCTCTTCAACGAAGCTCTTTATTCCATCGGAGAGCCAGTGGTACCTTCTGGCGGTCTTGAATGATGGGTTCATTCCCTGCTGAACGACCGCCCATTTGCCCGTAGAGGTGATGAACATCGCATGGTGGTAAAGTTGGTACCCAGCCTGTATCGCCGTGTTGTCAACCTTTGCGCACATTCTTGACGAATACCGAAGCCTTTCGAGAACGGACTCCCCCAGTTTCAGCTCCTCAACAACTTTTGCTAGCTCTTGGGGCGTTTTGCGCGATGCTGATCCCTTTCCTCCAACACCCTTTATGCCAAGTTGCATTCTGCTCAGAACGTCCTTCAGAATACCGCACGTTACTGTTGTGACACCTGAACTGTCCCAGTCGTATGCCAGCACGCAGGAAAGAGCTTGGAACCACAGGGGATCGGATAGGTTCGCTAGAAACTTCTCCTGGCCATATTCATCTACGATCATCTCAACTATTACTGAGGCTAGCTTCCTCATCCTGACTGTCAGCCAGGCAGGTGCCCTTCCGCCATGCAAGCTGAGCTCGAAGCTTCCGGCTCTCTTCAACGGCGGGCATTTTGAGGGCATATGCTGCCTATTTACGTTTCTAGTACGGCGCTGAATGAAATATAGATGTAATTGGAAAGATATTAGAATGGGAAGAAGAACCTCACAGCACCTACGAAGCCACCGAGCAATATCGCTATGGCCGTGCCTATCATCATGCCCGATGCAACTGGAACGCCATATTCCTCGTAAGCCTTACTTCCTCCAACTCTGAGCGTTATCGACTTTGCAACATAGGCTACAAGAATAGATGTCCAAACCCCCTCCAGCTGCGTGTGTTCTGAAATGGACATTAGCCACCCGATCGGTTCTAGCGGGAACCAAAGGAATCTAGAGTGAAGGTAACCTAGTAGCCCTACCATGATAATCCCAAGTGCGACCTCGAATTGGTAGGGCGATTTTGCAGGCCAGCTCTCGTGAGAACCCTCATATGCGAACCTCATGACAACGTTGCTACCCATATCCGAGTATTCGGCGAACCTGCTTGCTCCGAAAAGATGCGAAAGCGTTACCATGCTCAGCAGCGAAAAGAAGGGCACGACCAGAAGGACTACGAGAGCCACTTTTATGATCTTTCTGTTGCTCGTCCCTGTGAGCTCGCCCATCTTGAAACTCGATAGTAACGCGGGGAAAGCGCCTGACCATCCGTATCCGTAGGAACCATCAGTTATCAAGGTGCGCTGCATGAACATATGCGTGAACCACTCTTCAGTGATCGGTATTGGCTGTTGAGGCCAAAGGTTCCATACGAACGCTGTTCCAGCTCCACTGTAGACAACGCCATTGAATCCCGTGTATGCGAAGACCCTTGCTCCAATATTCCATACTATACCAACTAATGGGACGATGAGTATGGCTATCAATCCATTCGTTGATTGTGGTGGCGCGATAATTGAAAAGAACGCTATCATTCCAAGCATCGAACCGATGAATAAGATCCAAGTGCTGCGGTAACTCATTGCCTCCTTGCTTTCGAGCTCTTCTACATTCCCCCTACTTCCAATAGCTGCCTTAAGTGTAACTAGCAGGTAGCTTCTGTTCATGATTATGTACCAGAGAGCAAGTCCTATTGGTCCTCCTATGTTT
The DNA here is from genome assembly GCA_964631995.1 of uncultured Nitrososphaerota archaeon. GTDB lineage: Archaea > Thermoproteota > EX4484-205 > EX4484-205 > DTQO01 > DTQO01. Next base: position 28,074 of record CAZWAU010000051.1, read on the forward strand.
GAAACGGCATACCACTTTATTGGAGGGGACTGGCCAGGATTGGGTGGGCACCAATTTCTACCGCAACCTGGATTTTCAAGTAGGCCGGTATAATAGCCCATGGAGTAGAAGATTTGGGTGAGTATTAGAAAAATCAAGAAGGAAAGAAGATAACTTTTGAGCACAAATGCGGGCACAAGATAGAACAGTGCATAGAAAGGTGGCCACTTGTTGAATGTCTGAAAACCAGCAACAGGAGCTAGGGGAGATTCGGGGGTCACCCATGTTGCCCCAAAGTAGCAGTTGTTAACCTTCCAGGCATATATGTCCGGAAACCACGGAAAGACAAAAGTCATGAATATGGGCACTTGGACGACCAGTCCTATGATTATGCCGATTATGAGGGGCACTCCAAGTCGATTGAGAAGGGTCCCCTGTTTTCCAGAGGCCTTGCTCATGAAGGTGTACATAATTTGTGTATGAGGGAATGGTAACTTCTCAACATCCAACCAGCTCCTTCTGAGAACCATAGCCATAGATATGGAGAACAGGCCAAAGATCCACTGGAAAATACTCCAGAAGATCAAGGAGGGGAGCCATTCGGCAATTGAAGTGGAAGTGCTCCCATATATCATATCCGTTATGATACTCTTGGATGGAGCCATATACCATGGGAAGTACTTGATTGAAAGATCTGGCTCAATTGCCCTGCTCGTAAACACGCTTCCCGGAATATACCATGGGAAATAATGGTTGCAGAAGAACGCCGTCATCATTGCTATGCAATAAACTAAGGTCAGTGTTTCGAGACTGCAGCGCCCTTTCAACAATCTTCCAATCAACATGAATGTAAAGATCCCAAGGAAAGAAAGGGGAGCCAAGCTTAATGCACAACCAACATACCCCAAGTTATAGTTGACAACCATGTAATAACTGGGTTGAAGTGCTAGCCACGCATTGGCGATGAACGCGAACACTGCCCCGAGAATGGCTACCGCTACAATAGATCTAGCGGTCATACTACCAGCAACGGTCTTCTCCAATCTATGACCCGAAGCGGGGTTCCGATCATCGTTATTTAAAATTACTCATAGGCGCTGGAGGTTTTGAACATTCCATAAAATTGGACCTTATACGCAACACAAGTGTTCTCGCCACCTCGGTGAAATATCAAGTGGAAGGTTCTTGACCTTCTATTCCATATCCGAGTTCCGAGACGACCTTCCTCATCGAATGGGAGAAGGGAGGGCTTAAGATTCCAGCCTCCGTCACTATGTTTGTGATCATTGCAGGTTCTGTTATATCGAACGATGGATTCAATATCTCGATGCCCCTATATTTTCGAACGAAGCTATTTGAAACGACCTCGAGCGGGCTTCTCATCTCGATTGGAATCGATGAACCTGTTTTTGCTTTAAGGGCTATCTTGTAAGTTTCAGCGGCAACGAAGACCGGCTTGCCCGTTTTTACTGCCGCCATGGCTGTAAAGCACGTGCCGATCTTGTTAACAACACTCCCATCCAGAGCTATGGCATCCGCCCCGACGAGAACGGCATCCACGCGGTCCATATAGTATAAAGCCGCTGAATCTACGATCAGGTGGACTTTTACGCCAAGCTCTGAGAGCTGTCTTGCCGTTATGCGCCCCTGGTACCTCGGCCTAGTTTCTTTTACGTATGCCAACATGACCTTGCCTCTCCTAGAGGCTTCGGCAAATATCGACACTACCGCCATGCTGTGGCAGTGGGTCATTATGACCCTTCTCTCCCCCAAAAGTTCAGCGCCCAATTTTCCAATCATTTTCGTGGCTTTCAAAGAGTTCTCGATGAACTCCTTGGCCCTGCTTTGAACGATCGTTCTCAACTCACCTATTCCAAGTCCTTGGGCGGTTGCTTTCTCAAGGGGCGCCATTATGTACTCCAAAGCGTTTGGCAATGAAACGGCTGTTGGCCTCGTTTTAAGCAGACATTCTGCAGCAATCCTCATGCGCTCAGCAAATTCAGTCGGAGAAGCGGCCTTTATCGAGCTGGCCTCTTCCACCATCGCCTCTGCTGCAGCCCTCGCTATCTTGCTTGCTCCCCTTATTCTCATCTCTCTAATTTTCTTGGCTGTTGAAAGCAGCAATCTCGATGGCATGTCGTCCCAGAAATCGGGTGGCCTCTTGATATCTCTTTACTCCATGCCATGAAGCCAGGAAAGCGATGATAGAGCCGAACTCTAAGGATTTTGGAATTGGAGCCGGTTTTAAGATCTCTGCCAGAAGCTACTACAGGGTACGGTACATCTCCATTGTTCTGTCCGCTACAGTTCTCATTGAGAACCGCTCCTCGGCCATCTTTCGCGCTCTTTTCGACATACTATCTCTTAGAACTGCATCTGACAAGATTCTGTTCACGGCTGCTGCCAAAGCATCCGAGTTGTCCGGCTGGACCTTCAAGCCCGTGACACCATCTTCCACTATTTCGGAGAGACCACCTGTGTCCGAGACCACAACCGGCACACCTGATGCAGCCGCCTCAAGACAAACAATACCGAAAGGCTCGTAAATGGATGGAATGACCTGCAGGTATGCTAAAGAGAGAAGCTTTCTGATGTCGCCATCGCTCACATATCCTGTGAAGTAAATCTTATGGTCAACACCCAAGTACTTGGCAAGAGAGGACAGCTGCTCCCTGGCATATCCCTCACCTACTATCACGAACTTTGAATCTGGATGGACCGATAGTATCTTCGGTACAGCACCTATCAGGACATTGACACCCTTCTCTGGAACCAACCTGCCAACGTAAAGTACTATCCTCTCATCTTGTTTTGCGTACCTTCTTCTAAAAAGGTCATCCTGTGGTGTTGGCCTATAAATTTCGGTGTCGATGCCGTTCGGTATCATCCAGATCTTGTCTCTTGGGACGTTGAATAGCGATGCAACCTCATTTACCATCGACCAGCTGCAGCATACAATTCTGCTTGCCTCATATGTTAGCCAACCCTCGATCTCATTTATCACCCGCTGGTAGTCGGTGTAGATCCCGTGCCTCCTGCCGCTCTCCGTAGAGTGTATCGTCGCGACCAGCCGACTGGCGCTAGCATGCTTTAACGCAATGCACGCTGGCGCGACGAGCCAATCGTGACAGTGTATGACATCGAACTTCTTTTCAGCTACGAGTTCGGAACCAGTCTTTAGCAAGTTGACGTTCATGAGCATGGTCCAAGTCAAGAAATCTGGCGATGGAGCTGAGTAGACATTCACCCTGTGCACAGTTGTCCCTTTGATGGTCTCGGTCTCGGGAGCGCCAGGAAAGCTGCATGTGACGACATGGATCTCGGCGATCTCTGAGAGTGCTCTTGCCAGTTCGTACACATGCGTTGCCAGACCACCAATTTTTCGTGGCGGGTACTCCCAGCTAACCATCAATATCCTCATTTCTGCACTCCACCAATTTGCGATAGATCGAGAGCAGTTTCATAAGATCACCTTCGACTCCGAATCTAATGACGTGGACATTATCATGCAGGCCGTACTCAGCACTGAGCATTTGAGCCGTAATTTCGTTGGTAGCGGTCACGGCGTTGCCTGCGCGTGCTACCTCCCTCTCTAAAAAGGAGATGCTCTGCGATAGCGGAGAATCCCTGGATGCTGTTCTCTGGGCTTCGATGGTGTGGAATGTGCACACAAGTGGCAAATTGTGAATAGTCTTTAGTGTCATTGCGGGAATGCCCGTAGTCCACTCAAAGGAGTGGATTAGATCCACACCTTCTCCCCGTATGATTTCGGAAGAAGCTCTCACGAATTCGGGCGCTACCAACGGTCCCCAGGTGAGTATCGAGTAGAACGTCCTAACATGGGTAGTGACCCTGCTTACTCTGATCCCCTCCTCAACCGTTTGTCCAGGCCTCCAGTCGTCGAATGTGACGACAGAGGTAAGAATGCCTTCCATCACCATTCGCTTGGAAAGTGCTTGTGCACTTGCAGCTACTTCGCCAATCGTTCTAGGTGGATATTCGGTAGTTAAAATCAATACCCTTTTCAGCGTCATCTGCTCTATCGCTAGGTGAATATTGAGCAAGCGGCAATGATGCCGCTACTTGTCAGGTAAAATTTCCTTTTTCCATCAGTTTCTAGGCACGTTACCAACGAATCAGAGGCAAGTTTGTTGAGCGCCTCCACGGTTTCTTCCAGCGACAATCCGACCCTTGGGGATATCTCCTCTACGCTGGAGGCCAGCTCGGGCATCGCGATGCACAACTCATGCAACTTGGAAAGAACATAGAAAGCGATCCCCTTTGACTTGATCTCTTGATCATCCATGCTCCTTTCCTCTCCTTGCAGACATTAAAGGTTCCATTGCGTAACGCTTCTTCCTCATACTGCTGCAATAGCCTCTTCATAAGCTTTCATCGTGGCGTCCGCTGCTTTTTCCCACGTGAACATGCTCTTTACCCTTTTTCTAGCATTTATGCCGTATATTTTATTCAATTCCTTGTTGCTTATTGCGGCTATCAAGCCCCAAGCTATATCTGAAGGTTCGTGGGGATTTATGTGAAAGCCGCACTGGTCAGGACCGCTTGGAACCACCTGCTCCCTCATTCCACTGACGTCCCTTGCACCAACGACGACCGGTTTTCCCATGCTCATCGCCTCCAAGCTCACTATCCCAAAGGGCTCGTAAAGTGATGGGAAAGCTGCAACGTCGCAAGCAGCATAGTGGACCATCTTTTCCTTGTCGTTCAGGAATTCGTACCTCCTCACAACCTTGTCTTGGAGGTTAAGGGTTGATATCAAGTTATCCAGGTGCGTCTCGAGGTCGCCCATTCCTATTATGACCAGTTTGGCGTTTGGTATCTTCCTTAGGACATGTGGCATGGCCATGACAAGTCTGTCAACTCCCTTGACGCCCGTTAGCCTTCCGACGAAGAGGATCATCGGGTCGTTTTCAGAAATCCCGTACCGTTCTCTTAGGCGGGCTACATCTTCGCTCTTTATTTTTTCAGGGTCCCACACTTCGGGATCGATGCCATTGTACACTACCCTGATCTTCCTTTCCTCAAAGCCTAGACTCAGAAGCTCGTCTCTCATCGAGTATGAAACGGTTATGACCATCTCCGAACGCCTTCCAGCCTCATACTCCAAAGAGTATATTGCGTTGCTTCCACCTCCGAAGGTTCTGCCCTTCTCGGTCGAATGCACATGGAAAACCATTGGAAGATTCAGCTCCTTCTTTATTGAAATGCCAGCCAAAACAGACAACCAGTCATGGGTCGATACTATGTCATACTTTCTGCTTTCCTTCTTAACCAGGTCGTTCAAGAGTATTGAGGATGATGCTATGTTGTAAGCGAGCACATCCCCGAAGAATTTGATACCCCTTCCCCATCTTTCGAAGCTGGGATGGAGGATGGTCTGGAGAATCTCCGAGATGTCCGGCGTCATGGGCCTTATGACCTCTACACCCCGCCACAATTCCCTTAGGAGCAGATTTCCGTCATTCATTGTGAAGACGGTGATATTGTTTCCTTTTCTCACGAGTTGGATGGTCATCTCTGCCGCATATGTACCGAGCCCTCCCACCGTCCTTGGCGGGAACTCATATACGAAGTAAGGTATGTTCATCGGCCTGCTTACCTAGTCCTAGGGCACATTAAACGCTTATACGCATTGGCTGAGCAAGTCCAAGCGGGAAGGGAATGACAACCAGGAAGCGCTTGGTACCAGAGGACCTCGTGTTGCTTCGAGCTTTATCAGCGAAAGGCGGTACTGTAAAGAGCTTGGCATCTTCCACCTCCCTTGACAGGGAGCTGGTAAAGAGAAGGATTGGAACATTGCGGAGGCTGGGCTTGATATCCCCCAAGCCTGGGGCTTTGAGAACATATGTGCTCACTCAACTTGGAAACAGGCTCGCAGAGACTGGAGATGTGCACTTGGTCGAGCCATACTCGCCTGGCGAAGAGGTTACAAAGGACCTAGGATTCAGATTCGCCGTTGGTGAAGGACTTTACACAGGTGACGTTGCCCTTTCTTATGCTGAGTTTGCCGACCTTATTGGCAAGATCGATGCTCGTTCGCTGATGTTCCATCTTTACAGGGGAGATTTCGAGAGATGGGTGCTCGATGTATTTAAAGACAAGAAAACAGCCCAAAAGTTGAAGAGGCTTGCCCTAAGGCCGATGCAGCCTGAACGTTTGAGACCTCGCCTAATCAGGATCTTTTCAAGTAAGATCCGAGCACCTGAAAATGAAAAGCAGCCCCTAGAGCAGGGAAACCTTTAGGGCTCCACTCTCACATTCCTCGATGCATCTTAAGCAGAGTGTGCACTCGGCATTCGAAATGTTCCTCCATTCCTCCTGCAAAATCGGAATGTCCATAGGACAGGCTCTCTGGCACTTTTTACAATTTGAGCACCTGTGAAGTTCTCTTCTTAGATGAAGGAAACTGAACCTGGAGGAGAGAGCTTGGGCCGCACCTGAAGGGCATGCGTACTTGCACCAGAACCATGGGACCCTGCTTGCTCCAAGAACGATGATGAAGATCGTAGCAAGCCTAATCCAGAATATCGAAGGCACCTGGACCAGCAGGGAAAAGATATCGAGAGAAAGATTTTGCATCGTTATGCTCTCAAAGCTCGACCGGATTACGACTGGCAAAAAGTCGAATATCAGTGAGGAAGGATCGACCAAAGTTGCCGGAAAGGAGGAGGAGCCCAGCGCGTTCTCCAGATCCGATACTCCTTCCGGGTTCGAAAGCTTTTGGAGAGCTATAACGAAAACAATGAGAAG
>CAZWAU010000052.1:0-4017 GCA_964631995.1 uncultured Nitrososphaerota archaeon
CCTTTTCTTGACCGTCGTCGCAAGCCTCCCTGCCCGCACTATGTCGGGAGCATCGAACTTGTCGCTTGGCGACCTAACCTCTACCAGAAATGGCGCATGATCTATTCCAGGTCCCCTTTCGTAAACTGAGAGGTCACATCCAAACTTTATGCCAGGAGTTGCAACGTATCCCTTCTTCCTGAGGTCGCAGTAGACTGAGAATTTCTCTGAGAATCTCTCATGTGTCTTTTTAGCTTTGTTCCTGAGTTGCTTTGCTGTAACATTCCTCCGCCTGGGTCCAACCACAACCTTGATCTCCCCCTGCTGTAGCAGGTAGAGTCCTTCGATGAGGTCCAGAGTGAGAGGAACATCAAATTCTGGCGTCTTCGGCTTCGATATGCCCACTGGCTTTCCAAAGTAACCTTTCTTGTATATCTTCGATCCTTCGGCAGGGTTCCAGACTATGAGCCTGTCCTCAACAAGCTCTGCTGTTGGAACATCTTCCTTCTCAGCCTCTCGCTCCGCTCCCATCTTCGCTACCTAGCTCCTCAGAATGCGCTAAGCGCAAGTATCCTGGCAGAGTCTGCCGCGTCCTCTGTCTTGTCCGCTATCTCCTCAAGTAGGTTTGCGACATCGCGCAGAACGATGACTACAGGTATATCGATTTTATCAAAGAAGACTATCCTCGTCTCCGTCGAGCGGTAAAGTGTATCTACTATCCTTTCAGACGATTCCACATTCTTGGCCAGTTCCTCGACCTTGGACGAGTCGTAGCTCAGCGATATGATAACCTCCCTGAGGCGAAGCGCCGAGTTGAGAACTGCATCTGCCAGGTTCACGATATCGGAGCTAACTTCCTTCGGTACCTTTACCTTCCTTGATGCCAGCTCCTTCAACCTATATGAAACTCCCTCTGCCAGGTCCGCCATCTCGGTCACAGGTGCTGCAAGCCTTAGGAAATCCTCCCTGCTCAGCAGTATTGCTCCAGCCTCTATGAGTTCGTTCGTGAGTCCTCTCTTAGCCTCCATCGCCTTCTCCTTCAACTGCGTAATGTTGGCATACGCTTGCTCCACGGCCTTAAGGTCTCCCTTCTGAAATGCGCCAGTCTGGACCACGGTTTCCCTGACCGCATCGACGACGATCCGCATCAGCTCCTGGCACACCTGAAGCGACCTTCTCCTAAGTCTTAGCGTGGCCTCTGCAGGAAATACCATACCGTTCTGCCTCACAGCTTGCAAACGTGATGCTTCTATTTAGGGGCCTTCGAGATATAAATGCATTTGCAGAAAAGCTAAGGCTCTGTCGAGTACAAGGGTTTAGAAAGAGTTAAAGCGTAAACCCCCACCAAATCCGGTCTGAAACGCTGCCTTTGGGTGGAATGGCTATGCTCCGTTCGTGCTTTATGCTTTTCCCCTCCGGTCTTGGGTGATCGAGGAGACTGCAACTATGGAAAAGGTTGACTTCGACAGGATAGTTGACATAGCGAAGAGGAGGGGCATAATCTACCAGTCCTCCGAAATATATGGCGGGATAAGCGGCTTCTTCGACTACGGTCCAGTTGGCTTCCTTCTGAAGGAAAAGTTGGTCAGCTCCTGGAGGGAGTTTTTCCTTAGGCCGGAAGAGAATGTTTTCGAGGTCGAGACCTGCACGATCATGCCTGAGCAGGTCTTCAGGGCTTCCGGTCACTTGAAGGATTTCATCGATCCCTCAACCCAGTGCAGAAAATGTAACTCAATCTTCAGGGCAGACAACTTGGTTGAAGATGCTACTGGCCAGTTCGTCGAAGGCGCCGACGCCTCCGAGCTTTCGAAGATAATCTCTGATAGGCAAATCAGGTGCCCAAAGTGCGGAGGCGAACTGGGCGATGTTAAGGTATTTCACCTGATGCTTGGCACGAACGTCGGACCTGTCGAGGGCAACATCGCCTACCTCAGACCCGAGACTGCGCAGGGAATATTTGTGAACTTCAGGAACATCTTGGTCTCAACGAGGGCAAAACTTCCATTCGGAGTTGCCCAGGTTGGAACTTCCTACAGGAACGAGATCTCCCCAAGGCAATGGCTGATGAGGCTCAGGGAGTTCAGGCAGATGGAGATCGAGATGTTCATCGATCCAAGGAAGATCGACTACTGCCCCAATTTCGAGAGGTTCTCGAATGTTAAGCTCAGGATTCTCTCGCGGGAGGCACAAAAGATGAATGGGGAACCTGCTGAGTTAACAGCTGAGGAGGCTGCAAAGATCATGCCAAAGTACCAGGCATACTTCATGGCAAAGGAGTTGCTCTGGTACTCAAGCTTGGGGGTTCCAGAAGAGGCCATAAGGTTCAGGCACATGCTACCGAAGGAGACACCTCACTACTCGAAGGGTAACTTCGACATGGAGATTAAATACGATTTCGGCTGGAAGGAGGTGGTTGGAAACGCATACAGGACTGACTTCGATCTCAAGACCCACATGGAGAGCAGCGGCAAGGACCTTACATTCGCTGAGGATGGCGAGAAGGTCCTGCCACATGTCATCGAACCTTCATTTGGAATCGACAGAACGGTCTATGCGGTGCTTCTCTATTGCTACAGGGACGACGGAAGGGGCTGGGAGTGGTTCGCATTTCCTCCAAGGATAGCGCCCTACCTCTGCGCAGTCCTGCCACTCGTTTCGAAGGACGGCATCCCGGAAAAAGCTCGTGAGATTTACAGCATGCTCCGTCCTGAGTTCGATGCTCTATTTGACCAATCTGGTTCGATCGGAAGGAGATACGCAAGATGCGATGAGATCGGAGTACCTTTCTGCATCACAATCGATTACAGGACGCTAGAAGATGATACGGTCACGATCAGAAACAGGGACGACTGCAGCCAAGTAAGGGCGGGCAAAAAGGACCTTGTGGTAACGCTCAGAAAGCTGATGGCTGGCCAAATTCCATTCTCTGCTGCCGGAGATCGCGTAGCGTAGGTCCTTACCTAAAATATTCCGACAGTCACCATTTGGCTCGACCCATCACTTGAAAAGTCGTAGCGAGCCCGTGACTTTGTCAACCAATTTGCTCGGAGCTGGTCCAATTCCAACACAAGTAACGGTCCCGGGCTCCACTTCAGTCAAGCCAAAATCTACAACTGTTGCCGAAGGAATTCCAACTGAATCGGCAACTTTTTTGATCTCCTCAAGTTCCCCAAGTTCAGAAACCTGAAGTACAACCTTCTTTTGGCCTTCCCTGCACCAGCCATTGAACCACGACCTGTGTGTCTTCCTAACCCCCTCGGAGGCCATGACTGCGGCATGCGCAGCCTGAGCACACCACTTCCCCCTTGACAGATTCAGGTCGCCCCTTACGACGATTGCCTGCTTATAATCGAAGGTTCTCTTTTTCTGCATAACGCGCAAAAGGAGCACTCCACACATATATGGTTCGCTTGCCCACCTCCTGGCGGATGGAAGAGACCAACTTGGAACAGCACCTTTCCCAGGATGCGCTTCGGGCATGCTTGGAGCTTTCCATACTTGTCGCTCTTGCCATCTTCTCGGGCAGTTTCGCTGCCGCTCTCACGCACGAGGTGATCGGCCACGGCCTAGTTGGAGAGCTCCTCGGCCACAACTTCTATGCCTTTTACGTTTCTCCTGTCGGTGAAAGCGAAGCATACATCGATTTGGGGCAGGCATCTGACTTTGAGCAGGGGCTTGTCAATGCTGGGGGGATCGCAAGCGACATCCTTCTCGGTCTTCTTGTTTTTTGGCTCTCCGATAAGCAAAGGCGTTTCGCTCCAAAGCTCCTCACCTTCTTCTGGTCTGCCGATTCTCTGATCGGAGGCTCCTCATATCTTGCGATCTCCTCCTTCTCCTCTTTCATCTCCGGAAGCCCAACTGGCGACCCTTACTGGATCTCGTATTTCCTACACATCCCTCTACCAGTTCTCGCTTTTTCCGGCCTTGCCATATGTGCTGCCGCCTACTACTTCCTCTTCAGGAAGCTTACCATGCTTCTTGCCGATCGGATCCAATTCTCTAACAGGGAAGAAGCATTCGCATTCATCTCCTCCATTT
>CAZWAU010000053.1:0-11757 GCA_964631995.1 uncultured Nitrososphaerota archaeon
AGCTAAGCGATTAGTCGCAGATTTTTCCATAAGCGAGATTTAAAAAAGACAGAAGAAGCTTACCTATTGGATGAGCCAGCACACTCTTATCGACTCGATCGCGAGATGGCATGTCACGCTTTCTGAGGAAGATTTTGAATACTCTTATTAACTCTTGGTTTGATTTGAGCAGGAGCATGAGCTTCACCTTCAAGCCAAGGTTAAACGTCGCATCAGCTATCCCCAAATCCCTTTTCGATACGATGCATGAGAAATCGATTGAAGTTCTTGAACGGATAGGCATCCAAGTTTCGAATGAGAGCCTGATTAGAAGAATCAAAGGACGCAATGGATTTGGGTTGGAGAATGGGAGAATTACGATTAAAAGTTACGTAATCGAGAATCTCGTGGATGAGGTTAGGAAAAGACGAAAGGGAAACCTTACCAGAGATGAAGAAGCTACCATACTTTCGCCTGGCTACCCCGGTTGCTCCAGCATTGTGGACTTGGAGACAGACAGAATAGAGCCTCTAACAACGGACAGGCTCATAGAAGCCACAAAGCTCATAGACTCTCTCTACGATTGGGGCGTAAGGGGAGAAGCTCCTGGAGCGCCAGTTGATATACCGCCAAGGTTGCGGAGAATAGCCCAGTGCATGATAGGGTACAAGTACTGTCGTTCGGCCGGTCCCGCCCCATTCGAGAGCTACGAAGAGGCTGTTTACATCAAGAGGATGGCCGAAGTTATGGACCAAAGTTTCGGGATACCCATCTACGTTGTCAGCCCGCTTAGACTCGAAGGGATATCGGTGGACAGGGCAATTCCTTTCCTTGAGAGGGGAGAGTGCGAATGGATAAGTGTGAGTTCAATGCCCTTGGCAGGTTCTACGGCGCCAGTGTATCCAATAGGGGCCTTCATCCAAGCTATTAGCGAGGCCCTAGGCGGGTACGCTATCCTTCACGAAGCATACCCGAACATTCCAATTGGTTTCGGCATAAACGCTTACCACTTCGACATGCGTTATGGAAACATAGTCATCGGCTCGCCCGAGCAGACCCTAATGGACCTCTTCAGCGTTGCTTTGGGCATTTATTATGGCGGCGGGCTCTATGGCTCCAGATCCTTTCGCACGATGGCGAAGGGGGTCGATGTGCAAGCACAAGTTGAGAAATCTTCTTCCGCCACAGTTGGAGTCCTGACTGGGCCCGGTACATTCGTACACAGTGGGGAATTGAGCATAGATGAGCTATTCAGTCCGGTTCAGCTCGTTTTGGACTGCGAGATAGCTAGGTACCTAACAAGGCTCGCTAAGGGGTTGGAGCTTAACGAGGACCAGATAGAATTGTCATTGCAGGCCATGGAGAGATGCGTTGCTAAAGGACATTTCTTGGCGGACGAAACTACCCGGAGGGACCACAGGCGAATTTTCTGGTCTCCCAGTTTGTTCGATAACTCCCTTTTGCGAACTTCGAAGGGCGACATAGATATAATAAGGAAAGCCAAGGAAATATGCAGGGAGAAAATCTCCCAACATGACTATCTTCTGGACGAAAAGAAAATGAAAAAGATCGACGAAATATACTGCGAAGCAGCCAAAAGCCTTTCTTGAACTGCATACCAAAAGCGATTTATGTTCCCAAATTCGGGGAGGAAAACAAACAGAAGGGCACCTCCATGTCGATAAGGAAAATGGTAAGGATATGCGCACACGTTTGGGCTTATGCTGCGACCCAACCGAATTATGATGTATATGGAATTCTGGACGGAATTTTTGCAGACTTCAGCAAGGCTGGCTTAGAAGGAATAGAGCTGATGGAAAATTGCTTGTTGCATGGGGACTCCTACTATAAAGTTTCCGAACTTTCAGCAAGATATGGTGTGCCTGTTGCGGGCTCGTCTTTTGGTGGAAAGATGTACGACAGGAAAGAACATAAACGCATAATTGAAGACGCGGAGAAAGTTGTTTCGATATTGTCGAAGTTGGATGCGCGAAATATCGGAATATCGACAGGCGAAAAATCTGGCGGAAAGAAAAGTTCAGATGAACTCGATGCACAAGCGGAAGTTCTGGAAAAAATCAAAGAAATGTGCGAAAGTAGCGGAATCATGATGAACCTGCACAATCATGTTTACGAGGTGAGAGACGAGGAGTATGAGCTTAAGGAAAACATCAAGCGAATCGCAGATGTAAAACTCGGGCCGGACTTGAATTGGTTGCAACGCGCAGGAATAGATCCGTTCGAATTCCTTCGCCGGTATCGGGAGAGAATAGTATACATGCATGTCCGAGACCAGAAAGGGGAGCGTTGGACAGAAGCACTTGGGGAAGGGGACTTTGATCTTGATGCCTTCAGGAGGACCCTTAGGGAAATTAATTTCAGAGGCGATCTTGCAATAGAACTTGCGCACGAGCGAGACCACAAATTTGTGCGTTCCATGGGTGAGAACTTCAAGCTCAGCTATCGCAATCTAGAAATGGCTTTGATGAAAAATAATGGAGCGCATTTTCCAAGTTAGGGTAATACAGATTTTATTTCAAATGCCTTTTACACAATCGTTTTTCAGTTCAGAATAAAGTATTTTGTTTGTGAAGATCATCAACATGATCGTTGCCTTTAGCCTTTCCAGATCAAAAAATCTTTCAATCAAAAATGAGGAACTAAACAATTATTTGTTGAATTACTCCAAAAACATTGCAAGCTTCTTGAATGCCTCTAGGAAATCCCAACCCCTTACCGTCAGGACATAGATCCCTGCATCATCGGTCCTCCTCGCTATCAATCCATGTGAGATCAGCTCATCAACAGTCTTCTTTATCCTGTCAACTGGCATGTTGGCCCCATACGAAAGCTTCGTTATTCTGCATCCTTCATGATGGACCCTGAGAGCATTTAGCACGTCAGCGTAGAGTTCGATCCTTGACCTCTTTATTCTAGCCATGCAAGAATCGCCGGAAGCTGCCTAGATTGGAGGCTCAGGCAGCTTATCTACTTTTTTGGGCTTGGAGTGAAGTTTCACATCATCTCCCATTTCCAATCTGTCTGTGTATAGAAGTTCACCTAAAACTGTGCAATCCGACCCAATCTTGGAAACTTTTGCGTAGATGTTCTTTGCTGTGGAATCATCGCCCATCTCAAGCATATCGGCATAGATGTCCTCAACTTCAGCCTTGTCATCTATTTCTGCTCGCTGCGCGACTATAGGCCCCCTGACCCTCCCTTTTCTGCCTATCTCGAACCTGTTGGCCTTCGTGCCCCTGACCGTCTCAACACTTCCTCCCACACTTACCTCGTTAGCGTAGCAAACTTCTGCCTTGAAGGAGCCGCCAACATCTACGCTTCCTGCCTTCAGCTCTCCTTCAACCTCAACAGCTCCACCAACTTCAACCTCTCCATCGATCGAAGCGTCGCTATGGATCTTCAAAGCTCCACCAACTTCAACCCTCTTGCCCTTGGCTGGACCCCCAATCTTGACAGCACCTCCAACCTCTATCTCGTCGAAATCGATGCTTCCATCGACGTCGAGCATTCCACCGACTTCGATCCTTCCCCCCTCTTCCGCAGACGCGATTCTGGCCATCCCTCCCACCTCGATACTCTCGAACTTCAGCATGCCAGTTGATTCGAAAGTTCCACCAACTTCTATTTTCTTTATCGCCCCGCCACCTACCGTTACTGTTCCACCAACTTCTAGATCGTCGAGTTCGATCGATCCTCTCACCTTTACAGAGCCACCAACATCGAGCGTCCTTCCCTTGTAATTGCCCTGTACAGAAACAGCTCCTCCAACGTCCACATCTTCCGCTTCCAGGTTGCCTTCAACATCTAGGCCACCACCTATGTCAAGCCTTTCGCAATGCAGGTCCTTCCTAACAACGAGCCTCTCCCCGACCTGGATCTCCTTCGCCTGGAGCTGGCCCTCTACTGAAAGCTTTCCATCTTCCAAATCAATCGATTCCCCGACGATCAGGTCTCCGTTAATATGGATCCTTCCCTCTCCTTCCACCCTCCTAGCTTCTAGAGTTGAAAGTACTTCGCAATTCCCTTCGAATTCCACTGTCCCTTTCACCACAACTTTTCCGCCAGATTTCGATTTGATCGTCGAGTTCTCACCAGCTATCAGGTTTTCTTCGATGACATCGACTTCTGCTGTTGAAAAGCGCCCAACATTTAAATTACCGCTCATTTCTAATCACCTTTTTTACCTATATTGAATATTTAAGAGAAACTCACATATTGTGAGTATCATGTTTGTTTGTAAGCTACACAATATCCTCCTCAACAAGCCCATTTACCTGTAGTATGCTTTTGCCCTGTAAAAAATTATGTACCTAGCCAATCGGCCCATAATGTCCTTGGCTAACTCTCTCCAATCGGTTTCTTTGTAACATTTCCTTTTCCATATTCCCATTTTTTCACCTTAAGTGTGAAATCTTGCAGCAGATAATAAAGAGAATTTCAAGAGCAGTGATTACCAATTGTAATTACATTTAGATTCTGTAACTAAATTACATATTCGCATGCCATGGTAATTGATATCTATAGAAAAATGACTTAATGCCATTTTTTGCATATCCCGCTATCTCATCTTTCTGAACTCTGCTTATTTTCGCATTGGGTATAAATTTTCTCTGAGCATTACGGAGCGGATGCAGCTCTATATATCCAACCATCGTTTCACTTTTATTTTTTTAGATGGGGAACTTTCCAATACAAAACCATTAATGCTCCAATTGAAACTGACATTCAAAACTGGCATAAGATGCTTGTATCTTTCTATTCTTCCCTAGGTCCATTCCATCTCTCATGCCAATCTCATGATATCCATCTAAACCAAATCTTCCTAAAAGGTCTTCAGCTACTTGCCAGACGTTCCTATCCGATGCAAACATGTGGTACATCCACTTTTACAGGTGTCTGCTGTCCTTCTTATTTTTGGCAAGCTCAATATAAAAGAAGATTCTTGCGAACAGAATAAGCTTTCCAAGGCCGTGTCTACTACCTAAATATCAGTTTTGCCCAAGTGGCTTAGCACGCCTGAAGGCTCTTTGGATCTTTATCTATGAGGCGAGTTCGACTCTTGCTATGATTGTATCAAGCAAGCCCGATCCTTTTTAAATGGGAACTTTTAGAGTTCCTTTGTTGCTGAGAGGGATTTTAGACCAGCATAATGGTCGCCACCTCCCATTTATAGGTTCAAGGCACTTTCGAGGCTTTAACTAGCATCTTATCTAAGGCGTTAAAGTTGATTTCGAATTGAAAGAAGGTCAAAAACCAGATCGAACAGGCATCATGGAGGGGGAAGGAAAAAGCTCAAGTATGAGTTCGTTGCATGCAATAGCGATAGGGATTGGCCAAGAAATCTGTCAAAACAGTTACGGAACCCCTGCTGAAGAGGGAGATCGGCCGTCTTGAAAAGAGCGTAATTCAAGCTTTAAGACTGCTGAAAGGCATCGACAGAGAGGTCAAGAACACTTCAAAGGCTACGAGTAAAATAACTGAGATGCAGAAACAGCTAATCGAGTTGCGTAAACAAGTAGCAGAGTCTGCAAAAGCTCAGAAAAAGGCCGTCAAGAAGCCACGCAAACTTACTGAGATGAACCTGTTTGTGAAGGAACAGATAAAGTCAGGAAAAAGCTTTGCTGAGGCAATACAGGCATGGAAGGATTACAAGGCAACAAAGCAGACCCAACGCGCAGAAGCTGAGCCACCTGAAAAATCGAAAGAACCATCCGGAGAACAAGCTCCCTGAGCTGAGAGCTCTCCCTTAGAACCCAATATAGGGCCGAGCAACCGATTAAGAATTGTCGAGCGATGCCAGACGATAGCATCTTTCGCTCACCAATGTGACTATTTCCTCTAGAATTGTTTGATCATCTTTAGAAGGCAAATCATTATTTGAAGTCTAAATTTTCGCTCCTCAGCAAGGCATGCTTGATTCTTCTTCTCTTCCAAGTGTAAACGATGTGGATATCGCCATCGCTTGATTCTATTACAGATGGATAGGAAAATTCGGCGAACTCTGTTTCAAGATCAAGCATCTTTCTCCACGTTTTTCCCCCATCGTTGGACACAGATACGCTCAATGGTGTCCTTACGCTCTTGCTATCGTTGTAGACGATGACTATTCTACCAGAGCGGAGCTTGACCACATCTATGCCAGAGTTCGGATTCGGCAAACATGTTACGGAGGGCCTGCTCCAAGTTCGGCCGTAGTCATTCGAATCGGCCATGCAGATCCTACCGATCCTTTGGGTAGACCTCATGAACATCCTTAATCGGCCTTTCGAGAGCTCGATTATGGATGGCTGGATGACCCCTTCTTCAGCACCCTTGTAGCAGATAGGACCAAATTTTTTCCAGTTTCTCCAGTCCCGCCCACTGACAATCTCGACCCAGCATGCCCATGCCTTGTAACTTTCCACCGAGCTGCCGCATATTACTTCGCCATTTGACATGATTATTGGCTTATTTTTTGTTGGGCCTATCAATCCGGCTGGCAGTAAATGGGATTCGGACCAATTGATCCCACCATTTTCAGAGACCATGTGCGCTCCGCTCCACATCTCTGGACTAAAGCCAACCTTGTAGAAGAGGTGCACCCTCCTCCTTTCATCTCTAAATAGGACAGGGTTCCAGCATGGGGCTTCCTCATCCCAGGCGATCCTCTCGGGGGCATCCCACGATGTGCCATTCCCCCTGCTCAGCCAGATCGCAACGTCCCTTTTGCCTTCCCTGGTTCCGGCGAAGAACGCTACCAAGAAAACACCCTTTCGGGCCTCCACAATCGTCGATGCATGGCACTCTCTGAATGGTGCCTTTTCGAAGATACTTTTCGCGGTAAAGGGAGGCGATTTTTGCACGATCTCCTTGCCCTCGCTCAACATCACATTTAGCAATGGTTATACGCTTGTCGAAGCTCAAGATGCAGCCAGCTCCGATTCAAGAAGGTTGGCTTGTGGCCACGTCCTGCATTGAAAATCCTAAAATATCGTTGTTTTCGATTACATGCTTCTACTACAGGATGGCTGAATGTTTGAAACCTGTTGCTGAAGAACTGCTTAAGAAGATTCGAAAATGGAAACCTGAGCCAGATTCCGAACGTTTGTACATGGCTTTGTCAAGGTCCAAGGTTCCAGATCGGGTGCCATTTATGGAGCTTTTTGCAGATGGCGAGATAATGGCAGCAGTCCTCGGAAAGCCCCTGAATTACTTCTACAAAGAGCTGCAGAGCGAAAGGGAGTGGGAGGAGCGCATGCTCTCATTAATAGAGTTTTACGAGATGCTGGGTTACGACTACGTCCGGGCAGATACTCGCGACTATAGGACGATGGTTAAGGAAAGCCTCTACGAGAAGGAACAGCTCGCTTTGGGCGAGGTTGGCTCTCGTGCTTACATGTACAAAACCAAGGATATGGCACCTGACCTGAGCCGTGGTGAGAGGGCGTGGGCTAACGAGCACACCGGCGTCATAGCTGATTGGGAGGATTTCAAGAAATTCAGATGGGAAGATCCTGACGAAATCGCAGAAGAAGGCAATGCGGGACTTGAGTGGGTATGCGACCATGTTCCTTCTGGTATGGGGGTTGTTACAGGGGCAGGCACAGTACTAGAGCCTGTGATGTGGCTGATGGGAATAAAGAACTTCTACATTAGCCTCTACAAGCAGCCCGACCTGGTCGACGCAATGTTCAGGAAAGTTGGAGAGCTGAGCATTGCGAGGTTCAAGCTGGCAGCCAAGACGAGCAGGAAGATCGTTGCTCTATGGGGGTCCGATGATTGGGGATACAGAAGTGGGCTCATGATCTCGCCAGAAATGATGAGGCGCTGGGTATTACCGATTCACAGGCAGCAGGCGGAGATAGCCCATTCGAGAGGTTCACTCTACCTCCTGCACTCTTGCGGAAACTTGAAGGCCATCATGGAAGACATAATCGATTATGTAAAAGTAGATGCGAAGCACTCCTTCGAGGACACGTACCTTCCGGTCACCGAGGCGAAGAGGCTCTATGGCAAAAGGATTGGCATCATCGGAGGAGTGGACATGGACTTTTTGTCAAGGCGCAGTGTAAATGAGGTCAGGGAATATGTCAGAAACATTCTGAAAGTCTGCAAGCCAGGAGGGGGCTACTGCTTGGGGAGCGGGAACACGGTCGCAAATTACGTTCCACTCGAGAACTACCTTGCTATGCTCGATGTGGGCCTTGAGGAAGGATGGTACAGCTAAAGATTCGGAAGGTAATCTGCTGCCACGTTACTGGCAAACGATAAGATAGGTTGCCGATCTTTCGCCAATGGATGCGCAGGGCATAGTATCATCTTTTGCCTATGCAGAACTCTTCCATGGCCTGACAGATCGCGTCGATGTTCTCCAGTGGAACGTCCGCGCCATAAACTTCGGCCTTCATCATCAATCCCCCCTCAGGAAGGTACAGACTTTCGAAAGCCTCCTTTACCTGTTGTCTAATTTCTTCAGGTTTACAGAATTGGAACATCTGTCTGTCCAAGTCTAGATCGATGCACATTCTACCTTTATATGCCGAGGCTATCCCTTCTATCGTGTTCGCTCTCAGCTGTGGATCGTGTATGGAGACGCCGCATTCAATAAGGTCATCGACGATCTCCAAAAGGCGGCCATCTGAGGAAAGGTAAACATGCGCCCCTGCGTTCCGGCATGTTGAGAAAAGCCTTTTGAACATCGGTTTGATGTATTTGCGGAATTTCCTAGGACTAATCATCAATCCTCGTTGCGTTCCTATGTCCGTATGGAAGCTTACCATATCCACTCCTATCTCCAACCATTTCTTCACCAATTTCATCTCGTGATCTTCGAGCATCTTTATCAGATGATTGAGCTGTGGCGCATCCTTTTCTATGTCGAGCATCAAGTTCTTGAAACCTCTAAGAAAGTATAATCTATCGAAAAGGCGCTCTCCATCTCCAATTGTTATGAGCCCTGCGCTTCTCCGCTGTTCAATCCATTCCCTGATCCTCTCCCAATTCCTTTCGGCGCGCTCCGATTTCGAGATATCCGGTGGCTCATAATGGTCAAGGGCGGACCAATCTTCGAGAGGATGCTTGACTACCTGTCCCTCGATCCCTTCTTGGACGTTGTACCACGTGCAACCCCAGTTATCGGTAAAGTACTCGCCTTTTCGATATGCAGGTGGCATTTCAACGAAATTGGTGTAAATCTTTTCGTATCGGCCGAATATCAAAGGATGGTTGTCGATCAAACGCTCCAACCTATCTTGGTACCTCTTAATCGTGGCCGGGGAGAAATCGACAGAGCATGGAATCCACTCTGGATAGCGAAATTCAACCGTTCGAAGGTAGTTCTCTCTAATCTCCTTGTTTGGATACCTACCATCGAATTGGCACAAGATGCTTTTATTCTCCTAGCCCGGCCCTCTGCCCCTGAGGGCTTTGGCGCATATTTCCCTAATTTCGTTAACAGAAACCTTTACTGGGTTGTTTTCCATGTTTCTGCCGTACGACATCGCGTCGGCTGCCATTGTATCGAGCTCACCCTCCCTTACCCCAAGTTCAGCGATGCTTCTCGGAATCCCGACCTTGTCCGCCAGGCTCTCGACAGAGTCGATGAGAGAAGACATGCCCTTCAAACCTAAGTTAATGGCCACTCTTTCAAATTTATCTCTTGCAGCATCTCCCTCGAACCTTAGTACATGGGAAAGGAGGACTGCATTCGCAAGCCCGTGGTGTACATCGTGGTAGTTAGTCAGGTAGTATCCCATTCCGTGGACTATTACCGTGCCCGTTGAGTTGATCGCAATTCCTGCCAACATGCTTCCGTAGAACACCCTTTCCCTTGCTTCCAGATCTCCTCCATATGCTTCCAAAAGATTTCCGAAAACGGACACGATGCTATCCGATGCAAACAGATCCGAGATCTTTGTGGACGATTTCGAAAGCAAAGCCTCAAAGGAGTGCGAGAGCGCATCGAATCCTGTGTACGCAACCATCTGCTTCGAAAGTACATTTAAGACAGAAGCATCCAAAAGCGCCGTTCTCGGGAGGATCGGCATCCCCATCAGAACCCTCTTCCTTCTGTTGGCCACATCCGTTAGGAGCGAGTACCTCGTTACCTCACTGCCTGTACCACATGTTGTTGGTAATGCCAAAACCGGTGCCGCAGGGGCAACGACCTCTTTGGGGGCGAAGTAGTCCTCTAAAATCACATCGTTCAATGCTAGGAATGCTATGGCCTTCGCTACATCGATCACACTGCCTCCTCCAAATGCGATCATGACATCGCATCCGCTTTGCCTTGCCAACTCAGCACCTTTGTAAACTGTGCCAATCGATGGGTTGGGTTCGACCTGATCGAATACCAATACCTTCAAACCGGACTTGGAAAGACTCTCCTTGATCAAGTCCAAGTATCCGCTTTTCCTGGCGAAACTCTTTCCTGTCACAATGAGACAACTTTTGCCGAGTTTGGCCGCCTCTTCACCTAGCTTACTTAAGCTCCCCCTGCCGAAGATCACCTTGGTCGGAAGGTGGAAGGTGAAACTGTTCATTACGCTGTGGCATGAGACTGCACTGTAATTAGATTTACGGTTAGAAGATGGCAGGAGCTTTAGCCAATCGATTGTTCTAGCGATCAGGTTGAGGCATAATCAGATCGGATTGGATTGTGCTTAAATGTGGTTTTGCATTTAAACAAATCATTTGGCGTATGTATATCAAGACATGTTTTATTTGCTGTCAAACGGTCTCGATCGATTGGCAACATTATAACTTATGAAGAAGACATTTTGTCATAGTAAAGCCACCTCATGGTGACTTTTACTGCTTCTCCTTTTTGGCCAAAGGATCTTCTTTCCTTCCAGTACCTTCAACTTCCATTTCTGGCTCATTGCAGCCCTGCTTAATACAGTCTTTCAAAAAAGGGATCTTTCAGATCTAGATACCCTTGTTCTTATGGTGTGTGCCATCTATTAAGGTGGCAATCTAAATAAGTTGCATTAGTTATCAATGCAGGGGTGCTCTTCATTGAGCAAGCGGGTCGAACTGAGACACGAGGGTGCTCCCTGGAACTGGCTAAATGAGATCGCCTCGAAGAATCGAAGGACCATCATAGGACTCATGTCGGGAACATCCGCAGACGGAATTACCGCCTGCGCCGCAAGATTGGGTAGTTCTTACGAAGGAACCGGCCTTGAGTTTGTTGGGATGAGGACTCATCCATTTTCAAAGGATTTTAGGTCTAGGGTATTCGAGCTTTTCGATCCACCTACATCGACCGTCGATAAGATATGCTCGATGAATTTCGAGTTGGGGATCGAGTTCGCTAGCGCCGCTATTTCGCTGGCCAATTACCTATCCCTGCCACTGAACAAAGTCGATCTAATAGGTTCGCATGGGCAGACAATCTTCCACAATCCAATATCAAAGGACGGTTCGGTACGTTCGACTCTGCAGATCGGCGAGCTTGCCATAATAGCAGAAATGACAGGCGTAACTACGATCGGAGATTTTAGGAAAAGGGACGTTGCTGCCGGAGGGGAGGGCGCTCCAATTTCAGCATATGTCGATTATGTCTTGTTCAGGCAAAAAGGAAAGGGCATAGCTCTGCAGAACATTGGGGGTATCGCAAACCTGACATACCTCCCACCAGACTGCTCGGAAGAAGATGTTATCGCCTTCGATACAGGGCCTGGCAACATGGTTGTGGATAATCTCGTAAGCTTTTTCACTAATGGTGAGTTATCCTGTGACTTAGGTGGCTCGGCCGCATCAAAGGGTAAAGTTGAC
>CAZWAU010000054.1:0-3083 GCA_964631995.1 uncultured Nitrososphaerota archaeon
ACGTAAGACCTATATTTTAAGATCAATTTAATTGAAGGAGCTTTTATGATGGAATATAGAACTAAGATTTCGGCCAAGGGTCAGGTCGTGATCCCCAAGGAGATTCGTGAGAGGTATGGTTTTAATGAAGGGGTGGAGATCGTTATTAGACTCCTGAAAGAGACAACACTGTTGATAGAACGCGCTCCGAGGCTCCCTGAGCTTTTTGGTTTCATGGGTGAGGCAAAAACTTCTGACATACTCTTGGAGGAGCGAGAAAAAGAACTCAAGGCCGAGAGGCGAAGGGCCAGAGAAATAATGCCTAAGGAGAATTCACGTTGAAGCGCCTAGTCTTCGACGCTGGACTGTTCCTGCTGCTATTCACTCGGGAAAGAGGATCGGACAATGCTCGAGAGGCTTTGGTAAGACACGAGAGAGGCGAACTGGAGATCTACATGCACCCCAATAACTTAGCGGAAGCATATAGATTCATAAGCTTGATTAGAAAAGAGAAGCCTGGGCTACTGGTACGCGACATCACGCCCGAGACCGTCATCAGGTCAGCCTACGCCACGCTCAGAATAATCCAAGATGAGGCCACCACCGTGAAGCTGGGATTGCTGAAGCTGAAGTATTATGACAAGCCTTGGAGCAGTCTCTCAGCTGCAGCTGCCTCACTCAGACTTTCAGAGAAAGGAGATGTTCAGGTCTTCGTGCTTGACCAAGAGAAGCACTTTGAAGACATAAAGGAACTCTCAACGATAAAAACATCTGAACTATATTAGATGCAAGTTTCTCTCAACTCAAGACATTTCGCATACTAGAGGATATATCACCTGAAGATTCGCGAGCTATGAGAAATTTTATTGCGATACCATCAAAATATGTGACCCAATATACAATTTTTTAACAATTAGAAAATTATACTGTTGTCGATCCCTTTTTGAGACATGGTTTTAGCTGTGGCTCTAAACCACTTTGCTTCGAGATATTAGAATATGGAAGTTTTCTAGCTTTAATCAACATTTTGGGAAAGAGTCATTAGCTGGTGATGCAGATGTATGTCGCATGGAGCAATGTATCTATGTTATCTTTTGGTTTGATGTCGAAGATTACGTGACACCAGAGGCCGATGACGCCGTCAAGAGGCTTGCGGAGATTCTTGAAGAAAATGGTGCTCGTGGTGTCTTCAAGCTAGTGGGTGAAAAGCTTCGAGTCATCGAAAGAAGGGGCAGGAAGGACGTCATCTCGGCGCTTGCAAAACACGAGATAGGATTTCATAGCGACTACCACAGCTTGCACCCAGTCATATCTGAATATTTGAAAGATCTTGATTGGAATGAGGGGGTCAAGGAGTTTCGGAGGAGAGAGGGCAAGGGGGTGGAGGACATCAGGCGTGTCTTCGGCGTAAATCCATCCTGTTATGGACAGCCGGGCGGAGCTTGGGCTCCTCAGGTATATGGCGCTTTGATCGACTGGCAGATTCCCGTTTACTTGGATGAAACTTCCTTCATAGGTCTGAATGACCGACCTTTCTGGTATTGCGGCATTTTGAACATCCTGAATCTGGGACCAAATGTCGTCTCGGTCAACTTTGAGTTAGGAACACCCGGTTTCCTGGAGGAGGTTTGTAAAAGATTTAGGGAGATTTGCGAGAGGTTGAAAAGGGAAGGGGGTGGCGTTGTCAGCATCTACAACCATCCATGCACGCTTGTTACTGAAGAGTTTTGGGATGGGGTGAACTTCAGCGATGGGAAGAATCCGCAAAATGGATTCGTTTTGCCCCGCATGAAAACAAAAAGCATGGCAGAAGCCGGATACAGGGACTTCTCAGAGTTTGTACGGTATGTCGTATCATACCCTGGCGTAAAGGTCATAACGGCCAACGAGGCCCTGAGCATCTATCGGGACCTCTCGGATGGAAGGCCCATAACACTTTTAGAACTCCTCGAGGCGCTTTCTTCACTCAATGAAAGGATAACGTTCTACGTGGGTGATGGATATGCGCTTTCACCTGCAGAGCTTTTCTACCTCGCCGCCTCGTTCCTTCGCGGCTTCGCTTCTGAGGCTCGCCTTCCTGAAAAAGCATATGCAAGAAAAGTACTTGGACCAACAGAAGAGTTCAATTCAAAAATAGATAGCGCGGAATTTAGCTGGAAAGATTTTGCTGAAAGTTGCACTGAAGTTTCCAAATTTGTAGAGGAAAATGGTATAATTCCATCGAAGGTGAAGGTCGGTGGGCAGGTTTTCAGTCCTGAGTCACATTTCAAGGCTGTTGCATCCGTTCTTCGTTATGTTGCGAAGGAGAAAATGGCTCCTAGCAAAGTGAGTATCGGGAAGGGGGAGCTCGACATTGCCAAGTATGTTAGTGAAGATGGAGCTAGGGATGCCTGGAGGTGGTCGATATTTCCTAAAGGATTCTCCGCTCCTTCTCTCATAAGGTTGGCAAAGCTCCAGACATGGACACTGAAACCAGCACTCCGCCTCGATGTAAGTTATTAAACCTGGCGAATCTGCCGCTCATAAACTGAAAACTCCCAGCCTCTTATTTTTTGGATGCTATGATTTCTATTCTGCTTGTATTTCTAACTTCCGTTCATCGAATGTGAAGTTATAAAAGTAAGGATTTTTAATGAAAATTATGGACTCGATAACAGACGAGGAGCTGATTCGAAGAGCGAAATCCGTAGTAAGACCTAGAAAGATTAGGCATGGGTTCTATGTTGGGGAAGTTGGATGCGCTCTGGTTACTGAAAAAGGCAACATCTACCTAGGCGTTTCCATCGACACCTGTTCAGGCATTGGATTCTGTGCTGAACACAGTGCAATTGCGGCAATGGTCACTCAAGGTGAACACAGAATTAAAAAGATCGTGGCTGTTGTTGAAGACGGAATGGTCGTGTTGCCCTGCGGAAGGTGCAGGGAACTCATTCACCAAATTCACGAATCAAATTTGGATACTGAGATAATAGCTGGTAAAAACAGATCTTTCAAGCTTAGGGAGCTGCTTCCCTATCCTTGGGACGAGACCATTTGAAGGTACTGAATTGAATCTGAGATATCCTACTCGATCTTGGCTTGCACTATTTTTGCTCTTCCTATTC
>CAZWAU010000055.1:0-10715 GCA_964631995.1 uncultured Nitrososphaerota archaeon
ACGATCGAGCCATACGAGCTTTACGCAGCGCGTTCTGGGGAGGAAATTAGGCACCGAATGTATGCCTTCACAGATCTTGGCGGCAGGAAGGTCGTGCTGAGGCCGGAGGCGACCGCGACGATCTCGAGGCTCGTTGTGCGCGCCTTCAGGTCGGAGAGCTTGCCCATAAGGCTCGGCTACATCCTGCCGATGTACAGGTACGACGAGCCACAGAGGGGGAGGTACAGAGAGTTTCTCCAGGCCGGCTTCGAGCTTTTTGGCTCTAAAAACATCGAGGCAGATGTGGAGATTCTCCAGATCTCAAATGACCTTATGAGGCGCCTTGGCTTCCAGGATTATTACTTCAAGATGGGCCACCAGGGCTTGGTGAAGGCGGTTCTTAGCTCTGGAGGGATAGGCGAATCGGAGCAAGGCTCAATCCTTGGCCACATAGACAAAGGAAGGTTCGAGGAAGCTGAAGCGGAGATCTTGAGGCAATCCAATCCCAGCATCGTTGAGAAGGTCAGGCGTTTGATACTACTCGGTAAGGAAGCTGGGGAGTGCAAGGTCCTTGAGCGCGCCTCGGAGGTGGTGGAGGGCATTCCTGGAGCGGAGGAAGCGCTTTCAGAATTTTCAGAACTTGTTAAGCTGTGCATGAAGCGTTTCCAAGGGAAAATAAGGATTGACCTCGGTTTTGTGCGCGGTCTCGAGTATTACACGGGAATGATTTTCGAGGTTCTGGTTCCAGGTTTTCCTGTTTCCGTCAATGGAGGAGGAAGGTACGACGGACTGACCGGTCTATTCGGCTATCCACTTCCAGGAGTTGGTTGTGCTCCTGGATTGGACAGGCTCGTTTTGGCACTCAAGGGGAAGGCGCTTGGGTCGGTCCCGGTGCCGCTTTGCATGGTCGTTACCACGAATGCGAGGTGCATCGATTATGCCCTTGACGTGGCAGAGACATTAAGGCTCTCCGGAATATCTACGATCCTCGATGTAAACAGGCACGGCCTCAAGTCAGCGCTTCGATATTCATCCGCAAAGGGGATCAGGTTCGTCGCAATAGTCGGGGAGAAAGAGATCGAGGAAAGGAGCGTCACGCTGAGGGACATGGAGATGAGTGCACAAACACTGCTAACGCTTGCAGAACTCCCAGACCATGTTTTGCAAGTTCTCAAAAAAGTTTAGATTAGAATTTATATACTTCAAAGGAACTATGGTGGGAGTTCTGTCCATGATCATAACATCGGGAACCGCATCGGAAGTCTTGGGCATTAAGGTTGCAAGGGAGATGAAGCTGTCAAAATCGAAGATGGAGATCAAGAGGTTCCCGGATGGGGAGAAGTACGTGAGGGTCCTAGATTCGGTTGAAGGGGAGGAGGTCGCCGTTATACAATCATTTTACCGGACGCCAGACGAGTTCCTCTTCGAGTACTTCCTCATAGTCGATGCCCTCAGGGGGAGCAATGCGAAAAGGATCGTCGCCGTATTCCCTTACTTCGCATATGCCCGCCAAGATGAAAGGTTCAAGCCGGGCGAGGCACTTAGCCTTGAATCTGTCATTAAGCTCATCGAAAGCGTTGGCACCGACGAGGTCTACACGATCGATATGCACCTGCACAGGGTTTCGGATATCGGGAAAGCCTTCAATGTACCTGCCTACAACTTGACGGCGGTACCGGAAATTGCGAAGTACATCAAGAAAAACATAGAGCTCAAGGATCCGGTGGTACTAGGACCGGATGAGGAGTCTGAGCAGTGGGCAAAGGTTGCTGCCAAACAGCTCGACTCGAGGTATGACATCCTGGAGAAGAAAAGACTTTCAGCGGAACAAATTGAGATCAAGCCCAGGTCGCTTGATGTGAAGGGTAAGGATGTTGTACTCATAGACGACATGATAAGCACGGGTGGCACATTGGCAGAGGCGATCAAGATAATCAGGAAGGAGGGGGCGAGGAGCGTTGTCGCAGCTTGCAGCCATGCCGTTTTGGTGGAGAATGCCTACACTAGAATCTTCGAGGCAGGCGCAGATTACCTTGTGTCCACAGATACAGTCCCAAGCCCTGTGAGCTACGTCAGCGTCGCAGGGCTAATAGCTGATGCGCTGACGAAAAGGTTGGCCAAAAGAAAGAGCGACTAAGCTAGGGCCAGAGGCCGAGTGTCTTCAGGGCGTCCGCAACCCTTCCAACGCCAAGCATCCAGGATGCGTTCCTCATGTCTGTAGAGTTTTTCACAGACAGGTCATAAACATCGTTGAAGGATTTCGTCATCTTCGCCTCGAGCTTCGCATTCACCTCTTCGGCTGACCAGTGTTCGCGGTGCAGGTTCTGCACCCACTCCAAGTAGCTGACCGTGACGCCTCCTGCGTTCGCCAGGATGTCGGGAACGACAAGGACCTTATTCCCCACGAGGATATCGTTAGCTTCAGGAGTTGTTGGGCCGTTCGCGGCCTCCACAACCACCTTCGCCCTCACCTTTTCGGCATTTTGATTCGTTATCTGGCTCTCTATTGCGGCAGGCACCAGGACGTCGCACTCCATCTCAAGGAGTTCCTCGTTCGTTATCTCCTCACATCCCTTCGCACCTGAGATGCAACCTGTCTCGCCCTTGTGACGAAGGGCATCTGCCACATTGATGCCTTTCTTACACGCTATGCCTCCTTTCGAGTCGCTCAGCGCCACAACCTTGAGGCCCCGCTCGGCGAAGAGGATCGCTGCATTTGCCCCAACGTTACCACATCCCTGGATTGCGACTGTCGCTCCCTTCGGCTTTATTCCGACCTTTTCCAAAGCCTGTAGCGTGCAGAAAACGACCCCCCTCGAAGTAGCTTCCGCCCTTCCTTCCGATCCTCCAACGCTCAAGGGCTTTCCAGTAACGACCTCCGGCACAAGGTACCCCTTCATCTGGCTGTACGTGTCCATCATCCAAGCCATCGTTTGGGAAGATGTATACACATCAGGAGCTGGGACATCTCTGTAAGGGCCGATGATGTCGCTTATCATCGATGTGTACCTCCTAGTGAGGCGCTCCAGCTCTCCGACCGACATCTCCTTCGGGTTGCAGACGACCGCCCCCTTCGCCCCGCCATAGGGGATGTCTACAACGGCGCACTTCCAACTCATCAGCATCGCCAGTGCTTTAACCTCGTCGAGTGTCACTTCTGGGTGGTACCTCAACCCTCCCTTATATGGCCCCCTTGCATCGTTGTGCTGGACCCTGTAGCCCGTGAAGACCCTTACTCTTCCGTCGTCCATCCTGATCGGGACTGAAACGGTAAGTGCCCTCTTCGGTTGCTTCAGAATCTCGTGGACATCTGGATCGAGCTTTAGCATCTCAGCTGTGATTTCAAGTTGCTGCAGGACAGAATCGTAAAGGCTTTGGCCCTCGCTCATCTTGTTTCAGCGCAAAAGTGCGCTCATGGTATGTTATATAATGTTGTGCGTCTCAGCTCCGAGATCAAGAATCCCAGAGAGCGCCAAATGGTTCATTGCCGATATTGAGTGCCTTCTATAGGCTCGTCTGAAGAAGTTTTTACCTAAGTAATCTAGCGAACCTTCCCTTGCATTGTAGTGCCCTTGCCCTAGTGGGAATCCCAAATCAAATATAAATGCCAGCTCAATTAATCATTGCCTGGCCGTGCCGCGCTCAGATTGCGTAGCTCTGCCCTCGGAGTATCGATATGGCGGCGATGCTAGTTGAAAGCGCTTTACAAGGCTTCAATCGCAGGTGCAGCCACGATCTCCATCGCCTTGGCTTCTTACCTTTACCTTCTGCCTTCCTCCACCGCTCCCTTCGAGGAATTCACCAACCTGCATGTGAATGAAGGAGACGTTGGAATAATGTTCCTAGGGACATCCGCCTTCATCATCAAAACCAGCCACCACACGGTCGTCATAGATCCTGCCATAAAGATACCGAAGGATGCTATAGCTTCTCTTGGGATTGTCGACGCAATCTTGATAACGCATGAGCATAGCGACCACTTCGACGCCTCTTCCACGTTCGACCTTCATCATGCATCTGAGGCTTTTGTGATAGCAAACGAGGGGACTTATAAAAGTCTGGAAGGTCTTATCCACAGGGCCGAGAAGCTGATCCTCCTTCTGCCTGGAGAAACAGCGAAGACAGATGGCATTGTTATCAGCGCCATAGCTTCAAACCACTCAGGCATTTCGCCCCTGATGTACGTCATATCGATGGACGGCCTGACGATTCTCCATGGCTCGGACTCCGGATTCGAACCTGGGCTCTTGGATTACGAGGGGAAGATAGACATAGCCCTGCTGCCAACGGGAGGAGGTTCTCCAACTGCATCCCCTTCGCAGGCCTTCAAGATGGCAGAGGCGGTGATGCCGAAGATCGCGATTCCGATGCACGGCAACTCGGCCGAGTATGCTGAATTTGGTTCTTTGCTCACGAGCCTACAGGGCATCGAGTTCGTAGAAGCTCAAAGCCCGCAGGTTATCTCAGTCCGCTCGTGAGTGGCTCACGGAATTCTCTCAATCCTTTTGACCATTCTCCATACCCTTCGTAGTTTAGTATCTCCAAATGCAATGACAAACCTCAAAAATGCAGTTGAAAAACGGAATTGCATTAATGGGATGCTTTAAGTAGATAGCTTACGGTACATATTCAAAACGCCAATAACATCGTTTTCCAGAGCCGAATTTCTACCGCTTTCGCCATCGATTGTGCATTTTTACTGAATTATGCTTTAGTGATAACCATTTTTACCAAAGATACAAAAAGCAAGAGGTGATGCAAGCAAAGACGAGGGCACATCTGGAATAGTGAAGATTAAGAAATCATCAACTGATTGAGAGGATTATTTAGGATGTCGCCAAAGACATTATCTCAAGTCATCTCAAAGTCAGAATGCCTAGCTTACGATGTTCCAGTTACCGAAGGATATCCTATAGGGTTTTTTGGATGGGCCTCTGGCTTTAACTGTTTCTTGCCCATCACATAGACCCCCGGAGATATTTCATCGTGTATTTAGGTACGGCAATGTTGGGATGATAGCCCTTTTTTATTGACACAACATTCCCATCTCTTACCACGTAGGGCTTTATCTCGCCCTCGGTTTCCACTGATTAAATCGTAATGTTGCCAAGTCCGTAATAGAAGTACAACTCAATCATGTCCTTGTGTTTGTATGGAGGAAAACTAGTCCACTCTTCCTTATAATCCTCGGTAAACCCAAATATCAGTTTTCCTACGGGGTCACCCTCTCCCAGATTAGCGTATACAACTCTTCTAAAGCCAACCCTCTCCTGAACCCTCCTTTGGTTTCTTTGAATTTCTTAATATAGAAATTTGTCCTGAAATCTGTCCGGCCTTCTGCAATCACCATCAAAGGCTATCAAATTAACTTCGTGACCTTAATTCGCTCCTCCAGTGAAAGATAATACATATCCTTTTCTTTCAGTTCAAGTCTTTCTGAGGATACATATGAACACGACAATGTTCATTGAAGATGGCAAGTACCTTTTCGGTGTCCGAACCATCATCACATCCAAAATCATTTATAACTTTCAAGTGAATCTTTTTCATCCTGAAGGTTTCTTCGTTGAATGTTATTTCAATTCTGTCTGTTGTTCATGAATTCTTCAGAAATTCACTTTAATTCATGCTATTTCTACTTAGCACCGATTGATTTATGCTTTGATGTGAAAGAGGGCAATCATTGACATTTTTACCCCGCCACTATATGAAACTCAGGTCATAGGATGAAAGCGATTATAGCAACTTAGCTATTCGGACTCAGAGCGGTCGAAGTTAGTTCGCCCCTTCTCAAGGTAGGGCGAAATTCACTGGACATAGTTGAGATAGAAACAATGGAGACAGAAAATTATGTGACAATCAGATCAGCTAGAATTGGCGGTTATCCTGACAACGAATTTGAGGCTGCGATAGGGCGCACCTTCTCTACCATTCACGCATGAGTTCGTCAGGAGATCTTACGAATTCTTTCATCCATTTAAAGTGCTTTTTGTTTTGGGTAACTAGGATTGCCCCTTGCTGAAGGACCGTAGCGCCTATTAAGAAATCCCTCGCGTGATATTTGAAGGGTAATTTAGGATTTTTTATCGCCTCGCCCACGGCCCTCTCGCCTATAGTCTTCTCCAAGGGATTGATGGAAGCGCGGATGCCGAGGAGAACAATCTCCAACTCCCTAGTCAAGCTCCGTCGAACACTACGAAGGTAAATCTCCACATAAGCGATGATTGGTACGTTAACATCGATGTCGGTTCTCCTCTTAAGCCATATTAAGAAATCTTTATGATGAAAAACATTAGAATCTAAGGCAAGCTTCTTCATCTATTACACCTAGCGCCTTCCGCACCTCCATAACTTCCTTAGTCTCTATATCCTTCATTCCTGAACATAACTTCCCGAGGGCTTCCTCAAAGTCCTTTTGGCTCAATTCCCTCACGGAAGATTTCTCGGCAAGCTCTGTTAGAAGGCGAATCATTTCGGTTAGAGATAGGTCTTGACCCAGCCTTGACTGGGCCTTAAGCCTATACTTTAACAGCTTAGCATACGTCTCATTGTCCACCTTTATCGTTGAGTAACGCGCCATTTTGCCTCCTCTTCCGCTAAATCCAGAAGATAGCGCAGCACATCCCTATAGCTGCATCTCCTGCCTAGCTGCAAAGACATTTCCCTTTTAAGCCTCCCCAACCGCTCCTTAACATCCAATTCGATCGTTATAGTCTTCACAGCTATCCTCGTTTTAATACTCTTAATACTTTAAATACTTTGCTGCGCAAGCTTGTTCTGAACTGGAAGTGGGATCTGAATATTCCAGTAACGGCACTAATCAATGTACTGAGAGTGATGCCCGCTGCCAAGCCCCCAACAGTAGGTACAAGTAGCCTCTCAAGCTTCTTCTACGAATATCGATGAAGATGTTCCTGTTCTTCAACAACAGCAAATTGAGCAAGACGATGCCAAACTTACATGTGCTCTGGAAGATGGCTAAGGCAAGATATAGAAGTTGGATGCATGTTACTGGCTTCAGACCCTAAAGGAGCTCGCGAACATTTCCCACCATGTGCTGAACATTCCTAGGAATCTTCTCATTGAAGTCGCGAACTACCTTCCCAAATTTCCCAAGTGTGTCCTCAACAACGACATAATCTAGCCCCGGGATGATCACGTCATCCCAACGATCCCCTATCCCTCTAAGTGCGACATCCAACATCGTTACTATCTGCTCCCCGAGCGGCTCGTTTGAGTCCTCTGTTATAGCTCCATAGAACTCCTGGCACTCAGTGTATCCCGCGTTGTGTGTTCCAGTGTACGGCTTGAGAGCTGAAAGGTCGTCAATTTTCAGCTTGAACTTTTCATTCACCTCCCGCGTCCTGCTCCTGAAGTACTCCACGAGCGCTATCTCCTGCATCTTTGCTGGTAGCCCCTCCTTAGCAACCCTGCAGTATTCATTGTATCCAACTTCGAAAGCTTCCTCTATGAAATCGAACCAGTACTTCTGCTCCTCCTTTACGTCTTTCAGATCCTCAACAGCTATGACAGACCTCCTTACGCATGAGTTGAGGCCGTCGCGCTTCGGAGCCACTCCTAGGTGGACGTAGTCCCCCTTCCTTATCATCCTGTTCAGAGCCTTGCCTATCAATGTCCTGTTCGCTTCGTTCGCCCCAACCATAATGTCCCATCCGTTCTCTTCAGAACCAAGTTCCTTTGCTATGAAATAGCCCCAGGCGGCGACCTGCGTCTCGAGCAACCCTGGCTTGAGGACAGCCAACATCCCCCTCATCATCGCGTTCGCGATCTTGCTAGCATCCTCTATGAGTTTCATCTCCTCATCGGACTTCAGGTACTTCACCTTGTAGTAAAGTTCCTGCGCGTCGACAACATTTTTCGGGCCAAACAACCTGTTCAGGTACTCTATCACTGCCGAAGGCACCACCTGCCTCGGAGTCAGGATCCCGACCGACTTGACTTCCCTGCCGCCGTTCGCCTCCCTTAGGACGTCCTCAAGCTTCTCTGCCCTGATCGGGTACTTCTCGTCGGCCAGCTGCAGCATCTGTACCTTGTGGACTTTTGAGCCCGATCTCTTTGCCAGCTGCTCCGCCACATACCCCCCCTCCAACCCAGCGATTATGTGGAATCCACTTTCTCCAATTGCTCCTGCAACCTGCTCTATCGATATGTTCGTGTTTCCACCTAGATAAGGAACGTCGCCGCAGTAGTGTTCATCTGAGAAAACAAACCCGACCTGCAATCCCGCACTCTCGAGAGCTTCGAAGGTGGCTTTTTGTCTCCTTTCAAACTCCCTCCTGCTGACCATTATGTCCTTGTCAACGACATCGCACCTTTCCAATACAACGGAGATCTTCTCGAACTCTTCCTCCAATGCCTCCAATCTTGCTCTGCCAACGCCCATGATAGTTCCGCGCTACCCCTAATCGCTGTTCGCTATATATCTGTGCACAGCTCGACCTCGCCCTCAAGGCATAAGCGCGGGGCGAAAACTTTCCTTCACTGCAGCGTAGTTTGGAAATGCTATGCATTTGTCCAAGCTCCTTAGAATCTCTGTAAGGTTTATGCGCGCCAGGGAGGATTTAGATTGGAACGTGTAAAAAAGGGTCATCCCCTCATTTCCGGATATATCATTTACACATTTTTTTGATGAAAAAATCTATATTCGACCATTTTATTTTGATTTTTCCGAACAAATGTGTCATCTAGTAAGGAAAAAATAGATGAGGCAAAGAGTAGAGTACTAGAGGCTTGCGAGAAGGAGGGTGTCCGGCTTGTCGAGCTTCAGTTCGTGGACATCCTGGGCAACACGAAGAGTTTGACCATCCCAAATGAGCGCATTGAGGATGCTTTGGAGAATGGTGTCGGTTTCGATGGCTCTTCAATCGAGGGGTTCGTGAGAATATTCGAGGGAGACATGGTGGCGGTTCCAGATCCAACAACCTTCCAAATCATACCTTGGAGGCCCAGCGACAAGAAGGAGGCCCGGATCATATGTGACATCTACAGGCCCGGAGGCCAGCCATTCGAAGGAGATCCAAGGTTGATACTGAAGAAGGCGGTGGCAGAGGCCGAAAAGGACGGATTTACGTACCAAGTGAGCCCTGAGCTCGAATTCTTCCTGTTCAGGGTCGAGAATGGCCCAAGGGTTGAGCCAGTACCGCACGATGTCGGAGGATACTTCGATTTCTCTCCATTGGATCAGGCATCCAATGTGCGCAGGGATGCGATCTTTGCGCTCGAGCAGCTTGGACTGAAGGTCGAAAAGAGCCACCACGAGGTTGCACCTGGCCAACACGAGATCGACTTTGAGTTTTCAGATGCCCTGACCACAGCAGACAAGACAATTGCATACAAGAACGCGATCAAGGCTGTTGCCCTGATGCATGGCATCTTTGCCACATTCATGCCCAAGCCCTTCTTTGGTGTCAATGGTTCTGGAATGCACACGCACCAGAGCCTTTTCTACCTGAAGAATGGGAGGAATGCTTTTTACAATTCTAACGATAAGTACAATCTCTCAGACATCGCTTATCACTTCATCGGCGGGCAGCTGAAGCACGCTAGGGCGATGGCCGCCATCCTTGCTTCGACAGTAAATTCATACAAGCGCCTCGTACCTGGCTACGAGGCACCGGTCTACATATGCTGGGGGAGGCGTAACAGGTCTGCCCTGATAAGGGTGCCTGAGTATCATCCAGGAAGGGAAAATTCAACTAGGATGGAGCTCCGATGCCCAGATCCTTCGTGCAACCCTTACCTTGCTTTCGCCGCTATGCTGAGGGCTGGGCTTGATGGTGTCAGGAATAAGATAGAGCCCCCCCAGCCGGTTGAGGAGGATGTTTACGAGTTCGATGACAAGAAGCTCGCCGAGTTCTACATCGAGACGCTTCCATCTTCCCTTGGCGAGGCCATAGAGGAGCTGGAGAAGAGCAACTTGATGAAGGAGACCCTTGGTGAGTTCACATTCAAAAAATACTTGGCTGCAAAGT
The DNA here is from genome assembly GCA_964631995.1 of uncultured Nitrososphaerota archaeon. GTDB lineage: Archaea > Thermoproteota > EX4484-205 > EX4484-205 > DTQO01 > DTQO01. The sequence continues at coordinate 9,972 of CAZWAU010000055.1, forward strand.
CAAAGGACTGGGACGAATATAGGCTGCAGGTGACGAGGTGGGAGATCGACCGATACCTCAAAATATAGCTCTTGCAAAGGAGCTTGGAGCTGATCACCGAACTCCAGCGGATCGTCTTCAGGGCTCCATTGGATGAAGATATTGGGGAATTGAATGGGGCCCTTGATGGTCCAAATTCAGCTGCATTATCGAAAATCGAGTAGCATGCCATTCAAGAAGGAGATGTTGAAACTAGGGCACGAATGTTGTTGCGATTAAATTCATGAAGGATGATCGGCTTGCAATTCCAATCGTATCGTTCATTCGACATTAACAATTTTAGATAAAAGGTTCACGAACGAAAACAACCCTTGCTTTTCATAAGCAAGAGATACATCTGTTAGAAATTGGTACCTGTCCCGATATTTGCATAACGGGCCCGCCGAGATTCGAACTCGGGAATTAACAGCTTCTCCACGCGTTGCTTTAGAGGGATCGGCCCTACTGCCGCCTTAGTCCGGACTTGGCCCGACAGCGGTTTCGATTCTGTTCGTTTGGCCACGGGCCTGGGTTATGGGTTGAGTTTCCTTGACCCTTAAAGGTTTCGTTTTACTGCCCGACCTTAGCCATTGCCAGACCGCAGCTCCCACCTGCGTAAATCAAGAACGCATGCTTCGATTAAGCTTGGTCTTTTAGGGGCAAGAGCTCATCCTTTGAACGCTTATATAGGGAGAGCGTTCGTTCCATTGCGGATTAGGTATGAGG
>CAZWAU010000056.1:0-10684 GCA_964631995.1 uncultured Nitrososphaerota archaeon
CTATTTCTCTAGTGTCACATGGGACAATATGATAGTTAGGCTCCTTGGAAGTGTATGAAAATATTATACATTGGACTTCGTTCAGGTTCAGAAAACAATCAATCCGAAGAGCTTAAGCCATTCTCCAAGGGCTTGATTTAAGCTGCGATAAGGGCCTACTTTCTTCTCGCCTTTAAGTAGCCTCTTTCAACTGCCTTGGTGCAAGTTACTCCGAGCAATATCGATACTGCCGCCTGCCCGAACAAATCCCTAATATATGATATGATTGCTACGGCATAGCCTTTAATGAATATATTCACATAGAAGTACGTCGTGGCCATCAGGAAGCCTCCAAGGATGCAGAACAATATCTGCCACTGGATGGATTTGCCCTTCCCCAATCCTGCAGCCAACCTCTCTAGGCCATGCGCAGGTATTGAGACATACCATCTTGGATATGCCAGATACATGTCCGCTCCGAAAGCTCCTATTATCCCAACAAGCCCGCCGATTTTGAAGTTCAGTTTCACAAAGGCTTATTAGGTGTCAAGTGTCACATAGAATGTGCTCAACATTGCGAAGTCCTAAGGAATTGGTAGGTTACTGTGGCTTATACTGTGGAGCCTGCGGAATATATCAGGGGCGGATAAAGCTGGCTGTTGAGAACCTGCGAAAGGTCATAGGTGCTTATGAACTTGATAAGATCGCATCGGAGCTAGCGAATTGGGACCCGGCCTTCAAGAATTACGCGGAGTTCGAGAAGGTTCTTGATGGTTTCGTAAGGTTTTTCGGAGAATGCTCAGGATGTGCAGCTGACGGTGGAGACCCTAACTGCGTTATACGTAAATGCTGTAGACAAAAAAATTATGCGACCTGTGCAGAATGTATTGAAATGAATACTTGCGAAAAACTGCGACATCTAGCAGGTTCATTAGAGAATTTGAAGCATATCAAAGCCGCAGGAATTGACAACTGGACTAAGGAGATGCAGGAAAAAGTGGATGCAGGATACTGTCAACTTGACGAAATAGTGAGCTAGTTTCTCTCTATAAGCCTAGTTATTCGAGGCTCTATTTCGAAACGCCCTATCAGCATCTATAGCAGAAGACAGCAGATGAAATCCGTAGTTGCTGTTAAGAAGAAGCATGGTGAGAAAGTTTATCAAAGTTTTTAACTTCCTGTCGTATTTTTCTCGTATTAGACGTATCTATGAAGTTTTTTGTTTCTGTTTCTGGTGCCCCGATTGCTAAGCTTGGGGATAAGGAGTACTGTGATTTGATTGGCACTATCGATGTTATGAAAAGATTTTTCTCAGAGTCGGTTGTAGACGGTTTCGAGCTGCAGCTTGTGCTGGAATGTGATAGCAGCAATCCTCCTTTGACAGACAGGGATTTCGCTGAAGCTTATATTCATAACACTTTTGTTTCTCCTCAAAGAGATCCTGTTATCCAAGTCCAAACCCTGCGAAGACAACATAGCCGAAGAGAACATGCTGCAAGTTCCTGAATCAAGCAATAGCGAAACATTGATCTTATAGCAAGCCCTAGGCCATAGTTCCATGCTAAAGAGAAAAAACACAAATAGAAGGATACAAGTCCCTCTGAGAAGGCCTACTTCTTTACCTTATGATCAAGGGTCTTGACTAGACATTAGATCGCCAATATCTTTTCGAATCTTTTAGCCTAATCATCGCTCATGAATTTGTTAAAGAAATTTCACCATGAAACTTTGGTATAGGAATTGTGCTTGAAGTTTATATATTTCCAGTCCCAATACCAACCCATTGGGAATGTTTCTGAACGGTCTGGACATGAATTATGTTCCTATCATGAAAGCGCAGGGGCTAAAGTGGATGGATGAAGATAAGCAAGAAATAGACGACCTTTTCGAATTCTTTAAACAAATGGGTGCAAATTGCCTCAGGATTCGAATCTGGGTCGGGGATTCGGGTCCATCGAGACTTCCATACGCTCTAAATTTGGCCGAGATGGCATGCAATGCGGGCATGAAGATCCAACCAACAATCTTCCTCTCAGACAGATGGGCAGACCTGTACAAACAACCAGAACCCAAAAGCTGGGTCTCACTTGATTTCAGAGAAAAGATAAGGCTCATCGAATTTTTCATTTCAAAAGTTATCAAAAAATTAATGCACATGAAGGATAGCGTTGCGTATTACCAGATAGGGAATGAGATCGATTATGGGATATGTGGTATTTTTGCAAAAGACAAGAAGAAAAGGAAGAGTATCAAATGGCTTAGGGATCGGGTGTGGCAAAACGAAGCGATCGTGCTAAAAGAAGCTATCGATGTCATTAGAACATATGACAGTAAGCCGATTGCCCTGCATCTTGGGAAATGGTGGGACCTTGACCTTTCTGAATCATTTCTTTCAACCATGGATGAATTCAACTTGAAGTACGATATCGCATGCTTCTCATTCTATCCCACGATGTTCGGATCCGACTTTGGTCCTTTAGGGCGCTTCGTGAACATGACCGAAAAGATCGGTAAAAGCTTGGCAATAGCAGAATATGCATACCCAAGCAAGCCGTTGAAAGGACAGTTTTGGTACATGAACAAACCTTCTCCAGGATATCCTTTAACATCGGAAGGTCAATCGTCTTGGATTGGGGATTTTCTGGCTAGGTGCCTAGAGTTGGACATCTGCGGTGTCTTTTATTGGAGCCCTGAACTGTATTTGACCAAGAAAAATAGTAAGGGGATAACGGGGCCTGTTGAGATGCCTCTTAATTTTGGATGGGGACCAATGTCTTTCTTCGACGAAGACGGTCGCTTGAGGCCATGCGCAAATTCATTGAGGCATGGCATTTGAGAAGCCTGATCCCTTTGCAGCCGGCTATCAAGTTTAATGTAGATATTCTGCTAGTAGCCGGTGAAAGAGGGGATAAATTTACAGTATAGCACCAACTACCATCCTACTGTGATAGTTTGGGGAAGCTATCTACCGCCTATTTAGCCAAGATAAGTATTTCAAGTCAGTCTGCCACAGATCGTTTGGATTCTTCCTATTCCGGCGGATGTACCTCAGCCTCTTCCTTTACATGCTCGAAGGTCTTGTGGCATATGCTCCTCGGCACCTGAGCATGGCAAGTTATCTCATCCAGGCTTCCCCTTGCATAGACTTCCTAGCGGCACATCCTTGAAGCTTGACGGTTGCACTCCAATCCATTTTTCTTCTTGACACCTTCGAATCGTCATGTCAATCTAGTTTATCATGGCATATAAAGCAGAACAGCTTCTATGATAAATTTTATATATAATTTAATCTTTTTTAAAAAACTTGGTGAAAAAGGAGGAGAAACACAATATGACACAAGAGGTAAGAGTAGAGAGGATACCTTGGGCCTTCATAGTAATCTTCTTGGTACTTCTGGGCTTACTGGGCGAGATCTGGAACGTTACGCAAGCTACTGGAACATGGCAAAGACCTGCAGCTTATTTCTCATCTCTCGGAGTGACAGTGGCATGTTATACGGCCTTAACCGCCCTTCCTTTCCTGACATTCTTTATCTGCGGTGCCTTGGGAAGGTTAGGTCCATTAAAGGGGAAAGTAAACCCGACGACGATGACCTACCTCTACGTGATGACCTGCTGTGCATCCTTCTTCCTTGGAAGGCCAACCGCAGATACCCAGTGTGCCGCATGGGCATCCTTCATAGGTTCTCGCTACCTAAATCCTGAACTTTCAGAGAAATTCGTCCCATGGTTCATGGCACCACCTTTGCCGATCGCTGACCAGATCAGACTTGGTGGCGTTGGAGTGCCATGGAGTGAACTTGTACCAACGATAATCTTCTGGTCCACCTTCACAATCATCTTCGGCACCTTCATGGTTTGCATTGCCACCCTCTTCCGCAGGAGCTGGATAGATATCGAAAAGGTTCCGTTCCCGCATGCCGTATCGGCGTACGAGCTCATGAAGAGGGTCGATCCGACGAAGCCAAGGCAGGCATTCAACATCACATCTCCATTCGTCATAGGAATGATAATCGGAATCGGATACAGCATACCCTCTATGATGATCGAACTCTATCCATGGTTCCCCGACATATACGGATTCAGGACCAACATATGCGGCTATGCGGCAACCTGGAATACGCCAACTGGTGCCTTAGGGGGCATCATCGGCCTTACGAAATGGAACATCCACCCTCTGGCTGTTGCCATAGCCTACATCGCTCCCTTGAACATACTCTTCAATGTCTGGTTCTGGTGGCTAGTTGACGTAATAATACTCCCACAGATCGCCTACGTTATGGGTTACTACACTGCGCTCGCGGATCGATCTGGGTGTGGCCGTTGGGATTGCGGAGCTGAGTCTTTGGCCTTCGGTCCGCCATTTAAATGGCAAGCAACTGTGATCGGCGGGATCTTTGGACTGGCGCTATTCTTGTTTGTAATAGAGAGGCGCTACATAGCGGAGACCATGAAGATCGCTCTTGGAAGTGTAAGCGAGGATAAGAGAAGCGAGATAGAAAGGAATGAGGCCCTCTCCTACAGAAATCTCTATGCCGTAATAGTCGTGCTCTTCATCATGATGGTTGCCATACTCATGACAACTGGGATGGGTATTGGGACGGCCGTCTCTACGCCGATATCGATGTTCATCCTATGGTTCGCACAGATGCGCATGCTTGGCTTAAGCGGGGCTTATGTCAGAGGCACGGACAAGGGCTATGCCCTCCAAAAGATGTTGTTCTACCCAACTGCACCAGATCCGCCGACTGGCGACTTCATAATGACAGCCAACTTCAATACTTGGTTTACCGATGCTCCGGATATGGGGAACCAGATAGGCGGGAACTATCTCACAGCCTGGCAGTCGTACCGAATCGCGAGCCTTACGGGGGTCAGCAACAAGAGTGTCTTCAAAATAATGATCGTATCGATCGTTATCCTTGCACCCACTACCATGATCGGCTTCCTGTACTCAGCCTACACTTGGGGGGCCAGCCGCCTGCCAGGTACTTGGGGCATGTGGGGATGTGCTGGATGGTACCAAAGGTGCGCTGTGCCTGAGAGGTGGAACGCCATGCCGGGAACGGACCCATGGGTTCCAAACTTCTTGGCCGGCTTCTTGATGGCAGGAGTTCTGAGCGTCATGCACGCAAGATTCATGTGGTTCCCATTCGAGCCAGTGGGATTCATCATCGGGACATCTTGGACGAGCGCGCAGGCTGGATTTTGGCTGCCTTGTCTAGTGGCATGGATACTAAAGATATTGACCATCAGGGTCGGAGGGAGTAAGCTATACGAGCACCAAGGGCTTGCATTGGCAGCGGGATTCATAGCGGGCTACATGGTCTGCATCATACCAGGAACGATCATATCCAAGATAAGGTTCTTCTATCCGTTCTAGACGGGTTAAGAACCTTTACAAGATTCCCGTGAAAATCGGGAGAGAGCTGGATGCTTTCTCCTCTATTTTTCCAAATATCATGATTAAAAATCACTGGAAGACTATAGCCAAAGTTTTTGAATCGAGCCGCTAAGTACTGCAAATTCTACATATACTGTTTTGAAGGTTCTAATTAGTGTCATGATACGATGTTCTCTTTTTTGTACAGCCCGTTCTTTTAATTATTCTTAAATAAACTCTTTATTCTAGTCGCCATTTTTGAGGTTGAACGATATGCGACGATCCTTTTTACTGATATCCGCTGCATCGATTGTTGCCGCGTCAGCAGCTATAGCGCTCCTGCTTCAATCGCATAATTCTTCAATTTTAGTATTACATGGCTCGCTGTTCGTCAGTGATGCAGGTCGTTCTCATGGTGGATTTGAGTACAATGCCGAATGGGAGATAATGGTGAAAGTGGATCATAATGGTTTGGGAACTATGAATTTGGAGCTCACCACTGGACTGGGAGATGCCTTGGAGAAGCACGAATACCATGTCGAAGACATCTCTGTCGAATCCGACAGGCTGACCATGAAGGTAGAAGGCCAGCCAATTGTACTCGTTTGGGTAGACAGCGACGAAATTTGGGATCACATATACGATAAATACTATATAGCCTCTTGGGGAGGAGATGCTCCACCGGAGGAATTGAGAGGAACGATATCGCCCACGATATTTCCTGGCCTTGCGGATCACTATTACGTCGAACTCAGATTGAGAGTAGAATGAGACCTTAGTGCAATTTAAACAAACACGCAATTGCGAAATGAAACCAGCTGACAAACTTTTAAATGATAGCCTTTCAAAAAGCAACTTCCTACCAACATACTTACTTTCCAAGACTTGTTTTAAGGAAAACTTTTTGGCGTTGGATGCAATGAAAAGATTTCTTTCCAGCAACGCTTTTCTTATATCTAATAGAAGTGACGGCCAAGTGCTTAGGGTTATGGCGAACGAAGAGGACACCTACTCTACGCTGTTCTCTGTGCTAAAACACCCGATTCGCCGCAGAATACTGAGGATGCTATACAACAAGCCCCAAGCTTACATGGAGATCCTTTCAGCATTGAACGTTGAGACCGGATTCTTAAACTACCACTTGGATAGCATGAGGGAGCTCATCAAGAAGGACGAGCGCGGAAGGTATAGCTTGTCGATCTTTGGCGAAGCCGCTGTAGGCCTTATTTCTAGGGTTGAGGAACCTACAAAGAGAGGGGGGAAGGCTATACGAATTATGGGCTTCAAGCTTAACCTTGCGAGGCTCCTAACACTTGCCATTGTGGCTCTACTGATTTCCAATGTTTACTCCTTCTCCTCCTACCAGAGCCTGTACAGGGAAAGGACGAACGCCCTTGGAGAGGTCATGATCCAGACCAAGGGGTTGCTCAGCGAGGCAAACTTTATTCTGAACCAAACATTGGTCAGTGGGATAATAGACTTCGATGCTTGGCAGGCTATGCTAAGGGATATGGCTCTACAGCTCAGGCTTTATGCTACAATATCCGAGCTGGATCCCGACCACAGGCAGCAATGGATGCAGATAAGGTTGGCAGTTGACGATGTCACAACGCTTTTCTTCCAAATCGATCAAAAGTGCGAAACAGTATGCGAACGATGCCTTAATCTGACGAAACAACAGATTTCATCACTAAGTGCTTTGCTTGAAGGACTTGCGATCATCGAGGCAAAGGCTTTTCCTCGAAAGATAGTACTTGGCATAAATCCTGAGATTAGAGTTGATGAGGAAGAACTGACTGAAGCGATCAAGGCATCCTTTGACATCCAGGCAAGAGTTCAGACAGCTCAGGTGGAATTCGGCCTGCTGGGCGCGTGAAATGTTTGAGGATTGGTATAATTGGCGTGCCATCAAGCATCGGTGCCAGGTCTATGGGACAAGAGAAAGCTCCCACTGCTCTGCGTGAAGCCAAATTGGTTGAAAGATTAAGGGAGGCTGGGCATGAAGTTGCCGATTATGGAGACACCAAGCCTTTCCATTTTTCTCCAGATCTACTGTACCCCAAGGCTCAAAACAAGTTTGCTGTGATTAATGTTTGCAGGCTTGTGGCAGGCAGGGTTGAACAGGTTTTGCGATATGGATACAGCCCGCATATATTGGGAGGCGATTGCACGATAGCGATAGGAGCCCTTGCAGGGATCGTGAATTTATTCCCAAGCGTTGGATTGCTTTATTTTGATGGCGATGCAGATTCAAACACTCCAGAAACCACAACTACGGGAATCTTGGACGGAATGGTGATAGCGCACATCGTTGGTAAGGGTGACAGAGATATAGCCTGTTTAGCGAAGCGTTATCCAATCCTGCCAGAAGAGAACGTTGTCCTGTTCGGCCTGAACTTGGCTAGTGGGTATGTCGATCCTCCTGAGGTAGAGTTTCTTCGCAATTCTTCGATTGAGCAATTTTCTGTCAAGACGATTCGAGAAATTGGGGTTGAGACTGCTGCAAGACAAGCCATGAGGACATTATCATCAAGGGCGGAATTCATATTCGTTCACTTCGATGTTGACGTTATCGATTCAAACGAAATGCCAGCTGCAGATCTACCTCACAAATTCGGCTTGAGCCTGAATGAGGTTGAAAGGGCATTAAGAGTATTCATGCAAAGCAGCAACTTCTTGGGAATTGAGGTTACAGAGTTTAATGCTGAAAAAGACGAGGGTCGCCAATTGGCTATCACGTTAGCAGACATGATCGTGCAAGCGTAAAGTGCTTAAAAAGTATATTCGCGCCATCTGGATAATTCCAGAAACAAGCTACCTAGATATCATTAATAAAACAGTAGGGGTCTTTCCTTTAAAGTCCCAGTTGCTGGATCAACCTCGAAACCAAAGGATTCAAGGACAACGACGCCAAGTAAAACCTTGTCTATAAAATCAGATATCCACACATCGAAAGGACCTTCCTTATCCTTTAACTTTATCCATGCCCTCCCTCTTTTTACCTTGACCATTCCAGCTCCTGTCATAACTTTTTCCTCTCTTACTGGCTCAATCCCAATTTCTTTGGCAATTTTTTCTGGCAATGCTGTCAGACTCGCCCCAGTATCAACCAATGCTTTCAATTTGGTAGATTTCCTCCTTTCTAAGCTTGATACTTCTATCTCAGCCCAAGAATGTCCCATTTGACTCACAATAAAGAATAAGGCCTATGATATTTAAATGTTATAAATATCGGGGTCTAAATGCCGAGCTAGAAGGCATCTCCTTCAAAACGAAAGCATTCTTGTGAACCAATTGAACAGCATCTAGATTTTCAGTTCCTTTGCCAATCTTTAATGACCATAACTTGCAGTAAAGAAGAGCTATTGTCAGTCATGCTGGATCTATTTGTTTGAAACGTTTCGCATCCACCTGAGCACCGATCGATTAATGCCCTCATCAAAATGGGAAGAAGAACCTTACAACACCAATGATTGCACCTATGACGGCCATTACGGCATAGCCTATTATGAACCCAGCAGCGATTGGCCTGCCAAGAGATTCGTACATCTTACTTCCGCCAACTCTAATCGTGATAGTCTTAAGAACCCAAGCCATCAGGGCAGGCTGCCAAAGTCCTCCAAGTTGCGAGCCCCACTCGACAGCAAGTAGAAAACCTATCGGTTCGAATGGGAACCAGATGAACCTCGTGTGCATATAGTTTAAAACGAATGCTACAATGAAACCGGCTAAACCCTGGGGCCACCAAATATTCCTCGAAGGATTCGTCTCAGCCCACTCCGGGGTGAAGCGATCGGTTCTGCTCCATGTGAAGCCATAACCTGGAAGCCTGGTCGAGCCAAATGTATAATCTCCCCATATGAATGCTACTAGAGCGATTAGGGGAGTCAGAACGGCTGCGAAGAGCACAACCTTGTACACATTCCTTGCACTGGTCTTTGTGAATCCTGCAAGCCCATGACTCATCGTCATCGTTAAAAATGGAAAACCCCAGCCAGCACCTGGCGAATTTGCAGCTGGCATAACCACAAAGTCGGTTGCTACAGTCCATTCCATCGTTCGCGGCTCTGGTGCATGTGGCCATATCGGTTTGAGAAATGCATGGGCATTCAGGAATCCGGAAGGCATCACGAATCCGACGAAGTTCAAGAAATACACTTGCAGGAACTGGTAGAAGAAGGTAACGAAAATGACTATGAGAGCGGGCAGAAGACCAAGGCTGGCATACATGAAGGCAGAAATGAGAGCGGCTATGGAGACAATGAGCATTGTGTAGGCGGTCCAATACGATATCGATTCTTCATTCTCAATACCTCGAAGAGTCCCTTTTCCAATGGCTGCTCTTATCGTGTCAGCAATATACCCCCTTGTCAAGTAAATATAGGAAATCAAAATACCAAATGCTACTCCAAGATTTGCAAATGTTCCCCAGATGAATGGTAGTCCTTGGATCAATCCTTCGTCGCCACACCAAACTCTACCACATCCGCCCATCGTCGACAGAGCAGTATAATAGCCCATTGTGTACGACACTTGCACGAGTATTGCGAGCACGATCCACCAGAACCAACCATTGAAAAGGATGCTAAGAGGAACCAGGTACATGCCTGCAACATAAAGGGGCATCTTGTTAATCAGGGTCAGGGCCAAGATCGATGATAGCGGAGAATCTGTTGTTACGTAAGCAGCTCCGAAACCACACGTGTTGATCCTCCAACCATAGATGTCTGGGAACCAGGGAAACATCAGTATCATGAACAGTATTGCAAAAAATATTATTCCAGTAATAATTCCAATCAAAAGGGACATAAAAGTTCTTTTCTTCAGAGAGTCTGAACTATCCTCGGTAATCTTAATTATCTCGTTCGCCACCGATACTAAAGGATATGGGAGCTTTTCTATATCAACCCATAATCTCCTTACGATGGATGCGATAGCTAAGAAGAAGACCGCCCAAAGAGCATGGACAAGCCACCACCAAAGTATTGATGGAAGCCATGCGCCCCAAGGAATAGGCACGCCCCCTGCAAGTAGTTGCTTAGCTATTTCTGGCTCTGGTGCGAAGAACCATGGCTGGTATTCCATTGATTGGGCCGAGAGGTATCTGTCAGCCCAATAAGTTGGTGGGACGAATATCGGATCGGGATACGCTGGAAACGCGATGGTCGTCAAACAAGCGTAAAGATAAGTAAGGGTTGAAGGTTTTAGCGCTTTGAAAACCCTAATCTTCATTAGGATGACGAGGAATAGAAGAAAAGCGTATGACATTGGCATCGTGTATTCAGCACATGTAGTTATTCCTATATTGAACCAGTATTTTAC
>CAZWAU010000057.1:0-56073 GCA_964631995.1 uncultured Nitrososphaerota archaeon
AGGTGAGGTGGTGGAGAAGGTTGCTTCGATATTGCCTTTGGCCTCACGGTGGGCCTCTGGATTTGTCGCAGGCTTTTATCAAGAGGCTTTGGGCTTTTGGATGCCTTCAGCTTTGGAGCGGGGCTTTTGGCCTTATGGATCAGGCTACCAAAAACCTCGAATAGGTCACGCTGACCCATCGCGCGTACAGAAATTAGGAAGAACAAGAAACCAAACAACGCAGGTACCATCGAACCGTAGATCAGGATGGAGTACCCTTGGAAACTTGAGGCTATTGCCAGAGCCAGAAAAAGGGCGAGAGAGATGATCGAAAAAAACATGAACCGCTCAGACTTGTCCATTCCCAGCTACACGCAACGAATACGTAGAACCCACAAGTTAATAGCCCTTGCTAAACATCGAGGCAAGCTAAAGATTTCTTGAAGTTGCCAAAAAGGACAGTAGCTTCCCAGTTAGCTTAAGATTCGGCCAGGGCGAGAACGAGTAGCCATCGAAACTTCCTTAGCTGCGCTTCGTTGATAATGGTCGTTTCGAATAGCATCCTTCCACGCTTCTCACTCGAAGGAAAAATCGAGCAATTCAAGCGAAGCCAAGTAGATAATAGGCCAAATTTCGGGGATACGCTCCCAAGCATCAAGTTGGGAGGCGCTTTTTACTCCTTGGCTGTGATGGAACCTTGGCTTTGGATATCAAGGCCTCTAATTCCATCGTTCAAAGATAAGGCTGATTCTGTTGATTAGCTGATCTGCCCTAAACTTGTCGGTAACTGCTGGTATGCTCCCTGCGCATCAAATACAAAAGAAAGACGATACGATATTTTTATTCAGAAAGAACTGCAGCTTCGGAACTAAATTCAGCTCAGACTTTTTTTCTGGTCATTGTCCTTTCGTTTCGAGCGACAGTTCCTTGCCTCTTGCCATTACCTCCCGTTTCAACGATGTAAGAAGTTCAATGTACTTCCCCTCGCATATCTCTTCAGATTCACCAAAGACTATGACCTCTATTGGCAGACCGGTCTTTTGGTTGTACTCACCAATGAGGGGCTTGAAGTAGGTCCCGTCGTGGGACCGAGCGAGGTTCTCTAAAATTGGTGAGATTTCAGATTCGTACATTGTAACGAATATCCGGCGCGACAGGCTCCTGTATCCGGTAGCCTCCGCAATCCTCTTGGAGAGATGAGCTGCAAAGCAGCCCTGCATCTCCTTCGGAGGGCCTGGCAGAGCTGCCAACAAAGTTGAACCTACCGTTACGATTGTTGTTGGCGCCCAACCAACTGGATTTGGCAGGCACTCAGCTCCCTCGACGGTCCTAGCCATAGCTTTAAGGCCAGGCGATAGGCTGTCTACATCTACGCCCCTTCTCTCTGCCATCTTTCTAAGTATGTTGCCATCGGTAACGACTTTGCGCCCTAAGAGCTTTGAGATAGCTTCTATCGTCCTGTCATCAAATGTTGGTCCAAGTCCGCCCGTAATGAAGATGAAGCGGGGCTTCCTTTTCAAGCTATCTGAAAGAGCTGCGCAAAGGTCATCGATGCTATCCCTCAAACATGTGATCCTGTTGACGATCAGTCCTAACTTCGTAACCTGATCCGCAAGCCAGAAAGAGTTCGTATCGTAGACTCGGCCGTAACACAGCTCATCACCTATTGCGAAGATTTCCGCATCGATCAGTTCTATCATCCAGCCATCCGCTATGGCAGTATAAATCGATTGGATTTAATCTGCTGAGAAATCATCAACGAAATGTGGATGCAATTTTAAGGGTCCTACCGGTCCTAGATGATTGGATCGACTTTATCATTATCTCACTTACGTGCTTTCCCCACTCTATGCTTGGAAGGGGGTCTCTATCGTTAACTATGCAATCCAGAAAATGCTCAGTTGAAGCAATGTAGTAGTTCCACGCCGGAACCTCCTCTCTAGGAATGTGATACCAGCCTTCAGGTTTGAAATATTTGCTGTCCTCCTTGATTGTAAGGATCGAGAGAGGTGATGGCCCACCAATGAATAGAGCACCTTTGTCACCATATATCTCTATGTGTGGCATATTTCCTATACCTCTCCGCAATCCATCTGGCGTTACGAAGTTTGCAATTATGCACCCAATGCTTCCGTTCTTCATGTTAAGTAGTGTTAAGGTGTTGTCCTCGGCCCCCATCCTTATCCTTTGGCTTGGCTTTATCGTGTCCAGCCTACTCCAGAAGGGTTCGTAGGGTTTCCGGGCAAGATGCTCTGTGAAAAATTCGTCTGGGACGATATACCTCTCGGGGATCGAAATCTTTGCGATGCCCGTAACTTTAATTGCTGGTCCTAGGAGATATGTCAAGGCAGCAATATCATAAACGCCAAGGTCGTAGAGAGGACCCCCAGCGGTCTTCGTGAAGAACGTCTTCTCGCTCCAAGTCGGAGGACCTCTACCCAAGCCAGCCCTAAACCAATATATGTCGCCTATCACCTTTTCTTCGAGAATGCTCTTCGCCTTTTTGTACAGGGGATCCTGCTGGACATTCGGTTCTACGAGAACCTTAACCCCTGCCTTTCTCACTGCCCTATGGACAGCCTCAAGGTCCTTGATGTTCGTGGCCAGTGGTTTCTGAACAAGCACGTGCTTTCCAGCCCTTGCTGCCTTTGCGACGTGCGCTGCGTGCATCCCCATTCCTGTCAGGACGAAGACCGCCTCGATGTCGGCCTTCCTCAGCATGTCTTCAAGGCTCGAGTACCACTCCTTCGCACCCCAGAGCTCCATGCTCCTCTTGGCCCTTTCAGGTATGATGTCGCAGGTGGCCACAAGTTCGGCCTTTTCCCTTAAAGTTGGAAGATACACCTCGTTGGCTATAACACCACAGCCCAGAACGCCGCACTTCACGCGCCTTTCATTGGACATTTAATCTTCGCATTCCAATCGAATAAACGTTTGATTTAAGGTTATCCCGTCAAGAAAAAACGTTTTTTGGCTTAAGCAATGAAATTGGGCTTAAAACTCTTTTCGTATATCTTTCAGGCCTATTTCGCTTGAAACAGGCGTTCGAAAATATTGTGAAGAGGATACGATATCGTGAATAATCGGATTCGTGCCTTCAAGCTCTTCGATTCGGAATTGCATGATCTAGGCTGAGTCTATCGCTGAGCGCAAGAAGGTAAGTTCCTCCTTCAGTTTTTTCTCCGCTGGCAGATCCCTGAAATCCTCGACAGATATGAACTTATCATATCCAACAGCCTTCAGATCTTGGATTGCTTGCTTCACATCAAGGAGACCCTCTGCCAGAGGAGTGCCTTCCCAATGCCATCTGATCGTTCCATCGGCTTGGCGGGGGCCTGGCTTCGGAGCACTCCCCCCAAGATGGACATGACCTACATATGGCCCCAGCAATTCCAGCGCCATCCTGGGATTCTCGTATCCTTCTTGAATGATATTTGCGAGGTCGTATATGACGCCGATCTCTGATGGCTCGAATTGAGACACGAACCTATGCGCAAGACCGCTGCTCACGAAGATCGTCCCGACATGCATCTCAATTAAAATTCGGACGCCATAGCTTCTCGTTACGTCCAAAGCTTTCGAGAATGCCTCTGTAGCTTCTGAGAAAAGCTCATTGTAGTTTGCAGTGCGGTCGTAATTTCTAGGAGCCACTATGCGTATGAATGGAGCTTTAGATCCTGCAGCCCCTCTTGCAAGGAGCTCGACATCCTTCAGATTGTTGGCTGGCGCGTTGCTAGCTATACCAGCTATCGCGATTTTAAAGCGCTTGGATACGTCGACAAGCTTCTCTGGGTTCTCGGCGAACATCTCGGGGGTATAGTCGTTCTTGACATTGCCCCAGGGCGTAAAGGGTTGGCCCCTTGCTCCCTCCGGTATTCTCCTAACTCTCCACTCTGCTCCGTCATATCCGAGGCTTGAAAGTAATGCGGCCGTCTCCTCCATATCATATTGGGGCAGCATTACTGTTGTAGCTGAAATTCTCAAATCCTTCGCGGCAAAGATGCTACGCCTCCCTTATCTCGGTTGCGTTTCCTTTGAAGTGGAATGGTTAAAATCGCAAGCAAAGCCTGGTGTGCGTGTGGGGGCCATTTACCATCATGGTCTTATTGCCTGTGCATCCCATCGACACCAATTCCGCTATCCAGATTATCACATGAAGGTTTAGAGGGCCGATGTTGGAAATTTTCGACTAATAAAATTTCACCTAGAGATAAGATATGGGCAGCGTTGATATTCCAAGGGCGATTGTGCTTTGGTGCTGTCATAAAGTTCCTTCGACGCGTTGGCACCTAGGCACCCTCACCTCCACTGGCAAGAACTTTCGATGTCGATTCCGAACTATGTTCACTCCATCCTTTGTTGGAAAACTAAATTAAGACCATGCTTCCTCAAGGGCTAAAAAAGGCGTATTGCGGGGGGCAGTTGACTTATATCCTACCTTTTGCCACTCCGCATGGGGTCGAAGTTGACGCTGACGGACCTAGGAATCCTCCTGATCCTCCTCGGCTTCGGCACGGCATTTGTGGGCGTTCTCTTGTCGATACTCTCCACCCAAAGGGCTCGAGACAAGCAGATCAAGGCGGGTGGCTTTGTAATGATAGGCCCCATTCCGATCGTGTTTGGTTCTGACAGGAAGTGGATCGGCTTGGCTGCCATACTGGTCATGGCCTTCCTCTTCTTCGTTTTTATCTTGAAGGGAGGTGTCGGTCTTTGATCGAAACTCGCAATGAATTCTCGGAACTGGGATTCAGACTAATTATCCTTGGTTTTGTGCTGAGCCTTATCGGATTCGTACTTGTCGCGATCTCTTCTTATCAGTTGCCCGACTCTTCAACCTCGACAGCGATCGTGATCTTCATAGGGCCTATACCGATAATTTTGGGAAAAGGTCCACTTTGGTCAGAACTCATTGCCATCGGCCTCTTCGTGATAGCCCTCATGGTCCTGATATTCGCTTTCCTAAGATCTAGACAGGCAGAACAGGAAGTTGCGCAGGAACCAGTCCGTAAAGAAAGTGTTCGCTGAGGTGGTTCAGCTGGCCAACTGCTTGTCAAGTCCTGATAGGTATGTTTCCGCCTTTTGTAAAACTTCTTTGGAAGAGCGGAACGTTATTCTTTCGAAGGCGGCCTTGCTGTCGAGCCAATCGAAAGCTATGTGCTCGCTTGAAAGCTTAACATCTTTCGTCTTAGTTTCAGCCAGAAGATAAATTACCTCCTTGTATATCGTTTTTCCGCCTCTCTTGTAGAAGTACTTTACTTTCTGTTTGAAACCCGGTATGAAAATGATGTTCCTTATTCCCGTCTCTTCATTCACCTCCCTCCTGGCAGCGGTTTCGACCGTCTCGCCTCTCTCAATATTTCCCTTTGGGAAGTCCCAGTGGCCGGCCTCGTAGTGGAGGAGGAGGTACTGCCTGGTTGTATCTCGTCTGAATATGACGGCTCCTGCAGAGAATTCCTTAGGCATTCTTTGGCGAACCATATCGTATGACAGACCACCTATATTTACAATTACCACCCTGTTCTAAGGTTGCTCTTGTTTTGTGAGCTGAACACATGGAGAAGCTAGATCTTTCGGTAGGCCTCTATCAAAGTCTTCCATGAGCTTTCTGGGTCCTCGCATGAGTATATCGAGCCAGGACCACCACGGTATGACCATGTTGCTACAGAGTCTGCGCCAAGTTTGGCAGCTTCTATAACAGTGGGGACGATGATCTCCCTTTCCCTTCCTCTTGGAACTTTTATCAGCGCTACCCATATCTGAGCCAACATACCATTTTTGTAGGCAAAATCCACGCATCTTTTACTCCAGTCCACGAACCACTCGAACTTCTTCCCGCTCCATGCCCAGTAAGGATCGGTTGCGAATGTCCTAAGGTTCTTAAAACCTTTCACAGGTTCCCACGATCTGAAACCATGGATACCTGTTAGGTCTGGCATGAGGCAGAGCTGATTTTCAATCTTTGGATCCACAGCTTGAGCAGCATCGAAGAGGCTTTCAAGAAGGCGGTATGCTGACCTCTCTCGAAACTCCAATACCTCTGGCGTAAGGTGCCTTGGTAGATCACTTCGATAATATCTTCTGTACTCCTCTTTACAGTTCTCACAGCAACAACACCAGATTTCAGGCCATTTTGGGCTTTGGGCGAAATGTGGTTCATCCCAGAACATCCCATCCGGCTCAAGGTACCTAATAATTTCTTGGGCGGTATTTGTCAGCCAGGCTACATAGCTGGAATTGCTCGGGCAACCTCTGTTCCAGGCTCTATTTCCCTGGTTGTCGATTTGGCAACACTCCGGATGTTCCGCCAAGAAGTAGCTGTGCGGTCCTGCAAATTGGCCGAAACCGTGCATGTCGACAAAAACTTTTAACTGCAGGTCGTGCGCAACCTTGACAGTATTTTTGGCCACATCCCTGTAACGCCACCAATCTAGTTCATTGACGCAGAACGTGATGCTTGTGAAGCCCCCCTCTGCTATCTCCTTCAGATCATTGAACGCATGGTGAGGATAGTAGCTGCCGAGATACGCGATGTTCTTGTCGATAGGCATGAACTGCCATAAATTATAGTGGACATAAAATTTACCCATGAATCAGCCGGAGCATGAAGGAAAATTTTTGGTCCTGTTCAATTGTCGGTTAGGTGTGCTGTGATCGCGGTCAAGCATCTCCTCGGATGGATATATGCCTTCCAGAATGCTTTGTAGAGCTTCGGGTTCGTGTACCTCACGAGTATGATGCGGAGCATGTTCTCTAAGCCATCAGTGCTCCAGTGCATCCACCTGTCCTTGCATCTCTTTGCTACCTCTCCCATCAGGCGCTCGATTACGTTAGAGGTGTATGGTATGATCTTTCCCTCCAGTGCAAGCTTCGCGAATGTTACCATCAGCATCGCATTCTTAGCTATGAACATCGCAGCTGTTTTATAGCCATCCCGCTTGAGCTTCCTCGCTATGCTGTAGAGCTTCTTTAGCGTAGCTTTAATCCTCCTCCTGAGCCTGCGCTTGTTCCCATCTGCGAGGTGCTTTCTGACCGATTTGACGAGCGCGAAGAGCGCGTTCTTCATTCTCTCAGAGATCATATTTCTCTCCTCTTTGCCCATGCCCTCACCCCAGAGCTTGAAGAGCGTCTCCTTTATCGCGTGCACGATATCGAGCTGCCTTTCCATGTCTCCCTGCAGGCTGAGGTTCATGCTCCTCTCGGCGTCCGACACCATAACCATTGAGCCCTTCATCACGCGCGATGCAGCGAGCCTCTCGCCGACCTCATCCCAGGATCTGTTCACAGAAGCAGCTAAGAGCCTCTTTGAGCCATCTGCCGGATCGCAGCCTATTACAACGTTCACCTCGTTCTTCTCCTTTCTGCCTGTGCCGTGCACCTTCGTTCCATCCGATATGATCACTGTGCTCCTGCTCCGCTTCACATTCTCCCCGTTTGCCTTGGCTAGCTTAGGCGCTATCTCAGCGAGGAAGCTGTGTACCGTCCTCTTGGGTATGCTAAGGCCTATGGTATTCTCTATCTCCTCGCTGGCATCTGCATAGGAGAGCCTCGATGCCGCATCCACGCAAAGCATGCGAACGTCGAGCGCGTACTTCCTTCCCCTTATGCCGAGCGCGTCGAGCATGGGAGAGCATATCCTGCCGTCTAGCGATGACCTGACCTTCACTACCCTGAGCTCTATTGTGCCTAGCCTGGTAACCAGCCTCCTCCTGTAGCTTCCAGCTACATAGAAGGCCCTCCTCCCGTCGCACGCGATGTTGGATAGAGAATCGATCAACTTGTCCTGTTTGTACTCTATCAGGCGCTTCAGCTCATCCTTGCTTTGGTTGTGGACTTCGTCGGTCATGCTGGAAAGGTCTATATCCAACCGATCGACCTTATTCACCTGGCTTACTTCCTCCTTGTTTTGTGTCACTCACAGCACAGGGAGGCTGTAAGCCTCTTAATCTAACCGACTATTGAACGCGACCAAAATTTTTGGACCTGTCTTCTGCTCCATCAGCGCCTAGGTGCTAGTACTGGAAAAATGAGAGACACCAAAGAGGCTTGACTTTTGCTTCAATCCATATTTCCTGCATGCTTCGAAGTAGCTCTCAAGATTTTCGATCGGAACGTTGTCTGGTATGGATCCGGTAACATTTATGAAGTACCCTGGACAATGGCCTGCAACGCTGAGACACCTCGTCACCTCTCGAACCGCATCCTCGCGTTTTCCGAAAGTTATAGCCTTGAGGTCGACGTTCCCCATTATAATTTTATCATACCCATATCGATCGACGGCACTTTCAAGGTTACAGCTTGGCTCCAAGATGAAGCCGTCAGCACCTGCCTTCGCAATATCATCAATTATCTTGTCGATGTTTCCATCTGAGCAGAAGATTACGCGTATTCCCCTTGCCTTAAGTATTTGCCAGAGCCGCTCATACCATGGGAAGATATACCTGCGAAGCCAGCTGGGATTCATGATCGGGCCTTCAGTCATGCAGATGTCGTCGTGGCTAATGAATGCCTTGATTTCGCACATCGACCAGGCCTTAAAGTCCTGTAACGAGATCTCTGCGAATCGGCTGAGCAATTTCTCAAATCTCCTCGGATCTCGAGCTGCTGCTCTTATCGTCCACTCAAGGCCGAAGTGCATCACACACCACATGAATGCCGTGCAGTAGTACCCTCCTGGGACCAGTTGGCTTCGATACAGTTTTTGGTGATGAGCATGTGTTTGGCTGAACATTTCAAAAACCTTATCGAATGAAAGGCCGCCAAGGCTTGGCTCGTAATTGAGGACATCCTCCTCCGATGAAACTTTGTGTTCGAGCCTCCACGTGCTTGGATATAACTTCGACCAGTTTTCCCTTTCGGTGAAACTTTTTCGATTCGCTTTCCTTGCCTCAGCATAAGGATCGATCGATTGTTGGGTATAGAAGATCATGTCCGTGTCGAGCCTCTCGTATGTTTTGGCCAGAGCTTTTTCCGGATTTAAGAAAGGATCGAAACCTGCTAGTTTTCTTATCAGGTCTGTGTGGAAGATATATTCTATCTGTGCAACCCTGTCGGTGTCCTCAAGGTAAATTGCAGATAGCGCCCTTTCATAGCACATATGCCATTTCCGCAGGATAACGAACCGTAATGCCTTAAATATCATTTTGCGCAGCACCTTTGGATTTTTCCAAACCGATGGAACAGAAGGCAGATAAAGCACATAATTTGCACCATTTGCCATGGCAAGCGGCACGAAGTTTAGTGGAATCATCATTATCGTGCTTGCAGCAGTTCTGGGCTTCTCGATGACGCTGATCCCGCCGCCATATAATTCGATCGTTCCTTTCGTCGCTGTCGGCATATTCGTTCCGATCGCAAAGGTTCTCAACTGGTAGAGGGCCTTGGAACAGCTGAAGAGGATATGGGAATGGCATGAGCAAGATTCTGTTGGGTAGGAAGGATTACCTAGACAAGATGCGTGGGTGCTGGCTTGGGAAGAACATCGGGGGCACTCTTGGCACACCATACGAAGGCAAGAAGTATACGCACTGCCTCGATTACTACAGTCCGATTCCAACTGAACCTTTGCCAAATGACGACCTCGACTTCCAACTGGTCTGGTTGAAGATGCTTGAGGACAGAGGTGAGAACTTAACCTTCAACGACTTCTCCGAATATTGGATGAAGCACCTCTCAAGACACTGGTACTGCGAATATAGCTTCTGCACCTACAACCTTCAGAGGGGCCTGAAGCCTCCCATCTCTGGAGCCTTTCAGAACTACTGGGTGGATGAGATGGGATCGCCCATAAGAAGTGAGATCTGGGCATGCGTAGCACCAGGTGATCCGCAACTTGCGGCATCGATGGCATGGATGGATTCTTCGATGGACCATGCTGGAGGCGAAGGAAGGTGGGGGGAGATGTTCTGGGCAGCTGTCGAGAGTGCAGCGTTCATCATCGATGATCCGAAAACTCTCATCGACATAGGACTTTCCATGATTCCAATTTCGTCACATATCGCCAGAGCGGTGAGGGAAGCATTGCGCTGCCACGAAGATGGGATTGAGTGGGGCGAGGCGAGGGAGAGAATAGCTACTACCTTTGGACACCACAATCCATGCAATGCCGTACCAAACCATGGCTTCATTATAATGGGTTGGCTCTACGGGAAGGACTATGGTGACAAGCTGTGCAAGGCTGTCAATTGCGGATTTGATACAGATTGCACAGGTGCAACTTTGGGCTCTCTACTTGGAATCATTTATGGTGCATCGAAAATTCCAGACGAGTGGAAGGGACCGGTAGGAGATGCGATAACGCCCGTCAGCTTCACAAACACGGAAGGTTTGCCGAAAACGATTGGCGAACTTGTCACACGAACCCAGAATGTTGCAGAGAAATTCGTTTCCAAGAAGTCGAGGACCATTGAATTTGCCGAAATGACTTCGGTACCAAGGGAAGCGCTATCACTTCTTTACGATAACCAGGCGGTAAGGGATCTGCTTGGCTTCGATGTGCACTGTTCGGTCGAGAACTTGGACGACTTGCAGGTGGTGTTCCACTATGGAGGGGATCCTGTTTTACGTCCTGGCATAAGGAGGACCTTCGAAATATCGCTTAGGAGATCCTGGATGCTTTTGGATGCAAGCGCTGCCAATATCAGCTTGAAAGTACCAAAAGGATGGGAGGCGTCATCTCCCCTAATCGAGGACAACCGCTTCAAGTTCAGTGTCCTAGCTAATGCTTTAGAGAGCAGAAATATCCTTGAATTGGACGTGAAATTTGGGCAGAGGAGCGGGAAGCTGAGATTTACAATCCTGGGCCCTTCTGCCATGAAGCCAATTCCAGCATCAACCCACGCGCCGAAGGATTGAGAGCGACTCTTATCAAATTTGAGCAGGCTCTATTTGCTGCTTACTTAGGTCATGTTGCCATTACATTTTTCAAGAATTAGGGCCAAGATTTTATACACCAGGAGATTTTCAAACGAGGATTTGATAGGGATAGTAAAGATGGGCGATTGAATAGATAGTGAATGGCATGCGGTATGTTATTGGGCAGGGCATGACCAATATATGGTACAGGTGAAAAAATGTCCGAAAAGGAAACTGGTACAATATTGGTGCTTGTGGTGGTAGCTTTCTTGGTGCTGTTACCAATTCTTTCTATGAGGTTTTGGAGTTGGAAAATCCCTTGGCGTGGCATGATGGGCATTGCTGGTTACGGCTTGGGCTTTATGTTCATAGTTCCACTCTTACTATTTATTTTGATAGTGATCGGTTCTTACCTGTATTTTGGATCCACCAAGGAGTCAAGGGTTCCATTTCCCCCTAAGGAAGGCAGAGCGATCGAAATTCTGAATGAAAGGTATGCGAAGGGAGAGATCACTAGGGAGGAGTACACGAGGATGAAGGAGGAGTTGCGGAAATGAGCAAGGATGCCAGGCGAACTGCTGGAGCCCTTTTAATAACTGCCGGAATAGTTGGGCTGATTCTGCTTCCCTACCTGATGTTCGTCGCTTGGAATAGAGGAGTTGCTACGATGGACGAGGCGGTTAAAATTGCGGAGGATTTCTTGAAGTCGCTGAATAATGAGGATCTGGCAATAGATGAGATCATGGAGTATAGGTACAACTTCTATGTTGCCTACTATGAAAAGAGCACAGGTATGGGGGCTTTCGAAATGCTGATAGACAAAGCCAGCAATGGCGGAATGATGGGGATGTGGGCGGGCAGCATAAGACCGGAGCCAGGACCTAACATGATGTGGAATACAAAGTACAGCGCGATGGGAAGCGGAATGATGGTTTGGTCATCTGAAGATAACCAAATCACGGAGGAAAAGGCGAAGCAGTATGCCCAGAGATATCTTGACAACTACATAACTGGGGCTAAGGCGGAGGATGTGCATAGATTCTACGGATACTATACGATACACGTTGACAAAGGTGGTAGGAACTATGGTATGCTTAGCGTTAACGCATACACCGGGGATGTCTGGTTCCACGACTGGCATGGAGCATACATCCAGACCAGAGAGATGAAGGTTGATTGATCCAGAAAGTACATATAGCTCCAAACAACCATTCTTAAAAAATCTTACTTTTTTCTTGCGAATTTCAAGTAAACTAGGAAGATCATGGCTGAAGCTGCCAACATTGGTATTGCCCCAATGACCCAAGAGCTGATAGGCGAAGATTGGACGTTAACTCTGAGTAGAAGCTGAGGCGATTCAGCACAGCCCGAGATGGACCTAATACCGATAACATATTCACCGATATCTGTGTTGCTCGGGGACTTGAGCTGAAGCATAATGCTCCCAAATGATCCTGGAGCTAGCTCGTCTATGTAATTTGGCATGAGTGTAACCTGCCATCCTGAAGGCGCAGATACATCGAGGGTCACGTTTGAGAGCCTAGTCGGACCCACGTTATTCATGGTGGCTGTTAGCATGGTAATTTCTCCTGGTCTGACTTTCACGTACAGGGTACTGAACTCAAGAGCAAGCTCGTAAAAGCCGGTAATATTGGCTGTGAAAGTCAAATTCTGGCATATCCCCTCCTTCGGTTCTACCTCGATTGTAAAGTTGTATGTTCCTACTCCTGCATTTCTTGGTGGAATGGCCTCCAAGTAAAAAAGGGCACTCTCCCCTGCCTCCAAGAAAGCGGTACGTAAGAATGTTGGGTCTCCAGGAGTTTTTCTGAAAGATAAGTTCCAACCTTCTGGAATGGAAATGAAGGAAAGATTGAAAGTCAAATCGTTCGTAGCAATGTTGGTTATTGCCATAGGGAAGTACAAAGTCCTGCCCGTTTTCGCGCTCACCTCTGAATAGAGGGTCGAGATTGCGAGAGTACGGCATGCCGAGGATGTTCTGGCTGAAGAAAGACGGATGATTATGGGATAGTCTTTAACGAGCAAGTTTCGTATGGTAGTTTTCCCATCTTCAAAGTTCTTAATGAGATCCTGCTCGAAGCCATGCAGCACGTCGATGCAAGTTGCAACCTCGTTAAATGTGCCATCTATGATCAGCGTGGAATGCACTCCATAATCATCTTCGACAGCTAATCCATCTGTCCAAAGTGCGATCAACCTATCGCCATTCGGTAGGATGAAACTGTAGCTCATTATGTTTGTTGCATCGCTCTCGATATCTGCGGAAAAGTTTCCTATTCTGGCTCCAGCCATTATGGTGCACAATGCACGTATCACTCTTGCGGAAAATCCACTCTGGTCTGATTGGCAAGCAGCACTAACGGTGACATTCAGGCCCAAATGGGTGATGATGGCCCTTGCGAGATATTTTGCTGCCACCCTTTCGGTTACTGTGGACATTGTGCCATCGCCGTGAAAAGAATTAGATGGCCACTCGATCTCTTCGGCTAAGTACTCTCCTTTAAAGCCATGCGAGGCTGCCATCCCCATTATCTCCTGCACCATCTGGGGGTAACTCTTGTAATATTGATCATCTGGTCTGTTGCCATGGAAAGGATGCCAAGAGATCGCATCCACAAGTGGCGCCACTCCAGATCTCAGGAGGGTTTTCAGGTAATCGATGTGAAGCGTATAGCGCGAAAATTTTTCGTAACCGGATGCCCATTGCCCTCCAGTCGCGCCTACTACGATCTTTGCATCAGGATCTTCCATTCGAATGATGGGTACAACTAGCTTGATTAGGTTGGCATAATTATCAACCGAAATTCCTCCCCATGGCGTATCTGTGTCAGGTTCGTTCCACAACTCGTAATACTTTACGCGGCCTTTGAAATGGCTAACCACGAAACGCACATAGTTTGCATATCTCTCGATCTCCTCCTTGGAAGAGAACCTAGTATAGTCAGGTCGGTCCTCTCCTGTTCCAACGCCAAGATTTAGCATAATGGAAACGCCATTATCGGCTAAGCTTGAGATGAAAGTTTCCACTTCTGGATCGATGGCGTAATTGCCTTTTTCCTTTTCTACATTCTGCCAATTTAATGGATTGCCCAAGCCATCATAGGCAAATCGAACCCACTTCAGACCGATCCGGAGAAGTGTTTCCTTGCCGATGCTAACACCATAACTTAAATCCACTCCAATTCTGTTATCATCGATGTCATAAGACCATTTTGTCAATATCGACCTCCTGTGAAGGTCATTTCCATCCTGAAGGCAGAGAGAAATACCTTGACCACCTGTGGGCGATGAGAACTTGCTTGTGTCACCATCTTCGTCTGTTACAGTGGCTGTAAGGCGAGGACCTGAAAAAGAGGCGCCTTTATCGAGCAAGAAGAAACCTGTATCATCGGACTTCGTCCGACCTTCGTAGATGGCTCCCTCATCATTACTATCAGAAAATATCTCCACAAAGCAATTTGGACTAGCTACTCCCAAAGCCGTCCCAGCTCTTAGGTCGAAATCGATGATCATTGGAGGGGTTATTTCCTCATTACCGAAGTCGCACAGCCAGATACCTGTTCCGCTATTGTTGTAGATGCTGTTGCGGATGAACGTGTTATGTAGCGAATAAGAGCGCACACTTATGCCATTACCGTTGTTGTCGTGGATTCTGTTTTGAACGATTGTGTTGCGCATCGAATTTGAGCAAATGCCTATACCGTGTCCTCCGTTGAATGCAATTATGTTGTTAGGGCCGATGACATTGCAGCTTGCACGATCGATGACGATGCCCGAGTTGCGGTTGCCCAGCCTCAAGATGCCATTCAAATCTGTTCCAATGCGGTTTCCAACAAATGTGTTGTAACTTTCATTGTTATTGCCAATGTATACTCCATTAAGATTCCCACAGATCAGATTATCGATGACCTTGTTGTGATGTGGCCCATTTATGTGGATGCCATCTCTGAGTTTGCCCCATGATACTGTTCCACTTAGGTCTGTGCCGATGTAGTTGCCCTGTATCGTATTGAAGGAAGTTTCCAAGTCCCAAAGACCAATGCCAAAGTTTCCTTCTCCGCTGATTAGATTTCCCTGGCCCAGTGGACCAGCGCCAATGTTTCGATCCCCTCCGATTATGTTGTTCCGTGCTCCCCCATAGAGAGCTATGCAGGAACCCGGAAAGTTGATGATCTGCAAACCTCTAATTATGTTTTCACTCGATCTTATCGAGAGTCCATTGACCCACTGCTCCGAGTGCGAGAACCCAAGCTCGAGAGCAATACCGATGACGCCAGAAGGGATTGTCTGGCTTGTAGTGGCCTTCGTCCAGTCTTCCATTCTGTCGAACCACTTTGAATGAATATTTTCCATATGCCCGTCGGAGAAGAGAGCATTCAGCCAGACTGAAAAACCCCCGTACCTGTACCAAAGGCTAAGTTCAACCGTTTCGCCACTGACCAAAGGTATCCAGACTGTGCTTTCCCGGTAGTAAGGCCAATAGTAAGCCCTGTTTGGAAACGGGTAGCTAGTGCTGTTTGTATCATATACCAAATGGCTCTCGCCCACCTGTGCCACAGTTGTCCACTCGTAGCTCTGAGGTGAGGAATGGTAATCGCTGTACCTCAAATGCCTAGTTGCGCCTGGGGCATCATCCCAAGGTCGCCAGTGAACTGAGCCTGAGGAAAAGTCACCGTTTGAAATGAGGTTCGGACCGCCATCTACCTTCAAGCTAATGTCATCCAAAAGCAAAGTTTCAGGTCTTCTTCCAATCCCACTTCCATCCAAGATAACGCCAGCGTTACTGCCATCGATCGTCAACCTGCCCTGTGAGATCTCTGGAAGGCCGCTGGTGACAGCGATTGTTGTGGGCCTACTTGGAGGGAAAACCTCCGGATCGAATATGATTGTGTCTCCTCGCCTTGCGTCATGAAGCGCTTGGCGCAAAGTACCCGAGCCTGAGTCGGCGGCGCTTGTCACCACTAGAATTGTGGCAGGGCTTTGCTGCGCGATCAAGGGCACATTATCTAGTAGTAAATCACAAGATACGAAACGAGTGGTTAAAGAGAAAAGAAGAACAGATATTGTGACCAAGCCAAACATCTGACGGGCCAACATTTCCTTTCGCCTCCCTTTGTGCAAATGAATGCTAGTATCCATCCTAACCTTTTGTGGTTGAGATCTTCTCCACATCCTCATGTCCCTATGTCTTTTCCTCGACCTCCACTCCTCGCACACTCAAGATCAGGCAAGAGACTGTCAAAGTTGCCACCAACATACAAACAATAGCAGAGAAGCATGGCCATACGTTCTTCAACGTCACAAAGATGTCCAATGGAAGTGGTTGTGCTGTCATAGATGTGAATGGTGGAGCGTCGATCATTGGATTGAGTAGAGCACTTGCTCCTTCGACGAAAACCGCTGATGGGGAAAGCCAGTTAATGTATCCCGCGATACTTCCCCTAAGGTCTAAGATGGCCCCAAACCATGGGTCTCCTACGATTCGATACGATGGAAGAGGTGCAAGCAGGTTTGATAGGGCAACGGACGTTGCATACCATGCTGAAAAAGAAACAAGAAGAAAGATCGAGAAGAATAGCGAACTCGAAAGGCTGTTCGCTACCGAAGAAATCAGGATGCTGATAGATATCCAAAATGAGACATATATTAGAAGCATTCCTGTGAAAGCCGTTATCCTCGCCAGCTCCTCGATGCTGAATGAACCTATCAGAGCGATCGTCAGACCTCCTGCGATTAGGACAGCCGATAAAGATACGATGGATACTGCAGCTAGGCCGCCCAAAAATTTACCGATCACGATCGATACCTTCGATATCGACCTTACCAGAAACAACTGCATCGTTCCAGTTTTTCTTTCACGAACGATTGTGTCAAAACTAATGGCGATCGAAAGGAAGGGAAGCATGGCATTAGACACAATCCAGACACTTGAGGAAAAGGCTGAGAGGGACGTAGGTTCGATGCCCTCTCCCTTGCCATACAGCTCTATCTGCTTGCGATGGGTTAGGAAAGACTCGTATGCGCCTGTTAGGGAAAGTAAAATTGTGAGTAAAAATCCTAGTAAAAAGCGGCGACTTCTCAAAATGGATCGGATTTCCTTTCCAGCTATAGTTAGCATCTCACCCAATTTCTTGCCTCTCCGTTTCTATGACAGCCTCAACCATTCCCTTCTTTAGTGACAATATTTTATTACAAAATTTTAATTCTTGAGCGTTTCTCCCGGTACATATGATCGTAAGGCCTTCCCATCGACTTAGGTTCTTCAATAGAACCTCAACCCCCTTTGCCTCCTGATCTTTCAAACCAGCTAGCGGCTCCTCGAGAAGTAGGAGCGACGGCCTTTTGATGAGCGCTTGAACGATCATGAGCTTTCTTTTAATCTCCTGATTAAGATTTGATGCTTTTTTGTCTGCATGCTGCGTTAAGTTGTACTTCTCTAGTAAATCATTGATGGTGTTCTCATCTACATTTCCATCCAGCTTGCCCAAAAAGAGGAGGTTCCACCTAGGGGAGAACTGCCCATAGAGTTCTGTGCGATTAAGAAGAAGCCCGATGGAATCTTTGATCTCACTTCTCCTACTATAGGTGTCGATGCCATCCAGAGTTACAGAGCCACTGGTTGGCTTGAAAAGTCCTGCAATAGCTAAAATTAGGGCTCTTCTGCCTTCTCCAACCAAGCCGATTATTTCGCCTCTCATTGCGCTCATACTGATTCCCCTTAGGACTGGCTTTCCTCCCGCGAAGAGACTTATGTTCTCGACCCGTAAAAGCTCTCTCGTTCGGCCCCATCTTACAGATGAAGGGACGGCTGCCCACTGGAGCATGAGACGGCGAACAGCTGAGGCTGTTTTTTTAACAACTTCCATCGGCTCGTAGTTGTAGAGCATGGCTATCTTGATGACGAGATCCATCGAGTATGTAGAAGAGCCCCTGCTTCTCGTCAGAGCCAATTCATTCTCGGTCCTAAATGCCCTCGATCCTTCCTGTGCAAAGCTGTGTGAGAAAAGCAGTTTCTTCACCTCCTTCTCCTGGTCAGATTCCTCAACTATCTCCTTGAACTCCATCTTCTCAGGTATCGTGTGCATCATTTGCATCTCCTCGAATTTTTCTTGTACAAACCTGAAGAAGCGCCTTAGCTCTATTTGCGAAACCAGTTGGGGAACGTGGAGAAGCCACATATCCTTCGCAGCTGGAATGTAATCGAGCTTCCACTTCAGGGGAAGCTTCGGGGTCGCTATTGTCGACGCTTTCATAGCTGGCAGAACGGATGCTGAAATGGCTATCGTAACAGCCATTACTATGATAGCAATGCTCCATGTCCAAGATACCTTCTCGGTAAGGAAACCTTGACCCCCAACGCTAAGCAGAAACCTCGGCACGCCAACACCGAACAGATATCCGATTATGCCTCCTATGAAAGCCACTAGCCCTGACTCGGCAAGAAACACATAACTTATCTGCGAAGGATTGAGGCCTACTAAAGAAAGCGTTGCAATTTCCCTCTTCCTTTCGTAGACCGCATTAAGCGTGCACGCCAAAACGTTTAGCCCCACAAGAGCCAGCACCATAGGCAAGGTGGTGCCACCCAGAAGAAACAGATCTTTCCTGTAATGGAAAAGTTTGACTCCTTCGCCTGCTGATGCATAGACAAAGTAACGCCACTTGCGGGCTAGCTCAGTAGCAAGAGGCGTTATGTCATTAGCACTAATTGTCTTGACATCTATTCTTGTCAGTTCACCGAGCTTAAGCTTGATGAGTTCCTGCCAGTTGAATACGACCACGTTTTCTGGACTGAGGTAGACCTTTTCCCTCTCCATGAAAATATAGGGCCTTATCGGTTGGCCGTCAAAATCAACGATCCCCTCGAGCATCTGGTCATCCAAAATGCCCGCGACCATGTACTCGGTCACGATGGTTCCAGTCCCTGATGCCCAAGCAAACTTCACTTTTCCACCAGGAGCGATGCCTAGCTGGTTCGCAGCACGTTTTGATATTAGAATTGCATGCTCATCCTCGGTAAAGTAGTGCCCCTCGATGACAGCAGCATCGAGATTGTTGATATTCGCTTCATCGCCAGAGACTCCGATCGCACCCCTGATCGGAACTTTTCGGCCATCCTCGCCAATCAGCTGGGCCTCTAAGTAGTAGGGGCTTGTTTCTGTCTTTGGTGCGACTGAGACCACCAAGGGATTCGCCCTCAGGGCCTCAACGAGAGACATCGAAAGCGGATTGGGAGTTGTTCGGCCTGGCGGAGGAACTACCATAAGACCCGTTGGCGGGTTTGATTTAGGATAAGGCGAAGCTGGGCGTCCAAAAGCCACGTCCGCCTGTATTCGAAATGAAGTGAAAATCATGAATCCAAAGACAAATGTCAAGATCGATGCTAGCATCAGCGACGATCTCATCTTCCTCCTCTTCAAATTTCGCGTTGCAAGCGAGAACGTGGACATCAAGCTTGATGCTAAGGCAATGCCTGATTGTGTAACGACATCCTTTCCAACGCGTGGTAACAAAAGAACTAAACCGATGGCTAGTGCTGCAGCTGCTGCGTTCGACATTGCAAGAAAAATTGGATCGGTTAATCTTAAGCCTGGCGACACGTAGTAGTAGAATGCGAGGAAGGACAGGCTGATCAGCAGTCCTGCCCCTATTCTTGATCCTTCCTTCTCGACGAAGATACTCGCTAAGCCGAAGCCAGAGAGCATGAGGAGGAATGAGAGGGGGATTGGGGAGAAAGTTGCATCAGACAAGATGCTTTCCAACCTGTTTCGAACATCCATATCCATAATGTAAGCAGCCCTCAGATTGATGAAACAATTTGAGTAGAAACGCTTACGTAGCGCCAGTCTTGCCAAATCTAGATAGCTGAATGCCGTTTCTAAATCTCCTATTTCGGGCGTGACGACGATTCCATTGAGGCCCATTTCCTTGGCCTTTAACCATGTTGAGGTCAATCCATTTCTGACAAAGTCAACATTCCTGTTCATTACCGCCCAGCTTAAATCGACCGTTGTGACGCTTCCTTTGGGAAATTTGAAGAAGTTTCCATCATCGTCAATGATGAACCTGCTCCCCGACGATTCGCAGTACAAAAGTATCGGCATGTCGGAAGGTACTACTACGAGTCCGGGCTCGAGACCTAGTACCTTGGAAATTTCGGGATCAAAGTTCGTTAGGGTTTGGTTCAACAATGGAGCACCATAATATCCTTCTATAAAGCCAAAGCACAAATCTTCTGGAACTCTGCCCAATTCGACAAATTCTACCGATCCTGTGAAAAAGACCGAAGCGCCAGGGTGAAGTTGAAAATTGGCGACTATGTTTTTAAAAGCTGAACCAGGCTGCGTCAAGTCAAGTTGCAGGAACCCTATGATGTAGTCTTTGCCAGGAGTTTCAGGATAGTCAACCAAGACTGCCATCGAGTAATGACCTATGTTTAGTTTTACACTGTAATGCCCTGTTTCGTTTGTGTAAATGGATGAATCGTACCGATTCTGTAATTGGTTACCCACATAGCTCCAGCCCCATATGCGTATGGTCGCGCCACCAATAGGTTTACCAACTAGAGCATCTGTAACAACTCCAGTGATGCTCATCTCCTGTTGAGGGCGCACTACCGAGATTTGTACCACTAAGGTTGTTACAGCGATAAAAGCTAAGAGCTTAATGTGCCGATTGCAGTATCCAACCATTTGAGTTTGTAGGTGATGAGGGAGCTCATAGTGGTCCATTAATGGTCTTGTAAAACAGATCAATGCTGTGAGCATGCGCGGGTAGATGGCCGAGTATTCTAGCATTTATGCCTTATCTCAAGAAAAATAAAGTTCTATCAGCCGTCCCTTCCTTACTTTTTATAAGCTATTGATCCACATATCTATGAGTGCAATTTTTTATTGCAAAGGCTCCTTGCGAGATGTTTGTTCAAGCTTGCACAGTATCCACTTACCTGAATAGTGTATGGGAAACTTCAACATCTATCTGATATATAGAGAAAGATAAAATTATGGGGTAGGCATGCTATACCAATCGAGGGTTGCAGTTCAAAAGCTTTAATTTGGAAGAGATCGGCATAGCGTTGGTCCTTAGAAACGCGCCAATGGTGGCTGAGAGGGCATATGACGGTACAGCGACTTTAACCTTGACAGCATACCCTGATCTCCTCGCCGCCTTTCTCTACGGCAATGCCGAATTTAGCACCCAGAACGCTTTTTTCTAATTTCAAATAACGTTTTTCTTCCGATTCTATAGCCCAAACGACAATATTCGTAAAAGCTTAGCAGAATCTTATATCATACCATCTAGGTCGGATAGGTGTAATGAAAAGATTGAGAGTCCTGTTTGTGTGTTATGGTAATGTCGACAGAAGCCCTACAGCTGAAGAGATGTTTAAGAAGAGGTCGGGATTGGAGGTCATGTCTGCAGGGATCGCTGCTGTTGCAGGAGGGACGCAATTAACTCGGGAGCTCATCGATTGGGCAGATAAAATCTTCGTTATGGAGTCTGAACAAGCGGAATATATCAAAGCTTTGAATCCTGAAGCCAATCAGAAGGTCATCATCCTTGGCATTCCTGATAACTACTTTAGGAACGACCCAAGGTTGAGGATGCTGCTCGAGGAACGCGTGACGCCACATTTACCACAAATCTAAAATTTCCGCATTCATGAGGCTAGCGATGATAGAGCCTGAAGTCAAGGGATTCTTCCATTATCATGACTAGGAGCTTCACCTTTCCAGGAGCAGGTGAAGTAGACATGGAGTTTCTATGTGCTTTTGCCAACCTTTGGCTTGAGGCGGAATCCTATTAGAGCCAATAGAACTCCTATTGCAAATAAGAAGCCGCCCCCGACAGCGACATTGATAGCTTCCTGCAATCCTGGTAGACTGCAGTCGAACGATACGCGCGCACCTCCTTCCCACTGGTAGAACCACATCTCCAGCGTATGCGTTCCTCTCGTCAGCTGTGCCTCAGCCGACCTTGTGGTATAGGCCTGGAGCAACCAGTTGTTGATCAGCGCGTTGCCATCCACGTAAAGCTGCGAACCATCATCGCTTCCGATTTGGAACCAGACTGTGCTGTCCTCCGCCAAATCTATCGTCGTAGTCGCCATGAAACCCACATGCTCGCTATGTCCTTGAAAATTTACAGTCGTCATGTCGAACCTGAGGGGAGCTGTCGAGGTGCCTAAAACGTCGCCATATCCGCCAAGTTGGTCGTTCATCTCGTACCAAGTGATCGCCCAATCGTGCATTCCGATTGCGCCTTCAAGCTGGCTCCTCGTGTATAGGCCATATCCAAGCAGAACCACCCCAAGCACTAGGAATATGACACCTACAAAGAAGACGTTTTTTCTCAATATCTCGCCCCATCTACTGGTGCGCTGCTTTTGGACTTAAGTTTTTCGAAGTTTGAACACTATGCCAACCCTAATTCTGGGCAATCTGCCCATTTCAAGAGCCTTGTCTCATTGACACCAGAAGATATGCCGTCTCTGGAACTGAACTGAGCCGAGATGAAGTATTGTCATTCCCCAGAATTGGTAGAAAACTCAAATTGGAGGGGCAAAACTGGACATTTGTGAGAAGCATGCGTCGTTGCTTAATTGAATGAACTAAATTTTTGGCCATTACAGCCATCATTACCTAAAGGGTATGCCCGGTTAGCCTGCAATTGCTTGGCAGAAGAGTTATTCATATGGAAAGAGGTTGTGAAAACTTATTAAGACTCAGTTTCCGAGATTTGGTCGCCATGGGAAACGTTTCCATCCCATCCATCAGATATGGTCTAATACCTGCAACGATAACGCCGATGGACGAAAATTACCAAGTCGACTACGACCAAATTGAGAAATATATCGATTGGATTTCAAAGTTCAAGTTAGGAGGAGTGGCGGTAAACGTTGACACCAGTGAGGGGCCCCACCTGAATGCTGAGGAACGTGCTTCTATAATCAAAACTTATGCTAGAAAAATTGGTAGAAGGTTTCCAATAGTGGCAGGGCTGCATGCGAGGAACACCGAGGAGGCTGTAAAGCTTGGCAAAGAGGCAAAGGATTCTGGCGCCGATGGACTTTTGGTCTTCCCACACCCAGCATTCATGGGGGAGAAAGCTGAAGAGGTTGTTTACGCGTATCACAAGGAGATTGCAGAGAAAGTTGGTTTACCCATCGTACTTTTCCAGCTGCAGCCAGTTCTCGGAGGAATTGAGTTTGGAAAGGAAGTTCTGAATAGGCTTGTTGAAATAGAGAACGTAGTTGCGATAAAGGAAGCTTCTTTTGATGCAAAGAAATTCACAGAAACGGTAAGAATTTTGGAAAAAGCACCAAGGAAGATAACGATATTGACAGGAAATGATAACTTCATTTATGAATCACTTGTTATGGGCGCCGAAGGAGGGCTCCTTGGATTTGGAACCATTGCTGTGGAAATGCAGGTCGAGATGTTTCGACTTGCATCCGAAGGCAGGTTCAAGGAGTCTAGCGAGATCTGGAAAGAACTGCTGCCTTTGGAGGAAACGATTTTTTCACCACCTGTTAGAGATTACAGGGCTAGATTGAAAGTGGCGCTGAAGATCATGGGCATCATCGATGAGGCATTTGTGAGGCCGCCACTTTTGCAGATAACGAAAAACGAAGAGGAACACATAAGAACGACCCTAAAGAGTTTGCGGATGATTTAAGGTAGAAAGATTGGTGGACCCTTCCGTAGAAATAGCTGGGATCTCTTTCAGGAATCCTGTTATTGTTGCATCTTCGCCCCCATCACGATCCTCCAAGCACATCGTGAAGTGTATAAGGAGCGGAGCTGGAGGGGTTGTTACTAAGACGATAACTTACGATCCAACGCAGAGAATTCAACCGAAACCAAGAATGCATGTGGTGAATCCGAAGGATGCTCTGGCTGGCAGGTTCTACTCTTTCTACTCAGTGGACTTGATGTCTGAGCTTGAGCCTGAGGCTTGGGTAAAGGAATTGGCTAAAGCGAAAAAGGAAGTTGGAAACGATGGGGTCCTTATAGCGAGTATTGCTGGAAGAACTTATGGTGAGTGGGAGAAACTTGCTGCCTTGATGCAAGGAGCTGGAGCGGACATGCTAGAGCTTAACCTCTCCTGTCCGCACATAGATGAAGGGGGGCTTATGGGAAAGGCTGCCTCCTACGATGCTGAAATTGTGTCCAATGTAGTAAAGGCTGTTAAAGGTTCTGCCTCTATCCCAGTGATCGGGAAGCTGACCCCCCAGGGCGCAAATCCTGTTCTGCTGGCAAGGAGGATGGCCTCCTCTGGCATTGATGCAGTCGTATCGACCGCCAGGTTTCAAGGCCTCTTGATCGATACCGAAAGCGGAAAACCTGTACTTTGGCCTGGCTTTGGTGGATATGGGGGACCTTGGCAAGTTCCCATAAGCGTTGCTTGGACAGCGCACATCGCGATGGAGGGGCTAGGAAAGCCGATCATAGGCTCTGGAGGGATATCCACATGGCAGGATGCCCTGAGCTTCATACTTGCAGGCGCCTCTGCGATACAGCTTTGCACATCCATAATGATGAAAGGTTACGGCGTCATCGAGGATATCGAAAAGGGGATTGAGGGTTGGCTGGAGAAAAAGGGGTTTGGCAGCTTGAAAGAGGCGGTTGGCATGTCTTTGAAAGGCATAGTCCCGCTCGAGAAACTGGAGAGGTCAAAAGTCTACCGCGTAACCGTGAACGATGGAAAGTGTACGAGGTGCGGGATTTGCGAGAAAATCTGCCCATACGATGCCATCACAATTGTCAGTAAAGGTGTTGTCATAGATTGGAAAGCTTGCGACAACTGCAACCTCTGCGTCTCTCTCTGCCCGACAAGTGCCATGAGCCTTCTTAAGTGCTGAAAGAAGTTTTACGACAATGCCTTCATGCGCTAAACTTATTACGAAAAAATTTGCATCCTATCGCATGGAAATCGCTTGGAAGATTTTACCAGAAGGGGTCATACCCAAAGACAGGAGGTTGGAGGAAGTCAGGAGATTGGATATGTTCCTCGAATTGAAAAAGTACAGCAAGCGTGAGTGGATGAAGAGAAAGGAGAAAATAAGAAAGCACATCCTCGCGGTATGTGGTCTTCTACCCGAACCTCGTAAGAATCCACTAAATGCTGTAATCTTTGGAACAAGGGAGCATGAGGACTATGTCGTTGAGAAGGTCTTTTTCGAGAGCCATCCTGGGTTCTACGTGACCGGGAACCTTTACAGACCTCTGGATAGCGGAAAACATCCGGGTGTCCTTTGTCCCCATGGACACTGGAGCGAGGGAAGGTTTGCAGATGACGTCCAGGCAAGGTGCATAAGCTTTGCAAGGCAGGGGTATGTTTCGTTCCTCTACGACATGATTGGTTACAACGACAGCAAGCAGGTGAGCCATGATTTTGGCGGAGCCAGGGAGAGCCTTTGGGGAATCAACCTCATGGGGCTACAGCTTTGGAATAGCATCAGGGCAATCGACTTCCTTCAGTCCCTGAATGATGTGGACGCTGAGAGGATCGGGTGCACAGGTGAATCTGGCGGTGGAACCCAGACTTTCATGGTCTCGGCCATCGACACGAGGATCAAGGTTAGTGCTCCGGTGTGTATGGTCTCAGCCCACTTCCAAGGAGGATGCATTTGCGAGAACGCCCCAAGCCTGAGACTGGAAACGAACAATGTGGAAATAGCGGCTCTTACAGCTCCCAGACCCTTAATGCTCGTTTCGGCCACAGGTGATTGGACGCGCAGAAACCCCTGGGTCGAGTATCCTTTTATCAAAAAGATATATGGTTTCTTTGGAGCTGCAGACAAGGTCGAATGTGTTCAGGTCAATGCGCCACACAATTACAACAAGGAGAGCAGAGAAGCGGTATACAGATGGTTTGCAAAATGGTTGCTTGGGAAGCCCTTCCCTGAAGAATTTAGCGAGAGGACCTCCATTCCGGACAAAAAAGAGGACCTGCTCGTTTTCGACAGAAGGGATAGACCAAAAAACTACCTAGACACTCAAGGTCTTCTATCTTACCTCGTGGCATCTTCTAGAAGTTTGTTGGAAGAAATTAGGCCAAAAAATATTGAAAAAGTACACGACTTCAGGAAGAACATGGGAGAGATCATGATGGAATATTTGTCGGTCGATGCATCTCCCGATGTTGATGCTAAAATCATGAGCAGGACGACCATTGAGCCAAAAGCCAGGTTGGCAAAGATTCTTTTGGGAAGGAGAAATTCTGGCGAGGAGATACCCGGAATATGGATGCAGCCTTTCAGAAGGACCGGATATGGCGTGCTCGTCATCTGCGAGGGGGGCAAGTCCGGCCTTTTTGAAGGAAGGGGTTTGAATGCCTTTGCCTCAGGATTGCTATCGGCTGGATTCGATGTCCTATCGATCGATTGTTTCCTCAAAGGCGAGTATGCAGCACCGGTTGAGTCAAGAAGGGACATATCTTCCTGTTATGTGAACTATTACGAGACTTACAACAGAACAGATTCGGTGCTGAGGATTCAAGACATTCTGACCGCCCTGTCTTTCCTGAGGAAATCATGCAGAAAAGTGAGCCTTGTTGGCTTCGAAGACGCTGGAGTTTGGTGCCTTCTGGCCTCGAGCGTGGTTGGAAAATTGGAATCGGTAGTAGCAGACTTAAACCGGTTTGAAGACAACTCTGAGGAAAGCTGGCTTAAGCGCCTGTATATACCGGGGATAATAAAAGCAGGTGGATTGAAAACCGCCGCTTCCCTTAACGCTCCAAGGAAGCTTCTAGTTCACAACACCGGAGTTGGTTTTGATGCTGAATGGGTCAGGAGTATATATAGGGTCCTCTCGGCTGAAGATAAATTCAGGTCCTACGATGGGACCATCGATCATAAGACATTACTGAACTGGGTGGTAACAAAATAGAGAAATGCTTGAATTGGGTAATACTTTTTACAGTTGTGATTTGGATAACTGCAAGGGGAATCAAGATAGCTATGCAAGACATTTCAATGGAATTGGACATGTAAGCTTTCGAAGGTTAGGGAGAAAGTAAATTTAGATTCAAATCGAAATTCAAGAAATTGCCTTTTCAAAAGCCATCGATTCTGTGCATCCAATAACATCAAAACCTTCCATCCCTTACGTCGAAGTGCGTAGGTTTGTTTAAAGTTGGGCCTCCGATCTTGACCCAATGTGCTATCCAGCTGATCATTTTCTCCAGTGAAACCTTCGGAGACCTAGACAAACGGTGGTATTTGGATGCATTGCTCAGGAGAGCTGTTTCAGACTCCGAGTTCTCGAAGGTAGGCTCTCTACCGAACAAAACGCCGAATCTCTTTGCAAGCCACCTTACTGAAATGGTCTCTGGTCCTGTAACATTCAGTACTTTTGGAGGATTTGTGCAATGGGCAAGTCCCAAGATCGCAGCATTGTTCACATCTCCTTGCCAGATTACATTGACGTAGCCCATTCTCAAATCGATCGGTATTCCATGGAATACCTTTAGTGCTACGTCCAAGAGGACCCCATACCTCAGGTCGATCGCATAATTTAATCTCATAAACAGGGCTTTCGTGCCAAATTTTCGGCAAAAATATTCGAAAACCCTTTCCCTTCCAAGACAGGATTGAGCATATTCTCCAATTGGTTCTGGAGGATGCGATTCCAAAGCACCTCCAGATGTTATGGGAACTAGTGGATAGACATTTCCAGTAGAGAAGACAACTATTCTAGAGTGCTTAAACTTTTGGGCCACGACTCCGGGAATGTAGGCGTTCGTTGCCCAAGTTAGAGGTTCGTTTTCTTCGGTTCCAAACTTCATTCCAACCATGTAGATGACATTAGGTATTTCTGGAATCGTATCTATGCTGTTTTCTTCCAGAAGGTCACACTTAATAGTTACGATACCCAAATTGGCCAGTTCATCTTTTACTTCAGCTCTCGAGAATCTTGAAACAGCGAAAACCCTCTTTTTGACGCCAGATTCCTCAATTGCATTTCGCACCAACTTTGCCAAGCTTGGGCCGATCTTTCCACCAGCCCCAAGTATTAGAATGTCTCCTCGAATTTTCGATAATATATCGACGGACTCTCTTGAAGGCCTTGATAAGATATCTTCGAGAATGGATTCCGAATCGATGAACTTTGGAAGTTGACCATCATGATTCGTTTTCATTCTATATACCTTCTGGGGATTTTCATGCTGATCGCCGAGATCTGATTTTGAGGAAACTTGGTGCTTTTTAAGAGTTTAATGACAGGTAAAGGCGGGATGGTAGTATAATGTTCAGTTCAAAGCTTACTAAATTGCTTAGAATGAAATCATTTTCCTGCAATTCTTTTATCAGCATTGGCAAGTATGTTCTCGATCTGTCTTGCTGTTGCCTGATCGATCTGTGGCACAGGTTGATGCTCCTTCAATATTCTATCGACTTCCCGCTTGGCCCTAGGAAGAACATCCTCCTTTCCAGCTTTCGCCCAGGCCTCGTACCTCTGCCTGTCGAGTAGTTTTGAGAGGTATACCATCTCCCTGTTTCTTCGCAGCGTCAAGGAGTCGGAGAGATAGTTGCCCTTCGAAATCCCACGTTCCATGATTTGCAGTTCAAAATCGATCTGTTCAGAAGGAATGCCTCGTTGCAACCTCTTCAACAACTCAACGATCTCGTTGTCTATCACAAGTTGTTCGAAGCAAAAGATCTGGTCTGAATCGACTTGCCCGGCTGGGCCCAAAGTTGTAGCTCCAGCAAGAACAGCCAATGTGGCTGTCAAAGTCTTTTCGATTGCAGCCTGGATTCCGGGCATCTTTGCATCGGTGCGAAGCGCGCGTGTGCCCCAAACCGGGATTCCGTAGTACTCCCTGATGAACTGGGACTCTGCCAGACCAACCAAAGCTGTCTCGGGAGCGGCATATAGGTGGCGGAGGTTGCGTGGGTCGGAGAGCATCACGTCGAGAGCCCAGCAGTGCTTTAAGCATACCCCGAGACACCAAGAGGGAGCCGGCACCAGATCTGGATTCGCGAGCTCAGTCAGGTACAGACCTGGAACTATCTCGGCCACGTTCTGAGCAATCGCAGCTGGAATCGACATTGGTGCCGTTACACCCGGCTGTGGCATGGAACCGATGGAAAAAGCTGGCAAACCAAGTTCCGAGTAGTAGAGGAGAAGGTCGATTACTCGGTCGTCGTATATGAGAGGCGAGATCGCCTCTAAAAGGGCTGTGTGCCTTGGCCTTTTCCTGAGCTCTTCCATTCCACCAGCCAAAACCTTTTCCACCTCTACCGCGATCCTAGCCATCTCAAGGTCTATTATGTGGATCCACGCGATTGGCTTCGATGTAGTTTGGGCGAGGATCGCGAGGGCGTGGAGGCCCCTCGTCTTTGCTGGAGCATCGTGGGGGGTAATTGGCACTCCAACGATCTTTATGTTATCGAGGGAGTCTGCAAGGATTCCAGCTCTGGCTACGTCGTCTTTGGTTGCGTAGCGTCGTTCCAGCCTCTCGAGGTCGAAGATGTAATCATTTACTGTTCCAGTTATCATCTCCTGCAAAAGGATGGGGCCAAGGGAGAAGAAGATGCTTTCACCCATCTTAATGTATTGCTTACGGTCCTGGTAGTAGAGCTTCAGATCTCTTCCAGTGCTTTTCCTGATTATGTCCTCGGAAAGGCTTCGGGGGATCTTCAACCTG
Organism: uncultured Nitrososphaerota archaeon; assembly: GCA_964631995.1. Taxonomy (GTDB): domain Archaea; phylum Thermoproteota; class EX4484-205; order EX4484-205; family DTQO01; genus DTQO01. The sequence goes on from CAZWAU010000057.1 coordinate 29,503, forward strand.
CTTTTGCTCTCGTCAAAGGAGCATCCCCCGTCTTTGAGAAGACCAATTGCTCTTGGATGAGTTATGCGCACACCGATCTTTTCAAGTATCTGTAAGAAAAGTTCATGAATACCGTCCATCTCGGCTTCGTTAAGAATACGAAGCATCGACTCTGTTCTCAACTTTTATGCGTAACGCAATACGACCAATTGGGCTGATAACAGTTGCGTAACCTACGTAGGCGCTTTTGGATGCCCCAGAGACGCAACGTTCAAAAGTGATTGTGGAGCATTCCCGAATGGAGTGTGCACGAGCTGAAGGAGCCCTTAAAATACGAAAAGACTTCGATATTCTTAGAAGCTGCCAGCAAAGGAGCATGGGAGTAGGTTTCAGATGCCCTCTGAAATGGGTTCGCAGCTGAAAAGGCTTGGGACGCTCCTTCGAGAGGGAGCGGAGGAGGAGGTCGATGAAACGAAGACCAGGCTTGAATCCGCTGCCCAACTTTACAGGGATTTTGTATCAAATATAATTGTGTCAAGCTTCGACCAAGACGAGGCCACGCGAACTGCGGAGAAGCTTTTTGGATCGACAAGCGTGAAGTTTGCAGCAATAGATGGATCTGAAGACCAGAGGTTGGTTGCGGGATTGGCTGTATTTTGGGGCGGAGCATGCGCTTCGACGGGCATTGTGGAGTTCAGGAAAGGTTCATTGCCAAAAGTTTCATACGAAACTGGGTTCGTAAAGAGGGGACAAGGTGTTTCAAGTTGTGTTCCCATCTATGTTGATCGGGTTGTCGAGGTGGACCAAAAGATCTTGAAGCTCTCCGAATCGGGGGAAGCAACATTGACTGTCCCACTTACCGAGCAGGCGGTTGTGGACAACTCGAGCATCGCAGGTTGGATCATGATCTTCTCAGAACTTTACCTTGCATATCGTATGGTGATAGACGAAGGCATAAAGATCGTGCTGCTTGATCGCAGCCTGTCAAACACCCAGACGAGCCTGATCTATGACACTTCGAGGAGGGGCAGGTGGGAGAGCGAATGTTCCATCTGTGGCTTCGATTTAGAAGGCTTGCCGATCGACAGGAATGAAATGGGATATGGAAGGTACCACTATATTAACCAAGAACTGAAGATACCTTCTGCTCGGGGAGATTCGATCAGATATTCTGTCATCTACCTCGTGCAAGAAAAAGGAGTGCCGATGAGCCTTGAGGAGGTTTGCGAAGCTCTGGGCGTAAATGAGCATGACCGGAAGGAGAGGGTCAGAAAGTATCTGAAGAAGGCCGTCGCTGAAGGGTACTTAATAGAGCAGGAAGGAAAGTACATTTCGAATCCACGCTATGAGAGAAGCTGGGAGAGATTGAGGAAGCTGGTTGAGATGATCGGTCAGCAGCTTTTTGAGGCGAGGAAGGGTAACCCGATGCGTATTAAAAGAGGAGATGAGTTCAGGTGGCTTACAACGCAAGACATGGCTTTCTTGACTCTCTACTGCCTGTATATGCTCATTGAGGAGTGCTGGAAGAGAAATGTTCTCCTAGTTGGAATTACGAAGGACACGACTGCACGGGATTTCAAGTCACACGTTGTTCCAGTTTGCGGAAATGTTGGGATATGGAAGGTAGATGAGCAAAGACTTAGGGATATACCTACTACAGACAGGATGTTCCTTCAATCGATCAGCATGAATAACTATGAAGATATTCCAGTACCTTGGAGCCTTATCGAGTATGATACGTCTTTCCAAACGATTGTGCCCGACTTTAAGAAGAGGGCCGGATATGTGAGTGGTGCGAGGAGGAATAGGATAAGTGCCGAGAGGACATTCGTAAAATCGTATATACAACTTGGACAGTCAAAGAGAGATCCACAGTTCAGGAGCAACGTACTTTTCATCGACAGACTTGCATATCCCCAGTTCGATACTCCCCGATTAAAATTGAATCACGAGTATGATGGAGCGGTAGAGCCGGTAGAGGTCATCTTCTACAAGGACAAGGAAACGAAGAACGAGATACAGAACTTAGTGGTGACTATCCTTAGAAGTATGGGAGGCGGGAGCATTCCTGAAGCATTTGGCCACAATAGGCCGCTATTCGTTGCAGACAAGATTGCGAAGGCCCAGAGGAGGAGCGTGGTCGGAATGCTGGACGCGACTGGACACTGGCTTATGAACAGCTCCAGGCTCAGGCGATTCTGCTTTTATATGAACACATTCAGAGAGAGAAGGGCGGAAGTAGAGCATGCAAGAGGCAGATAGAAAGTACTTCACCGATTTTGGTGGAAGATTCAGAGCGCGCCTCAGTTCTGTACACGCTACAAGCGGCATAGCAACGGTACCTTCTGAAACGACAGGTGTTTCGGCGAAGTATCAGTGCAGGATAAAGGTCGAGTACCAGAAGGAACTGATGGGTCTTCTCGAAGAAGGGATGCTGCTCGCTGTCAGGAACTTCAAGTCGACAAGAACCAGTGGTGGGGGAAGGTACACACTTCTTGAGGCATCGAGAATAGGGCCGGAGCACTATGGTCTGAAGGGGCTCTCCGACTCAAGTTATTATCCGTACCAGTTCGAAGTGATAGAGCAGACGGTCGATGACTGGGGAACCGATGACAAGGCGATCATGATGATTCAGATGAACGCGATCCCCCTGAACTACGACCTGGTAATAGATGATAATGGCGAATGCAAGTACGTAAAGGGATTTACCTATCCCATAATAGCTGAGGAAGTTCACATACTCAATAAAGATACCATACACCAGATGTACAATAGGCCAGTCTTGGAAAGAATGGGAAGAAATTGGAAAAAGATCGAGACGACACATTTGGCAAGAGAAGACTGCAGGCTTGGAACTATAAAGATGTTTGAGGCGGAGGGGGAGAGCATCCCGATCTACGTTGATTTCGAGAGGCTCGTGAGGTACCACTTTGGTATTTTCGGATTCACGGGCTCAGGTAAGTCAAACCTAATGTCGAACATACTGAGAAGACTCATCTACCACTCGAGGGATACAAAGGTTGTCGTATTTGATATTTCTATGGAGTATCCTTTTCTACTGCAGGATGTCTTGGCAGATCCCAAAATTTCTTCAAAGGTTATATTGGAGACACCTGTCGAGGACGTTGAGCAATTCTACAAAGTTGTTGTGAAACCGAGGGGATTCGAGAAGGATGATAGGGCAAAGCGTTCTTTCGAAGCGATCATGAGGCAGGGGAAGCTTGGTTACTTTGCAGAGTCCACCTCGGCCTCGGTCACGTATGAAGATATTCTACGCCAATTCGAAATGCTTAGGCAGGAGAATGAAAACAAGGCCACAAACCTTGAAGCGATCGACGCCCTCCAAAGAGCCGTATTAAGGTATATGAAAGAGAAAAAGCTTGAGCGCGGAAGAGCCATAGACGAAAGGTTCGTCGATTTTCTGAGCGAAGAAGCCATTACGACATTTGACAAGTACAAGATATGGAAAAGCGGAAGCCTATACGCCTGGGCTATGACTAGGAGCGAACTAAAAGAAAGGATCGGGCTCGAGGACAAGGAAGAGAAAGGTGAAAGTTACGACACGAAAGACATTTCGGAGATGATCGAATCAGAAACTAGAATCATCTGTCTTTCTATTGTTGATCCAAACATTATTAAAAACCTTGCCATCGATCTCTCAAAAATGGTACTTTTGGAAAGGAAAAGAGAATTCAAAGTCGAGCCTTCGATCCTTTTCATATTCGATGAGGCCCAAGAATTCATCCCATCGCATGACAGGGCAAGGGGCATAGAGAAGGAGTGCACTGTGCAGGTCGAAACTCTTCTGAGGCAGGGAAGGAAGTATGGACTAGGAGGGTGCATTGCGACGCAGAGGATAGCTTACCTGAACACAAACGCGCTGCAGCAACTGCACACCTACTTCATCGGCCCCATGCCAAGACCATATGATAGAAGCCTCGTCAGCAACACCTTCACCATAGACCAAGGCATACTTGAGAAGACGCTTGAGTTTGCTCCAGGGGAGTGGTTGCTATCAAGTTATGTAGCGACTGGAATAGAGAATGTTCCGATCTTTGTGAAGGCGGACAACGCCGAGCTGGAGATAGAGAGGTTCTTAGGTTGATTCAGCTCATGCAATGGATTGCTTTAGAGCCTCCCAGCACCAGTTTTCCAAGAGGCGATGAAAGTCTTAAATCGGTGAACTCGGAACACTGATGCGTGGAGAACTGAATCCTTTGGAGGAAAAATTGAAGTCCTTCTTGAAAACTGGATCGGATTGGGCTAGACTTAAAACAAGCGTTCCAGGTGTTTTCGTTTTGAAGCTTCCGCCATTTCGCGGCAGTCCTGCGCGCCTTGCAGTTGAACTCAATCCGGTCGACGATTCTGGGAATCCGACGAGGAGGAGAGGATTGATATTGAGGAACTTTGATGAACTTTCGCAGTACAAGCAGCTCTTTCAGACGGACAAGCTAGAGCCTTTGGTTAAGAGCGTAGAAACTGCAAACCCCGTCGAGAAGAAGAAGTTTGTAAAACCCGGAGAAGATGTCTTGGAGATTTAATTGCTCTCAAAATCCCCTGAAAGGAGGACTTTTTACGAACATCCATTGGTGAGGGATGGCGCGGTCGAGTACAGGGTTTACCAAGCCAGAATAGCTGAAGCTGCTTCAAAAGGGAATACGTTAGTAGTTCTGCCCACGGCACTTGGCAAGACAATCATATCAGCGCTTGTGGCTGCAAATATCTTGTACTCCTACAGGCATGCTAGGATCCTCGTGATGGCGCCTACCAGACCCCTCGTTGCGCAACATAGAGAAAGTTTTCTACGCATACTGAAAATTGGCGAAGAGGATGCTGTCATGCTCACAGGCCATACACCGCCAGAGATGCGAGAGGTTGTTTGGAAAAGCTCTGCTAGAGTTTTGCTGGCAACGCCCCAAGTCGTAAGGAACGACATTTTAGATGGGCGGTTGACGCTGGAAAGCTTTGGCCTCCTGATATTCGACGAGTGTCACAGGGCTGTCAAGGAGTACGCTTACACAGATATCGCAAGTTTCTATCGACAACAAGCTGAGAACTCGCTCGTTCTTGCCATGACAGCCTCGCCCGGATCGAGTCTTGAGAGGATCCAAGATGTTTGCGTAAATCTCTCAATTGAACAGATTTTTTACAGGACTGAGGAAGATGAAGACGTAAGACCTTACATCCATGCTATAGATGTCGATTGGAGGCGAATAGACCTTCCGGAAGATTACGCTCCCTTTGAAAAAGCATTGAGGAGCATGCTGATGGAAAAACTGCAGCGACTTTCCACGCAGGGCCTTCTAGAAAAAGACCCAAGATTCGTGGGGAGGAGGGAGCTTGTTGAGCTTGGTGACCTGCTTCGCTTCCGCCTGGAGGTTAGCGTAGAGGAGGAAAGGGAGAGGTGGATGCGGGCGATTTTGCAACAATCGATGGCCCTTACGATATTCCACATGATAGAACTTCTACTTAGTCAGGGACCACAGACCTTGTCTTCCTTCATTGAGAAGATGGAAAGAGAGAGGAAGGAGAAGAGAAGCTATGGCATCATCTTGGCTGAGATGGAATCGATGGGAATCCTTGAGAAACTTGAGGCGCTAAAAAGGACACTTCATCCTAAAGTACTGCATTTGGTGAAGATAGTTAAGGAGCACCTTAGAGAAAATGGAAAGGGCAGAATTTTGGTGTTCTCGCAGTACAGAGATACGGTCGGTCATCTTGTGAGCGTTATGGAAAAAGTAGAGGGCGTTTCGGTCTCGCGTTTCGTTGGGCAAGCTTCGAAGTTTGGCGGGAGGGGCATGAGCCAGAAGGAGCAAATGCAAGTACTGAATGAGCTTCGAGATGGCGCGATCAATGTTCTTGTTTGCACAAGCATCGCTGAAGAAGGTTTGGACATTCCTGAGGTGGACCTTGTTGTGTTCTACGAGCCAATTCCGAGCGAGATAAGGTACATCCAGAGGCGCGGTAGGACAGGGAGAAGGGCTCCGGGAAAAGTGATAGTGCTCGCGGCCAAAAACACACTCGATATGGCTTACTTGAGGGCGAGTATGAAGCGCTTGGAGAAGATGAGGAGCATGATGGAGAAACTGAGCAGAACGCTCTCAACAAAGCCCCTCAGGCCGAGGCCACACATGGATCCCTTGACTCCTGAGGAGCTAGCGATTTTGGAAAGAAAGTCTCGAGCTCCTATCTTAGAGGCCGAGGTCGCCTTCCCAGTGAAGATCGAGGAAGCGGAAAAGGAAGCCAAGAGGGCGATGTCCAAGGATGTCGACAAGGCCTGCAAGGCGCTCTACGTGAAGCTTTTGGAGCATGGCGGAAAAGCAGAAGTTGAAAGCCTACTGTCAGACCTAGAAGTGGAAGGCTACTCAAGCGCTTTGACCGAAGCAGCGCTCAAAAAGCTGCTAAAAGAACGTAGGGTGTTCGCTCCCGAAATTGGGGCTGTTGCCATCCCGAAGGCATGCAAGGGAGATGAGCACGAAGTGTCCGTTGAGAAAATCCTGAAAGGTGAAGCTGTAGTTTGGGTTGATGGGAAGTGGCGCGCACGCCTACAATCTGAAGATTACAACGGACCAAGGTCTATATTGAGAAAGGATGCATGCTTCAAAGTAATAGGGAAACTTTATCGCATGGATGGCGTACTCTGCCTCAGGATCTATCAAGTGATTGGGTTAATGAAGTAATGGATCGGGTGTTGTGAAAGATGTCGGAAGAAAGGAAGGCGAATACGGAGAAGCTCTTTTCGTACTTTTGGAGAGAGTTGGGAAAGGTTGGGCGCGATGGAGTGTTAGGAGTGGCTAGCTTTGCAGACGTTTTTGGTGAACTGATGCCCGTCCAAAGGAACAAGCTGAAGGAGCTCTGTGGCAGAAGCTTTCAGAACATGCTCAGTGGCGGTTCGATCGTATCTATTGGGATCTCACATTCGGAGAATGCCATAGACTCTATCAATGTAGTTGTCAATGGCATCATTGACAAGAAAAGGTGGAACGAATATGGAAGGGAATACGAAAAGATCAATCAGAGTCTTGACGAGATCGCTGGAAAGATAGCTGATAGCTTCGGAGGAACGCCGATAGCAGCAACTATAGGAGGACTTGTGAGAAAGGTAAGTAAAGTCGAGGAATACTATACGCTCACGATCTCTCACAGAATCGTGGCCGAGTGCGCCGGCCTAGGATGGAGAGGAAAGAACGAACTTGTAGTGAACGAGAGGTATGGGTGCGCCTTAAGGTTCGCATCCATTGTGATGGATACCAAGTTTCAAAATGGGAATAAAATGGAATCCAAGTGCGGCCATTGTAGCGCATGCCTTGATGCCTGCTCGATATTGAAAAACAAAGACAAGCTGAAAAATTACAGGGAAAACTGCAGGAGATTCATCGAGTCTCTTGGCCTTGAGCACGAGGTCTGCGGAAAGTGCATCGCAGCTTGTTACAGGAAAAGTATCTACAAGGACATTTTTAGGCTCAAACACATCTAGGGTGCGGCGGCTCACAAGCACACACTCGAAAGCTTGAGATTCGCTATGCTGCAAGTATCATGCCTAACGGGAACATTGCGAGTCCAGAGATTTTGCTTGATTGGCCTTCTCATATGATTCCGGCGTTCCGATGTCCCACCACTCCCCTCCCAATGTGTACGCGTAGATTTTTTCTTTCTTGCAAAGCCACTCTATGAAGTGGCCTGGGCTATCAGCATTATTTCCCTGCTTCAGATATTCATGTATACTCCTTATGCTACTCCTTGGCAACAAGTAGATGCAAGTCCCAATAAGGGTTGTTTTTGGCTTTTCTGGCTTTTCCTCGAAACCTACTAATACACCGTCAGAATCAACAACCGCGGCAGAGAACTTTTTCACAGCTTTGGTATCACCGACATCATATACTGCCACAACGGGCCGCTTCCTATCTTTGTATTGTTTGACAAAACCACCTAAGCTGGATGTGAACAGGTTGTCACCAGCTATTACGAGGTACTCATCGCCTTCAATCTCATCTACCAATTCTGCTAAAGCCTTAATCGCGCCCAACTTCTCCTCCTCCTTTCTGCTACGTTCTGCTCTTATCCTGATGTTCTTTCGGGGTTTTTTCGAAAGCCACTCCATGAACTGACCTTCGAACCTTTGGTTTGTAGCAACAACGATTTGCTCAATCTCTCCTATCTTCTCGAGCTTTTCAACTATGTATTCGATTATCGGTTTTCCTTTTATAGGCAGAAGCGGTTTGCTGATGTCCTTGGTCATTGGGTAAAGGCGGGTCGCATACCCTCCAGCCAAGATGATCGCGATCACCGAAAGCCCGAATCCACTAAGCATATGGGGAGATAATAATTTTACCTTAATTCAAAGGAAGGGTCAAAATTCAAGGGCAGAGAAGAATAACAGCATAGGGTCTGATGTTGGAGCTGATGAACTGAAAGCGATAGGTTGTTAGTTGGAAGTTATATTTCCTGTATCACTTTATCTTGCAGCTTCCCCCTAGGAAGGCTAACGATGGCCTAAAATCTCATCTATGTACCATTCGATGTTTTGGGCATATGTAACTCCAACCAGCTTATACTTTACGTATCCGCGTTGATCGATTATGAATGTCGTCGGAAATCCAGTAACTCTATACTTGGAGGCAGCTCCCACAACATCTCTTGCCCAAGTCCAGTTTGCGCCATTGGTTTTGGCAAATTGCTGAAGGGTTTCCTCTGTGTCTACAAACGGTGAACCGCTAATGGAAATTAAAACAATCTTGTCGCTGTATTTATCCCAAATCTTCTTCAGCTCTAAAACCTGCGCCCTGCAGTAACTGCAGGAAGTTTCCATGAAATTTACCAAAATTACCTTTCCCCTGTTCTCTTCGATTGAAAAATTACTTCCCGATAGGGTTTTGGTGTTGAAGTCTTCAGCCAGAGTATTCTCTTCTTTGAATTGTAAATTTGAACCTATGAATATTGCTAAGAGCAAAATAAGTGCAGCAGGGAAAGCGTACCAATTTGATGTGGAATATCTTTTCCTTCCTATATTCATTCTCCTTGGCTCGGAACCCATTCCCAGTCTTACATAAATGACTCGTCATGCTTTACATTTAGATTGCCGATTACGTTTTCTTATATCCAGTAGAATAATAATTACATTTGAGTGTATTGTGGCATTCCCATTTTACGTTTGAGTTATATGTAGATAATCGCATGTCCATCTGTCTCGTCAAATGAAAAGATTTTGCTTCATAGGTCTTACCAAAATATTGGCACCTTTGGATGATACCCTATATTTATAACCCCTGATTATGGCTACTGGGATGGCTTCGTTTGCGCTTCCCGTTACAAGCTCGGCTGCGCTGGCAATCTCGTCGATAACAGCGATCTGCTTGACTTTTAGCTTGTAGCCGCATAGATCTTTTTTACCTCTCAGGTCCGCGATTGGTGCAATACCAGCAGAACCTATTGCGATGTTGATATCTCCGCGCCGAAATGGTCTACCATGTGTATCTGAAAGCACAACACCGACCTTGAGGCCCCGTTTCCTGAAGCAAGCTCGAAACCTTCTGGCTGACGCGTCTGGGTCCTTTGGCAAAGCTACTACAGATTCTCCTCCATCGACATTTGAGAGATCTACACCTGAATTTGCAACTATGAATCCGTTGTGCGTTTCAGTTATCAAATGGTGGCCCACAAGCCTGATTATTCTTTTCGCCTCGCGTAGAATCGCCTGTACATGCTCAGGAGCCTTTCCAGTCTCTTCCGCTATTAGCGACGCTGCAATGGAGTTCTTAATGTTCCGCAACCTGTAAACTCTACCTTCCGACTTCGAAACGGCCTTGCTGGTTATGACAATTATGTCTCCATTCCTTATCGGCGTGTCCTGCTTTTTTGCCGCCTCTATTACCAAGGACACTAGGTCGTCTCCCTTCTCGACCATTTTGATACCCTTGACACCGATTATTCTAATTCCGGAAGTTTTCAAATCGCTCTGCACTGTGCCTCAAAAAGCATGGTCTTGTGGGAAAAAAGCTTTACTTAACGATGCCTTTTAGGAAAAAATGCGAAGATTGCCAAGCTCAATGTGCATTTCCTTCTGGAGAAGACTTTTCAGCATGTTTTTCACGTCGTTGTGCGCGAGGGAAAGCTTATCACGATTCTATCTCGACCTGAGATTCTCAGGCTGATCGAAGAGGGAAGGTTAAAAATAAAGCCGTTTGAGGAGGAGCAAGTAGGTCCAGGAAGTATCGACCTAACGCTGGGGAACCGGTTCAGGGTCTTCAAGAAGATTGATGGAATAGTGCATATCAGAGGGGACATTAGCGCCAACAAGTTCACGAGGCTAAAAACTGTGAGAGATGGGGGACACATTCTTCTTATGCCAGGTGAACTCGTGCATGGTATCACAAAGGAGCTTGTTGAACTTCCAGACGACATTGCGGGATGGATAGAGGGGCGTTCAAGCTATGCGAGAATGGGTCTCATGGTACACATGTCGGCAGGCCTAGTGCAACCTGGCACTAGGAACAAGCAAGTCCTTGAAGTGAGCAATATGTCGCCTTTTCCGATAGCTCTCTATCCTGGCACAAGGATCTGCCAGCTCGTCCTCGAGTCTGTTCGAGGAAAGGCAAGGTATAGGGGAAGGTTTAGGCGGCAAAGAGCGCCGTAATCACCGTTAAACTCCGATTAGAATCTTTTATCAACTAGTTGAACATAGGAATAGCAGTTAAGATTGAGCACAGGTATGGTTCCTTCTCCCGTAGTTAGGGACGTTTTGTGCAGGACCGCTCTTGGCGAAAGCAGGCTTCCAGGATACGACTACTGCCTCAATCCATATGTGGGGTGTGGCCACGCTTGCATATACTGCTATGCCAGAAGCTACTCTCTTAGGCGTGGAAGGACCGAAAGGTGGGGAAGTTACGTCGATGTGAAACGAAACGTTGCAGAGGTTTTGGCGAACGAAGTTAGAAAGAACTTGAGGAGAGGTGTTGTAGGTATCAGTACACTCACAGATGCTTACCAGCCGATCGAGGCGACCCGTTGCCTTTCAAGGAGGTGCCTCAGACTCCTTTTGGAAAACGGCTTCCGCGTGGCGATACAGACGAAGTCCGACCTTGTCCTGAGAGACATCGAATTACTGGTGAAACATGGTTATGATGTAAGCCTGGGCGTTACGATCACAACGCTCGATAAGGAATTAGCAAGGCAGATCGAACCAGGGGCTCCTAATCCTGAAAGGAGGGTTGAAGTCCTATCAAGGGCTATTTCGGCTGGGCTGGAAACATGGATCTTTGTTGGGCCAATACTGCCTTACCTGACAGACAACAATCTGAAAGAGATTCTAGATGTTGCGAAATCTCTGAATGTTGGGGAGGTGCTTTTCGACAGGCTTAACATTAGGCCTGGCGTCTGGTCTTCAGTTTCGGAGTTTTTAAGGATAAATTACCCTGAGCTACTTCAGAAGTATGCAGACATATTTTTTGGGAAGGCACAGTTTTACCAATCCCTTAAGGAACGACTGGAGGCTGAGGCTTCTGCTAGAGGGTTAAAATACAGCTTCTGCTTCTGAGCCCTTTTCGAAACTGTGTGGTAATTTTTTCATTAGCACATATAGAGGCATAGTTGTTCAAATCTACATACTGGGTGTATGCTGGATTCCGCCCCCTTTAAAATTCATGCAACCACGATACTGCCCCTGAGAAGACCTGATACTTTGTATTTTATGCGCATGCGGAGAGTGGGATAACTGGAGGCTTCGAACCTCTCTCGGACCCACGATCCCCTTCGGGACAGGGTTCTAAGCCCTGCGCGTTAACCAAGCCTCGCGGCCATGACCCCCTGACCCTGGGGCACACGTTCTTTCGCTATCTCCGCGGGCCTTCCTTTTTATTTGGGTACACTTTAGTCTTTCTGCAATGCTTCGCTCGAAGTGTTTTTGTCTATTAATTTATTTCAAGATAGAACCTAACGCAACCAATTGTTAAAAATGCCGAAACTACCCTAGAATTCCTATGTGTTTTTCAAAATTTTCCCTATGCCACTCCCTTCGTCCGAATCGCTTCCAACTTTGCAAGTTCGCTGTAATATTCGCCACTCTCGATCTTCTCACACAAGTGTGTCAGTACGTCGTGTACCTCGGTGAAGTACGTTCTGTCAGCTTCACAGAAATCCCTTTGGCCGATCTCCGTAGCCCTAGCCCATAGCCCTAGGCCCGCTTCTCTTAGGGTGTGGAATAGTACTCGGTGTCTCGCTTCAACAAGTTGATCATAGACCTGGTCAGCCAAAACTATCAGGTCTTCGCCAGTACCGGCAAGATGTTCGGAGTCTGAGGAGCAGGTATACTCCTGGAGCTTTATTACTATCAGGCTCAGCCTTTCTTGGATAGTTAACAATACTGCCCCTACGCTTTCCAATCTTCTAGCAATATAGGGTGGTGGAACCTAGATAAGGTCTTCCATAACGATCTATTTGAACTGAAGGTTGCTTGGCCATACTTAGAACCAAGATAATTAACTGGTATGCAACGAATTCGATTTAAAGTACGATTTGGGATTTGCAATTATGTGAAGATCGGGCATTAACCATTATTGAAATCCTGCAGTAGCATCCATAATCTAGCAATTTAGAGCTAGAATTCCAAAAATCAGCTAAATAATAAACGCAAGCAAAACATCATGTTTAAAATGGAATGGAAAGAGCTAGATGACTTCAGTATGCACGGCAAAATCTTGGTCTTTTGCATAGCCAAATCCGCTTAAACCGCTGCCAACTCGCTATCTGGAGGAATTTAACGAGATAGGAGGTACGCTTGGCAGTTAGAAATGGCTTTGTAATGGGCGCAATGCATCTGATTCTCTGCGAGAAATCCGATCTCCGTAGCCATAGACTTGGAATTTGAATGGCTCTTCTGCAAAAGCGCTAATCGCTAAGTCTGCTCCGTAGGTAAAAATCGAGAATAAATTCGCAGGATACAACATCTCGATGTCCCAGTATCCATGACGGCCCCTAGTTTACCTAGATCTCCAACTTGGTGCATTATGTAAACATCTTAGGATTGATGGTCAACGCCATCGTGATCATTCATTTGTGACTGCATAAAAAGAGCTAAAAAGAAGGGTTTCTAAACAGCACTCTATCCTATTCCCCAACAGCCTGCACTACCAAATCTCTCGACCTGCCACGAATATCGAACTCGACGAAAACGACTTGCTGCCAAGTGCCAAGTGTTAACCTTCCTTCTACAAACGGGATTGTAATGCTTGGTCCTAAGAGGGCTGCCCTGACATGTGAGTGACCGTTCCCATCGTGCCACCGCCTCTCGTGCTCATAATCCGCCTCCCTTGGAGCTACCCTTTCAAGCATCGTTGGTAAATCTCGAAGGAGACCAGGTTCGTACTCCATCGTTGTGATGGCGCCAGTAGATCCTTGGACGAATATCGTGATGGTGCCATTTCTCAATTTTGTCGATCTTAAAGCTTCTTCTACATCTGCTGTGATATCTATGATTTCGCCCTCCTTTCGAGTATTCAGCTTTATGTGCCTAGTCGCAACGGTAACAGCCAATCCACACATCACAGAGCGAAGCTATATTAAGTACGCTAAAAATCTAGCCCCGGTTTACGGCTCATCTCATGGAGCTTTTCCTTCTCAGCGAATTCCGAAAGCCTTTGCAGAAGCGATCCCATGAGCTGCTCGGGCTTCTCTGGAGGAGCCTGCTCTGTGCCTTCCCCGATGGTGAGGAGCTGCTCACCAAGCTGCGTTGAGCACTCTTGGGAAGTTATGATTAGGGCTTTCAGTTTTTTCTCCAAGAGCTCGACCTCGCCAAGTCTAGCTAATGCCCTTCTGTGCCAACGAGTCAGCAACTCGACATATTTTCCGATCGCAATTTTTTCAAGCTCAAGTTCTGCCAATGAATCCTTGACCGTTGAAAGCATCTCCGCTTTCTTCCTTTCCATGAATGTGGCTCTATTTCTAAGTTGTCGAAATATGTCGCTTCGAACCATCTCCCCGAACTGCTTGTTTAGGGTTAGCTCATGCAGCTTTTGGCTCTGCTGTGCCAACCCCATCATTGCTGATATGAGAATGTTGAACTCGTTTATGAAATCCTCGGTGCCCATGCAATCGTAGCTCAATCTATGGTCCAATATGGTTTACAATGTGGCAAAATAAAGTTTTTGCCTTAAATTTTTGACCAATATTTAATTTAGAAACCAATACAAGTTCTTCTAGAATTTTTCTCCTCAAAATTGGATGATACAACCAGACTCTCAGAGTATTACGCTTTATTGCTGATGTGGGAAAAACAATAAAATGAAAAATAGGCAAATTGAGGAATATTACTATACATCAGTATAAAATTAAATATACTTTTGTATAGATGTAGAACTCTGTGATAGACGAGTACTCAAGTAAACTGCTTCTCTTCCTAGCTCAGAAGGGTAGTGCTAGATTCAGCGATCTTAAGGACGCTATAAAAAATCCAAGGACACTTAAGAGAAAGCTTGACATGCTCTCTCTCCTCGATCTTGTAGAAAAAAGAAAAAAGGAGTATACTATAACGGACAAGGGAAGAGATGTTTCGAGAAAGATCGATGATCTACTCTCGACTCTCGGGAAATCGGACCAAAGTGGGGAGATCGATCGATTACCCTATGCGTTTGCACCCATACTTAAAAGGTATCGTGATATAATCATCGATCACTTTGGGAAAAGGCTTGCAGGTATTCTTTTATTCGGTTCGGTTGCACGTGGGAATTGGGGAAAAAATAGCGACATAGACCTATTAATCGTCGTTGATAGTTGGGAAAAACCTTCATGGGAAAGGTCTAGAGAAATGCAGAAGCTCAGGGCCAAGCTTAGGGGTAGTGAGGAATATCGTACACTTATCTCGAGGGGTTACATGCCGGCGATACAGCATTACCTCCTAGACACGAATGAGGCCAAGAGAACGAACAGGATATACATCGACGCTTGTATTGAGTCGGTGATTCTATACGAGAGGGAGAAGTTTCTCAGCGAAGTTCTACAAAGAGTCCGCGATAGATTGGAGCAACTGGGTGCTCGCAGGATCTACCGCCCAGGAAAGGGTCACCACTGGATCCTATGCGATGACATTCCCATCGAAGGGATAGAAATTTGAACACTAAGGAGCTTGCAGCTCTTGGCATAGGTAGAGCTTCGAGGTGGCTCCAAGGAGCTAGGAGGGCATATGAGGATGGAAGGTGGGATGATGTTGTCTACAACGCTGAGATGGCTGCTGAGCAAGCTTTGAAGGCGGTTCTCATTTTCTTCGGCATAGATTATCCCAAAGAACACGACGTTAGCGATGCAATACTACAACTTGTGGAAAAGGAAGGCATTCCAGTTTGGTTCAAGGAGCAGCTTGAGACCATGGCTGAGGCTATATCTGAGCTTTCAGATCAAAGGGGGCTGGCAGGATATGGATTTGAGCAGGGAATAACTGCAGAATACTTCAAGGACTATGCGCCTCAGGCTCTAGCAAAAGCTGAAAGCACCTTCTCGAACTGCGATAAACTCATGAAGAATCTATTGAAGAGCAGGAGATAATTTTGAGGAATCGATACGATGTGTTCCACACGATAGTTAGCGAAAACACTACTTTCAAAGGTGCATCTGGCGTAGGGGTAAAGTGGGCTGGCTGTAATGGTTATGGGCACCTCTTGAAAAGCCTATCGAGATTGGGCTTACCAACATAAAGTATCTTCATCAAGGGAGGATAGCTGACCTTAGCGGTAGTTCCGATACTCGAAAAGTGCATCATCGGCTGTGTTGCAATCCTCCTATGCAAGGGGATGAAGCTCGGAATAAAATGCATTCTCTTTATTCATAAGAATAGATTCCTGCGTAGAATTGGCTTAAGCGATCGGTCAGGCTCCCTAGTAAAGGCATATTTCTCTATAGTCCTCCTCAGAGCCTGCATTACATTCTGTACCATCTCCTCTCGAAATACGCTGTGTGCCATAATCAGGCTAGAGGCATCGTCCATGTAGGCTATCCACCATCTGCCATTACTCAGATCATAACGGACGAACGGATCTTCCTGCCATCTATCTTGGCCACAGCTGGACTATGGTAAGGGGTAAGATGATTTAGGAAAATGAGAGGTACATATATTCAGATTAAAACTTATCTGGAGCTTTTTCAATTCCGGAAGCAATGGAGAAAAGTATGGCACTCTTCACCGACCTTTATGAGGTGACTATGGCACAATCATACTTTAAAACGGGAAACATAATGGCTACCTTCGAGCTGTTCGTCAGAAGGCTTCCGCCCAATCGTGGATATTTGATCGCAGCCGGGTTGGAGGATGTTTGCAACTATCTGTTAAACTTTAGGTTTGATAAAAATGATTTGGAATTCTTGGAGGAGAAGGGCTTCGAAAAAAACTTTCTGAAATTCCTTTCTAGAGTTAGATTTACCGGGGACATGTGGGCACTGCCTGAAGGTGAGCTGGTTTTTCAAAACGAGCCGATAATAAGGATCACAGCCCCGATAATAGAGGCACAGTTTTTCGAAACCTTCATTATAAATGCTGTCAACTTTCAAACACTAATCACAACTAAGGCCTCTAGGATCGTCAACTCTGCTAAAGGCAGGCCGATCATAGATTTTGGTTCGAGAAGGGCGCATGGTGTAGATGCTGGCCTGAAGGCTGCGAGGGCGAGCTATATTGGTGGTTGCACAGGAACCTCCAACGTCCTAGCTGGGAAACTTTACGGCATTCCTATTTTCGGAACAATGGCACATTCCTACATTGAAGCATTCTCGAGCGAGAGGGAGGCGTTCAAAGCCTGGTTGAAGACAGGGGGGATTGATACAGTTCTACTCATAGATACCTATGACACTCTATGTGGTGTTAAGAACGCTATTGAGGCTGTCGAGGAGTTGACAGGGAGAAAGGAGTTGAAGGGTGTTAGAATGGACTCTGGAGACATGTTGAGCTTAAGTAAAGAGGTTAGGAGGTTTTTAGATGAAGCAGGGTTTAACTCTACAAAGATATTTGTAAGCAGCGGACTCGACGAATACGTGATAGATGAATACTTAAGCAAGGATGCGCAGATCGATGTTTTTGGAGTGGGCTCCTCACTTGTAACCTCAGATGACGCTCCAAAGACGGACATGGTGTATAAGCTGGCTGAAAGCGAGGAGAACGGTAGGCTCGTACCTAGGATGAAGATCGCCGAGGGGGAGAAGGCAACCCTGCCCGGGGCAAAACAGATTTTTAGGGTTGAGAAGGATGGGAAGTATGTTAGTGATATTCTAGGGCTTACCGATGAGAACCTGAATGGAGAAAGAAAACTTATCCAGATATTTAAGGATGGCAGGCTAGTTTACAAGCTTCCAAAGCTAGACGAGATAAGAGAGAAGGCTAAGAAAGAGCTGGAGAAGCTCCCAGAAAAATACAGGAGGATAAGAAACCCGGAGGCCTATCCCGTGGAGGTAAGCGATAAGGTAATGGATTTAGGCAGACAACTAATGAGGAAGCTATTTCCGGAGGGGCTTACTTGATTCTAGAGCAGCAAGTCACTCAGCATAATGCCTATCGCGCCTTTCGAAATCATTTCCTCAATGGCTTTTTCACCATCTCCAGGATTCAAGTCGACACCCTTAATAGCGTCGAGCAGCAATGCTGTTTCAAAACCAAGGTCGATCGAGTCTAGAACGGTCATCTTTACGCAGTAATCCGTAGCCAGCCCTCCGATGAAAAGCCTCTTTACACCAAGTCTATGTAACTCCAGATCCAAAACTGTTTCTTGAAAACCTGAATATGCATCTCTCTCTGAGGAGAAGGCCTTGTCGATAATTCTAGCGTCTGCCGGCAAGCTTAGCCTACTTGATATTTGCGCACCCCAAGTGTTTTGAACACAATGTGTGGGCCAGGGTCCGCCTCTTTCACTAAAGCTTACATGACTCTTATTATGCCAGTCTCTAGTCGCGAAAATCGATAAGCCTCTCTCTGAAAAAAGCAGGATATATTTGTTCAAAGGCTCTAGGATCAAGTCTCCCTTAGGAACCGCCAAGGCACCTCCTGGAAGAAAATCGTTTTGAACGTCCACTATTACTAGGGCGCTTCTCCCAGTTAACGAAATCCTCATGGTGCTCTAAACATTTGACTTGACTTAAAATTAAGTTTTTTCCCTTTTTCAAAAAACGAGCTATAAGCATATTCCTCTTATTCATTTTTGGAGAATAATTTTTCCATAAAAATAGCGTATTGGATAAAACAGACATAATCGCTTTTATAAAGAAAATCGCACCAAGAAATATATTTTGCATGTTCGGGGTCAACATTGTTAAGTTTTCCCATTATCTGAATTTGGTTCTATGATGTCAAGAAGTTATTACAGGTGACACACGATGACTTGTTGTTGTATAACTTAGCCTCTCCCTTCATCTTCCACAACATTATGCTTACTGTGTACTATCTTCAAAGGGCTTATCCATAGAGCACCTATAAGGTTGAATAATTAGGTTCTAAGGCTTTATTTTCATTTGTCTGGAAGAATAAAGAATATAGCGAATAGCTAGATCCCGATCGATTTGATCTCTTTCTCAGGCGGATCCTCCTTAATCTCCAGATCGAAGTGAGCAGCCTTCCTTGTTTTTATTCCGAACTCACGCCTCGAGAAACCCAAAGTAGAGAGGATGGTCTCTGTAGCGTTCATGAGAAGCTCCCTGTACTTCTCCTTGTCGTATTTCCTCCCATCGTGCGTTTCAATGGGAGATACTCGACACAGTGGGTTGCGATTTTTCGAATCGATGTGGACAAACTCCACCACATCCCCCTCCTTGACCTCCTTCCCTTTTTCAGCCAGTCTTTTCGCGGCAGAGACGTGAGCGATCGCCCTAGCATATGTTGAGAGGGGCCTCCTGAGGACCTTGGAGACCGCCAGATCCCTTACCTGGACCTTGCCCTCCATCACCTTCCTTACCGATTCGATGACGAGTTCCCTTGCCCTCTCGTATCCTTCATTCTTTACTCGCTCATATCCATCTTGATTCAGAAGGGTCAGTATCAGCTTGCGTTGAAACTCCATTATGAACCTTGGAGTATCATGGCGCCTCATCTCTATACCCCTTGCCACCAGCTCGCCGTTCGTAAGAACCCCGAAGTAGTGCTTCTGCGCCTCCATGTTGCCAGATGGATCCGATTCCAAAGGAAGGAGGACCAGGAACTTGTAGTGGTGGTCTAGCGCTATTGGAAGCCCTGTTCTCCTTGCGATCTCCGAGGCCAGTTCTTCGTAATCCTCCTTTGAGGCCCCTTTCCTCTTCACGAAGATTGAGTCCGTATCGCCATACACGACCTCGAACTCCATCTCCTGCGAGCAGTCCTTCGCCAACATCATGGCCTCCCTCGAGCGCCTGTTTATCTCCTCGAAGCACAGCACGTTTCCGAACCTGTTCCAGCAGCAGCCCGATGTACCATAGAGGCATACGAGTATCGATTTGAGCGCCTGCTGCCTCTGCTCGCACAATAGCCATTCGGTGCTTTTTTCAGGATACTTTTTCTTGAGCGCCTTGAAGTAGAGTCTCCTTTCCAGAAAATTCCTGGTAACGTAAGGCAGTATGGCATCTCCCTTCGGCTTGATCCCTTCTGGAGTAACGGTCTCGTAGCTCAGGTTATGCTTGACGATTAGGTTAGGGTACTGGCTCTCAAAGTCAAGCTCTGCGACATTCTCGTGAACTATGCCTATCTTCGGCGATATGATGCAGCCTCCTCTGTCTCTTGCCACCACCTCCTTCATCGTCCTGACATACTCGTAACGTCCCTCGTTCCTAGGTATCACGTACCCCCTCTTCATGAGTTCGTAGCAGTTCCTGCTGTCTATGACCTTGTTGGCAGTCCACCTGCCAGCTATGCCTGGCGGAAGGAAGCCGAACCTCGCCCTCTCGACCAAACCAGCGAGGCCCCAGTCTTCGTAATCA
The DNA here is from genome assembly GCA_964631995.1 of uncultured Nitrososphaerota archaeon. GTDB lineage: Archaea > Thermoproteota > EX4484-205 > EX4484-205 > DTQO01 > DTQO01. Next base: position 49,393 of record CAZWAU010000057.1, read on the forward strand.
AGGCCAGGCATCCTGTAGCTGAGTGCTACCCTTCCCTTAGCCCAGCACGGGAGCTTTCTACCAAAGCCAGGGTCGCTCGTTGCATCCCTTCCAAGCTGAAAATTGATTCCAGCCACCCTTGCCCTCGCAAAGAGGTAGGGGAACGAGAAATCATCGCACTCGGGGCAGACCATGATGTCTGGGTCCTTCTCCCTTACCAGCGATTGGAAATCCTCCAGTATCTTCGACTCCTCTCCATCAAGTTTGAATTCCTCTCCACCGTAACGTGCGGTTATCGATTTTATGGGGTCGCGCTCAGCCCTTTGAGTCAGGAATGAACCGCTAAAATTGATGCTGAAAGAAAGTACGGTGAATGGTGGCGGAGCTATCTCGCTTGAATCGTCTAAAGGCTTTGCTGATATTAACTTGTTCCCTTCGTGTTCGACCTCGACCTTGCTTGTTGGAGCAACGTCGAGCTTGGTGAAGAGATACTGCTGGATGTGGAGAAGGTCTGTGTTATAGACTCCTTTTACTCCAGGAACGTTCTCGATAGTCCTGAGGATTCGCCTGTAACACTCGAGCCCATCTAGAGTGATGCTTATCACATTCTCCTTCTCCCCTTCGAGGTTGACGTACTTCTCTTCCAAGTATGCGCTAGTTACGTTCGAGCTGCCCATAACTGCATTAAGCACATCATTCTCGCACCCAGCCTTTGGCAGAACACAGAGGCGCGGATAGTATTCATCGAGGAGCCTGAGGTGCAAGCCGTCGATGGTTCGCAGCCAGGTGACGGCCTTCTCGCCCTCTATGTAAACGTCTAGGACCCAGCCTGTGCTCTTCAACGATCCTCCCTTTCGATCCGCCTCTCTTGTCTTCCAGCCTCCGCGAGCCTCTCCAACATCTCTACGCGATCCTCCAACTCGCGAATTTTTTCTTCCTTCTCCCTAAGCGCCTTTCGCAATTCTTCTACACACTTCTTGTTGTGCACGTTTGCCATCAAATTCATGGCATCCAAAGTTACCGGCACCGTCGAGTTGGACATCGCGTGCCCCTCGGCGCTCCAAGCCTCCTTGAGAAGAAGGTTGAAAGCTTCTCTGTGGTTGAGGTCTAGGAGGGCGTTCTGGAAGCTCTTCTTCAGCTCTTCTACCTGGGACTCGAAGAGCTGGCGGAATGAGGGGGTTATCCTTCCCATCAGGCTTACACCTCCTTCTGGTACGCGCAAAATGATCGAGTCTGGCGTTTCCTTGTATGGGTGCTTGACCAGGCAGGCCCTGATCGCCCTCATCTTCTCCACCCTCTTCAGGCACACGATGATGTTTGCACGGTGCCTGAGAAAAGCACCTCTCGGGAGTCTTGGCACGTATCCGATGCTTGTTCTTGAGGCTACACAGTTTGCAACTATCGTGACTCCGTTCTCATGGGCTGCCCGCCACATTGTGCTGACAACCTCCTTCAGGGTTTGGTACGCTTCAGCTGGCTTCCTTGACGTTCCTACAAATACTGTGAGGTTGTGGAGAGCGAGCAGCTTGATCTCGCCGCTCCTAGATATCAGATCCGCCGCCTCTTTTGCAGCAGAGAACTGTTGCCGTTCATTGAAGGCGCTGATCGAGTATATGTTGCCAAGCGCTATGTTGGGATCTAGCCCAGCCTTCTTCGCGAACTCCCCGAACATCGAAGGGTTCAGTATCGTCTTGCCCTGGTGGTAGTTGCAGCTGTTGAAGTACAGCGCTTTGGCCCCGAAGCCACCTTTTCCTGCGGGGAGAAGAGAATTGACTAGGATTCCGTGGACGATCCTGTCCAATGCCTCCTGGCTGTCTCCATAGAAGAGATAAGACCCTCCAAGCTTCACCCCACCCATCAGGGAATCTAGATCACCGTTCCCAGTCGTAAGCATGGGCCTTTTACCCTCCTCCTCCAGCGCTTGAGCCGCTGTCTCGAAGACTATCGCCATGTTCAACCCGCTGCCCAACTTCGATGTCGGACAGGAAGAAGTAAGGTTGGCCATTCTTCCAACAGGGCCGAACCCCTGATGCTCACTCCGAGCAGTCTTTCTCGGATATAGTGCAGCATTATGGAGCGCTGGACATCTATCAATCGATTACCTTCATCGAGTGGCTCCAGCTCCGTTTCCCTAACCTTGAAAGCGCCATCCTCCAAGAGCGCATGCTTGGGTCCTATTTTGTTGCATGCTTCCCTGACCCCTGATGAGATGGTCCTGGCGATCACTCCGACGTACTTCCTTGTTTGTAGGTCATCAAGATTCACGAGTTTGGTACTCCCTTCACCGCCTAGGCCGGGCATTTTCTCCGGTTTTGGAGGAACGTGATCTGCCCGAAGTAGCATTTTGCCCACCTAGAGTTATTCTCTGCTTCTCCTCGGGCTCTCCAGATCCTCGATCCCCTTCTCCGTTATCCTGAACCTCGCCTCGCTGTACGGGTGGTAGGGGCTGTCCACGATCGTTGCGATTCTCTCCTGTCCTGCCTTCTTCAAGTAGATCCTGTAAGTGCATGCATGTGCTATGACATTGCCGCCCGTCGGCTTTGTTGGATCTCCGAAGAATACATCGGGCTGGGTCTGGACTTGGTTGCTGACAACTACTGCAATGTTGTAGACCTCGGCCTGCCTTATCAGCCTGTGGATGATCGTGTTGAGTCTCTGCTGCCTCTCTGCAAGGGTCCCCCTGCCTATGAACTCTGCTCTATGAAGACTGATGATGCTGTCGACGATTACGAGCTTCGCCTTGAACTTCTCCACGTACTTGCCCAACGTTTTGATTATAAGCTCGAGGTGGCTGCTGTTGTACACCTTGCAGATTACTATGTTTTGCAGTATCTCGTTGGAGTCCATTCCTCGAGATTCCGCTATCTGCTTTATCCTCTCTGGCCTGAATGTATTCTCGGTATCTATGTAGAGCGCGCTGCCTCCAAGGCCGCCTTTCCCTTGGGGAAGCTGGCAGGTGCAGCAGAGCGTATGGCATAGCTGCGTCTTGCCACTTCCGAAGTCCCCGTACACTTCAGTTATGGCTTGGGTTTCGATCCCTCCCTTCAGGAGCTCGTCCAAGCTCCTAGAGCCTGTGGTGCAGCGCATCATCGTTTTTCGCCTGCTCAGGACCTCTGCCGCTGTTACGAAACTTCCCTCAAGTAGCCCGCTCCCCTCCAGCAGTTTTCTGGCAGAGAGAATGAGGGAGGCAGCGTTCACATCTTTTCCGCCGATGGCCTCTTGGAGTTCATTCGGAAGGGCCGCGGCGAGATCGAGCACCGTCTCGATTGAGTTCTCGTTCAGTTTCTCCTTCGTCCTCGGGCCTATACCCGGAATCATCTCCAGGTCGAGTTCTTCTTCTACCATGTTTGCTCATGCCAACATGTGAGCTTCTTTTCTTTAGTTAATATTCGACCACGCACGTGGAGGAAGAGGGGGGTATCCGTGCCATCCCTGAAAAATTCATCCATCTAAAATATCTCAATCAAATGGCTAGATCGATTGTGTTAACAAAAGATTCTGTTTCGATATATCTGAACAAGATATTTCTATGCTCTCTCACCAGAAGTTTCAATTCGTATACTCTGTCTTGGATTTAGCACATAAGATAATAGAATGGTATTCTGATCGTGAAGTGGGAATCGTTTATACTAGAAAAGGTCCATCAAAAGTTGTGAGGAATGTCTATGGCAATGTCATCTTTTAGATTTGGATAACGGTTGAACCCAAAACCCGCTACGGTAACGCGAGCTTATATCCCCCAACTGCATGCATATCGCCGGATAGACATTGGCGTCTATTAAAGAGGCACCTGTGAAGGCCATTAGGGAATGGAAGGTCATCGCGAGAGATGGCCGATCATGGGCATGCGGGATCTATGCTCCGAAAAACCGTTCAGTTGAGGACGTGAAATTCCTCGAAAAGCACGATTGCCCTGAACTCTTCTATCTTCTCACAGGATCTGTAAAGCTTGTCGTGATGAGGCACGGTCGGAAGGAGGTAATTCCTCTAACTAGGAAAAAGGCGATCGTTGTCAACACCTGGCACAATGGCTTCAGTGATGGTAGGAAGAGGGGAATGGCACTCGTAATAGAGAGAGGTAAAGTCTCCACGCAATACATGAAGCTTGAAAAGAAGTGCTGATACGACTCTTTAGGAACCAGGAAGCAGCCACCCTTCGTTCAGTAGACCTAATTTTCGATTTTCATCAGATGAGCTGAATATAGGTTCTAGATACCTTGTCTGGAATTCTTATATAATCAAACATAACGATTCAAAGGAGTTGACCGTATTCTCAGATAGGAGCAAGCTTTCACCCCGCTACATCCCAAGGATTCTTCCACACCGGGAGAAGCAGATCGGCAGTCTCTCAAGGATATTCGACCTTCAAGATGTCTCAAAAGGATACCTGACTCCAGTCCAATTGGTTGGAGATGTAGGAACTGGTAAGACCTGCACAGCAATCCGATTCGTGGAGCAACTGGTCCAAAGGATGAAGGAGAAGAGAACAAACCTCAAGCACGCGTATATCAACCTCAAGCTCCAGGGAGGGAGCAGAGTTGTACTCTACAGATATTTGGTTGAGAAGGCAGCTCCGGAAGCTTATTCAGGAAGCATGAGTGCTGAGGAATTGATTCGTGGACTCATAAATAATCTTCTGAAAACGAAGACATATCTCTTGATCACCGTTGACGAGATAGATTATTTTATCAAGCATACGAAGGAGCACTTGATCTACGACCTTACAAGGTTGAACGAACTTAGCCCTGGGGAGGCTTGCGGCGTTTTGGGAGTGATCTTCATAGCAAGGGGTAAGGATTTTCACAGCTTTCTTGAGAGGTCCGAGATAAGCACGCTCGGAAGGAATACAGTGGATTTCCCGAATTATAGCGCGGAGCAGCTATACGACATAATTACGAAAAGGGCGGAAGAATCGATTAAGCCGGGGGCGATCTCAGAGGATGTAATTCGGTACATAGCCGACATCACAGCAAAACCACCAATCATGGGAGATGTGAGGCATGCGCTCGACCTTCTTCTATACTCTGGAAATTTAGCAGATAGCCAAGGCAGCGAGCAAATAGGATTGGAACATGTCAGGAGAGTTCACGGAGAGACCTACCACCTAATCACAAGGGAGGATCTACTGAACCTGCCTGAGAAGGGAATGCATGTCCTGATGGCCTTAATCAATGCTTTAAGGGGGAAAGGGACCGCATATGTTTCTTTGAAGGAGATAAGGGAAGCTTATCGGTTATTGTGCGAGGAATATAGCATCAAACCAACTTCGGAACTTGAGGAAACCCTGCAAGACCTTAAAGACAGAGGAGTTATAGAGGTTGCATCTCTTACCAGAATTGGCATAATTGGTGCTTCTGCTGAACAACTTGGAAAGATGCTGGAAAACATCATGAGGCAGGAGTAATAAACGCATAATAAAACATCCAAAGCTATTTAAAAGAGCGCCAGTAGAATGCATCGCCTTCAAGCTTGAAGCTCCATTTGAGTTCTAAGAGAAAGAAAATTGGTCTAGAACAGATGGTATAGCTGAGGATCTAGACATAGATGAAAAAGGACTGAAGGAGATAAGAAAGGAGCGAACATATTATTGCAGGTAGCAAGGCTTTCCATTTTACTATGTTCTTCTAACCAAGATCGATATGGCATTCACATTGGCCAAGCTATGGTAAATTGGCAAAGCAGTTGGAAATGTCGCTGAAAGGTATCAAGAAGACGACAGGATTTTGTGCTTTAGGGTTGTGGATTTGGAAGCGGCCTCGAATTTTGCGCGGGGATTGTACTACCTGATTTAAGGCAAACCTTTGAAACTAGCCCGCGCGAAGGATTTGGCTTCATTCGTTTTCTTCTGAAAGAATAGATTCGATAAAAGCTGACTTGGATTCTGTATAGGCGGTGCGGTCGGAACGGTACTTGGCTGCAAGCTCTTTCTTCAACTCGTAGTACTTTCGAGCGATGTCTGGATTGGTCCGCAAATGTTCACGGAACAGAAGGTGTCTCTTCGAAAAACGCTCATATTCTTCATGAGATGCAGGTGGTATCCGACGCCACACGATTCTTTTCCGAGACAGTAGTACCAGTCAGGATTTCCTACTTGCACAGTAACATCTGTGTAACCGACGCCTTTCAGCAATGGAACGCATACATCCGCATCAAAAATATTTTGGACACAAACCATTATATCTATGATGGGTTTGGCGCCCAATCCTGGAACCGAGGTGCTTCCGATATGCTCTATAGCCAATGCTTTGTTTCCTAAAGCTTCGATGATCTTAATTTTTTCCTTCTCGTAGAGAGTAGGCCACATAGGATCGTAATCGACGATTGTAACTGATCTAGCCAAATTTTGCTTATATCTGATTTCATCCGTATTAAGCTTTGTCCATCCCTTTTGTTTGACTCGATTCAAACTGAGTAATGGAGTTAACAATTCAAAGATTCTTTATCTCATCGCATTACAAGATTCGATGCCAACTTCTTCTGAATTAAAAAAACCTTTTTCAGAACATGTATAGAGCTCTCACCCTCTATGTTCCAACGCTTACTCTACCAGCTTAGAAGCCTCTTCAGCAGGCAGCGCTACCAGTGTTTCGGTGGAAACATAGTCTCCAAACCTGAGGAGGGCCTTCATAGCTGCGTTTACGTCTGGGCCCTCAGCTATCGTTACCGAGTCGTACCGACCAAAAGTCCAGTACATGCCCAGTA
>CAZWAU010000058.1:0-3706 GCA_964631995.1 uncultured Nitrososphaerota archaeon
GATCAACAGTGTAACTATCTATATTAGATGTAGAGCAACAGGCACAATGTTTGATCCTTGGGCTAAAACTGTTGTCAGAACCCGTGGTACGAACTACTATGGAAGCCAAAATAGCCTAGGAACTAGTTATGTCAACTACAATACACAATACACCACCAATCCGTATACCGGCTCTGCTTGGACTTGGGATGAAGTTGATGCAATGGAGGCTGGGGCTCAATTAAATGTTGGAGCTGAACAGGAAGCACGTTGCACTCAGGTTTGGGTTGTTGTCGATTACACCCCGCAGGTTCCAGAGTTCCCTCTTGGGGAATTTGCAGTCCTAGCCATCGGTTTAGCTTTACTCTTGGCGAATAAAGCTCTAAGAGAAAGGGCTAAGTAAAATCCAAGATTTAAATCAATGCTTATCCGCGAGGAATACATAGTGCCCTACCTAGTCGCATGAGGCTGCGCCACAAGTCGTAACTCATGACAACCATTTTTGATCTTCTTACTAACCTTCTTCTCTAGGGCTCTTTATCAATGCCTTAGCGAACCTTTTGTCATAACGCAAATTTTCCAGCCACTGGATATCAGCCAACTATCATGAGAACGTGCAAAACCTATAGAGCAATGCTCGTGCCTCCCTTCCCTATTCAAATCGTAGAAGTAGGCTAAGGCCTCCGAAAATAGGGGCTAAGATGAGCAGGAAACCGGTGCTCTTAATCAGCCAGCATCGATGCGATGGGCAGCTTGGCAATGGGACTTACTTAACGAAACGTTTTATAACACCACATCGAACCAACCGTCTACGCGCGATTGAAAGGTGTTGAGTTTGGGTCGAATTACGACTGCGGACTATGATGCTCCTAAAGAGCTTGTCGAATCGGCCTGCGAAGTGCTGAAGGTGGCATCTGAAAGCGGAAAGGTCAAGAGAGGAACGAATGAGGCTACGAAGGCGATAGAGAGGGGAATTGCGAAGCTCGTCTTCATCGCCGAGGACACAGATCCTGTCGAGATCGTCCTCCATCTCCCCCTTCTATGCAAGGACAGGGATGTTCCATACATTATTGTGCCAGAGAAGAAGCTGCTGGGCAGCTATGTCAACCTAATGGTTTCAACATCGGCAGCGTGCATAATCGATCCTGGAAGAGCTGATAGAGAGCTTGAAAGCGTCATCCAGAAGATAAGGGCTTTGAGAAAGTCTTAGGATTCGTTGGTGCAAGGAATGAGCGAGGGCGAGCAATCTACCGCTGCCGAGATCGTCGATATCTTGGGCAGGACAGGCGTGACTGGGGAGATCATCCAGGTCAGGGTCAGGATTCTAGAAGGAAAGGACAGGGGGCGTGTCATGACAAGGAACGTAAAGGGACCGACAAGGGTTGGGGACATCCTGATGCTCAGGGACACCGAAAGGGAAGCTAGGAGAGTCAGATAGGAAGGAGATGGACATTTGCCCACAAGGAGGATATGCTCGTTCTGTAGGAGGGAGTTCCTCCAGGGAACTGGGCAGATGTATGTCCGAAACGATGGCTCGGTTTACTGGTTCTGCAGCTCAAAATGCAGGAAGAACCTCCTCAAACTCGGTAGACTTCCATCAAAGCTAAAATGGGCAAGAATTAAAAGTGCTTGAGTCTTTACGCAGAGCGCTTGAGGTTCCAATATACACTTAACAAAAGAAAATGCTCAACAGTTTATATCCAAGTACAACCGACCATTGGATAGGTAGGGCCCCATGCACCTGAGACAACCCATAGTGGTCGTACTGGGCCATGTAGATAGCGGGAAAACAAGCCTCTTGGACAAGATAAGGGGTACCGCTGTTGCTTCGAGAGAGGCTGGGGGGATATCTGCTTCAAATTGAGTCCCAGACCCAGCATGTCGGAGCAAGCTTTCTTCCAGTCGAGACTCTAATGGAGATATGTAGCAAACTTCCTGGAAAGGTCGTGCGAGAGATTAAGGTTCCGGGGCTACTCGTGATCGATACCCCTGGTCATGAAGTCTTCATGAACTTAAGGAGGAGGGGTGGTTCGATAGCAGACATCGCGATCCTCGTAATAGATACCATAAAGGGCGTCGAGCCCCAGACTATCGAGTCGTTCGAGATACTGAAGGCGAGGAGGACACCCTTCATAGTTGCGCTCAACAAGATAGACCAAGTTCCTGGCTGGAAGGTGAAGCTGAATTCAACATTTACCGAAAGTTATGCCTTCCAGGAACCCTCTGTAAAACGTCTCCTAGATGACAGGATGTACTCTGTGATGGGCTCTCTCTCACAGCTCGGGCTCAGGGTTGAAAGGTTCGACAGGGTTAGCGACTTCAGGAAAACCGTTGCAGTCGTCCCTCTAAGCGCAAAGTCCGGAGAAGGAATACCGGAGCTGATAGCCGTCCTCGTGGGTCTCGTACAGCAGTTCATGGTTGAGGAGTTGAGCGTAAGCGAAGGGAACGCGAAGGGAACAGTTCTGGAGGTGAAGGAAGAGGTTGGGATGGGCGTGACCATTAACGCGATAATATACGACGGCGTGCTTTCTACCGAAGATACAATCGTTATAGGTGGTTTGAAGGGGCCCATCGTGACGAGGATTCGCGCACTTCTCATACCCAAGCCTTTGGATGAGATGAGGGACCCAAGGGACCATTTCCTAAAGGTCGAAAAAGTATCGGCCGCGGCAGGCGTCAAGATAGTGGCGACAGGATTGGAGGAAGCTGTGGCTGGAGCTCCCTTGCTTTCATTGTCCAAAGGAGAGGATCCATCGAAAGCGATCGAGGAAATCTCGGCCGAGGTCGAATCGGTCAAGGTTCACATTGAAACGGAAGGGCTTGTCGTAAAGGCTGACACGCTTGGATCGCTTGAGGCATTGGTCGAGGAGCTTAAGAAGAGGGGATTCACAGTTAGGCTGGCTGATGTTGGGGAAGTTTCGAAGAGGGATGTACTAGAGGCATCGATATCGTCAAAGGACATATCCATGAGGGCGGTTCTCGCTTTCAATGTGAAGGTTTTGCCCGATGCCGAAGAGGAAGGTCTAAAGCTTAACGTGCCGATTCTAAGAAACAGAATAATCTATGGTCTTATCGACGACTACGCGTCCTGGGCAGAAACCGTGAAGAAGGAAGCTACGGAGAAGGAACTTGGTGCTATTGTCAGACCTGGACAGGTTACGCTCCTTCCAGGATATGTGTTTAGGAGAAGCAAGCCAGCCATCGGAGGCTTCAGGATAGATGCAGGAACCGCCAAACCTGGGTACCGCTTGATCAACATGGAAGGTGCCTACGTGGGAGAGATTAAGCAGATACAAGATCAGGGCAAGAGCATTCCTGAAGCTGTTGAAGGTTCAAGCGTGGCTTTGAGCCTGGAAGACACGGTCATAGGCAGAAATTTGAGCGAGGGCGAGGCGTTACTTTTCGATGTTCCAGAACAGGATGCAAGATTGCTCCTATCGAAATTCTCAAATGTTCTTTCAGAAAAAGAGAGGGATGCGCTTCGGAAGCTCGTCGAAATAAAGAGAAAGGCGCGTCCGCTGTGGGGATATTGAGCTAGATGGGAGTGCAACTTGGACCACTCATCTTAAAAAAGGTCGTAAGCCTAAGGGAACTTGAGGGGAAGTTCCTGGCTGTAGATGCCAGTAGCATCCTCTACCAGTTTCTTTCGATCGTCCGTTGCCCCGATGGCACGCCCCTAATGGACAGCCATGGAAATATTACCTCAAGCCTCGTAGGTCTTTTTTAC
>CAZWAU010000059.1:0-14385 GCA_964631995.1 uncultured Nitrososphaerota archaeon
ACATATGGTAGATCAGTATACTTAAGACAATTCAACATCTCCAGAGCAGAACCTGTTCCATCAGGGTTGGACCTTACGTTCTGAGTAGCTGGTGGCTCATGCAGCACTAAAGTCCTTACATTCCCATCCAGAAGCGCCGCATATAAAACCACTGCAGCCATGTCACCGCTTCCCATAAGTGCCATCTCTTTCTTGTCGAACCAATCGAAGGATTCTAGGGCCTCCAAGGCACATAGAAGGTCATAAACCCTCATGCTTGCTATCGTTCTTCCAGTCAGCATGGAAGCTCTTCGTATGAACCACTGGAAATCTTGTGACCAAGACGTTTCTCCAACTCCTCTTAACTCCACGAAAACCCTTGCCCAAGAACTTCCTTGGACCAGAGGATCGCCAAAACTAATCGACCTTGCTGAGCTGGTCGGGATAACGAGGATCTTTTTTTGCCTTGATGATGGAAGTATCGCATGCATGTGGAGCCTAAGGTTTTCTTCAGGAGTAAAAGCGATTAAGTAACCTTGCAAGCCTCCCTCCTCTTGCATAAGTTTAATCTCAACGTCGATGTTGCAAGCTTTCTTTGGGAATGCATTGAACGTTTCGGCAAGGAGGGCCTCCTTCAGCCTCCCTCTGTAATCTTCTAGTTCTTCAGCACTAGATATGCTTGGAACTTCAGGTTTTCCTGTGAAGAACTCGTGAATGGTTGTTACTCTCTCATCGATTGGAATCTTTCCATTAAAGACCTTAAGAGAATCGGAAGGCTCCTGACTCGGTGGGCTCTCATCTATGTCCCCGATCTCTTCCATAGATAAATCGATGCCCTTTAGATACTTGAGAAACCATTTGAATATCGCCTTCCTAGATCTCTCATGGTATGAATGACCTCCTGGTGTTTCCACAAGGGCTACTTGGTCGGGAAACTCCATAACTTCATAAAGCCGCCTTAGCTTATTGTATGTCAATCTTACGGATTGGATATCGAACATCCAATCTTTCTCCGCGGAACAGATTAGTAATGGTCTTGGAGCTATCAGCGCGCCAATATCTGTCAGGTCCCACATATGGCTGTTTATCCAGAACATGCAGTCGCAATGCTCCTCAGTTGTGTGTTTACAAACATGGGATTCAATGGTTGCCGTACCGCAAACTGGGGCGACAGCACCGACTCTTTTGTCAACAGCTGCGGTGAACCAGCTTATCGAGCCCCCACCCGATATTCCCGTAACGCCTATTTTGCTTGGATTCACTTCAGGTCTAGATTGTAAAATGTCTATTGCTTTCATGGCGTTCCAGACCTCAACTCCAGCAGGAGTATAGCCCATACTGTACCAATTGAACCAGCCATAATGGTACGGGCCATGGTGGTGTCCACGTATCTCTCCCAACTCGATCGTCTCTATTATCAACGCCACAAACCCCAGTTGGGCGAATTTTCTTGCATGAGCTTGGTAGTGATACTTCTGGTCTGGAGAGTGGCCACATAAATACAAAACACCTGGAATGTGCCTTTCCGAGTCTGGAATATAGAGGTTGCCAGTTACATAGAGGCCAGGCATGCTCTGGAAGTGAAGCTTCTCGATCCTGTATCCTTTGCGTTCGATTGTGCCTGTTACAGCAGGTTTAACCGGTTCACACACCCTCCCTAAATTTTTAGTAAGGCCAAGCATTTTTATGAAAATTTCACGTCTCTCAGCTTCTGTCCTCTCCCAGTAGCTCCTATCTTTGAGGTCTCTTAGTGATTCTTTGGTAATTCTGCTTGCTTCATTGCATAAATATTCGTAAATGTTCACCTTTTTTCGATCTCCTGAACTGCAGCAATAAGGTCAGCTAAATCGTAATAAGCATTGCCAATAGAAGGCCGTCATCTATTAAAAGAGGTATTGCCCCTATTTGAAATAAGCAGAGCTAAAGAGCAATATAACTTTCGAAATTGGTCATGCAACAGCTTCAAGCGAAATGGTAATAATTATTTATAAATTTCTGATCGAGGAAATTAGAGAAAACGAAACATTGTACTTAGCTAAGATTTATTAGACCAAAAGGTCCGTCGTGAACTCCTATTGAATATCAAAGAGAGAATAATGGCTATCCTGCATGGTGAGACCCCTGACAAAGTACCCTTCCTTCCGTATGACAATTTAATTCCACGAGGAAAGCTTGAAAGAGATCTTAGAAACAAGGAAATGGGCTTCTGCGTAAGATGCGGAACGTACTGGAGTGAGCAACCAAACGTGAAAGTTGAAACAAGCATGAAAGGAAATATTTTAACGACAACTTACAAGACTCCTGTAGGTGAAATTTCAACGGCTGCCAAGACCCACCTTGGTAGAGGAGTGGACTCCCAGCAACTGCACGGTATGATTAGAACCGAAGAGGATTATGATGCGGTCATTTACATGATCGATGACACGGTTTTCCATAGCGAATATGAGGAATATTGTAATGCGGTCCGAGATCTCGGTTGTGATGGCATAGTCAGGGGAAGTGGGTTGGAGCCCCCGTACTATGAATCCATATGGCCCTATTGGCCGGACATTGCTGGCTGGGTCGTAGCGCAATACAAGCACAAACACGAATTTCATAAGCTCTTGAAGGCCCTTGAGAGAAGAACCGAAAGGCTGCTCCCAATCATAATCGATTCCCCTGCGGAGTTCATAAGCTTCGGGGGAGTAAGTGGACACTATGGACCATCTCAATATGAGAAGTACGATCTTCCATTTTACCAGAAGTATATTCCGATTCTTAAGGCGAAGGGAAAGATCTGCTCAGCGCACGCCCACTCTTCCGATCTGAAGTTCCTTAAACACCTCATAGGTCAGACCGGTCTAGATGTCATAGAGGCCTTCACGCCTCCGCCAATTGGAAACCTTTCGGTATCGGAGGCCAGAGAAGCTTGGGGTGAAGATGTGGTCATATGGGTAAACTTTCCTGAAACAATCTTCTGGAGCGGCCCAAAAGAAACCAGAGAGTATGTGTGTAAACTTCTCAGGAGCGACGCGCCTGGCGATAGGCTCGTGATTGGCATGACGGAGATGGGAACTTTGGGCATAAAAGACGAGAGGAGCGAGGATGTATTCACGCTTGGGATGCATACACTCGTAGATGCTATAAATACATACGGCAGATATCCGATCAAACCCTGATAAGGCCTATTCTATCAATACAATTGGAAGATCATTCTCGGTGTTTTAAAAAGAAATTCATAATCTATAGATTAAGAATGAGAGTAATGCAAAAAAACAAGCGATATAATAAAACATATATATCAAAAATTTTGGTGGTGTTTTCAGGAAGGGGTGTTGCATTGGAAGAGGCAAAAATCGAAAAGTTCCCATGGATGCAAATTATAATCATTGTGGCTTTGTCTGGTTTCTTAAATATCGTTTGGTCAGGTCTCCTTCCTGACACAGCAATGCTCGTTAACTATAACCTCGGGTATGTAGGTTGCGCCTTAAGCGTATCCCCATTGCCCTTCCTTCTAATTCTTCTTTCGATCCCCCTTATCAAGTTGAAGGTACTAAAAATTGACATTGGAACTCTAACGATACTCTATACGATCGGAATCTCCGCAAGCTTCTTCATTAACGAGTACTACCCTTGGTATCAGCCAGCAGCTGAGATAGTTACAAGGTATCTGAATCCCGAGGGCGCAATGCTCTACATGCCCTCCTTTATGGCCCCTGAGAGGGAGGTGGCTGAGCAAATAATCTATGGCCTAGTGCCCATTCCATGGGGATCGTGGTTGCCTACGATACTGTTCTGGTGGATGTTCCAAGCTGTCTTCGTTATTTTTACAGTCTCAATATCTACCATTCTGCGCAAGCAGTGGATAGATCTTGAGATGATGCCATTCCCGCAGACGATAGTTGCTTACCAGCTTATAGAGAAGGTAACCTCAACAGAGAAGGGGTTAATCAAGCGCTTTGGTAAACCCTTCGTGGTTGGGTTGATACTAGGCTTCGTGGTACAGATTCCAATCTTCATGACATACACGTTCCCATGGTTCCCTGACATATACAATTGGAAGGTTAACACCTGTCTGTTCGGTTCGACCTGGATAACCCCAGATTCACCCCTTGCTGGAATAGCAGCTATTCAAACTTTCAACAAGTGGCCTCCATTTGCGGCGGTCTTCTACCTGGCTCCCGTAAACATACTCATGAGCTCTCTCCTCTGGTTTCTCATCTATGCTATCATTACGCAGATAGCATATGTACAGGGGTACTATACCGGATTACTGGATCTGCCCGGGTGTGGGCGCAACTGGTGCGGGATGCAGATACCTGGAGCTGGCGAACCTTTCAAGTGGAATGCGGTATCGAACATAGGCGGTCCGATAGGCCTTACTCTATTCTACCTGATTCTGAACAGGAAATACATAGCCAACACAATCAGGGCTGCTGCTGGTAGGATGAGCCCTGAGAGGCTAAGGGAATTCGAGGAGAATGAGCCCGTTAGCTACAGGACCGCTTATACGCTCTTCGTCGCTTCATTCATAGCCATTGTTCTTCTATTCTTGGCGTGCGACTTCAGCCTGTATGCTGCAATGGTCATGCCCATCATAGCGTTCATTGTCTGGATAGCCAGCGTCAGGATCTTCGGCATCGTGGGATTCAACGCTGTCACATATGGTGGATATGGGACCGGTTTCGTCTGGCTGATGTGGCCGGTGAGGCCAGACCCAGTTACGAGGGAGTGGGTTATGTCAATGCTGATGCAGAGAACTTTCATAACGGATGGGTATGGATATGGTTGGCCTGGGGCGCTTCCTGCAGCTCTCTCTTCATACAGGATGGGCTCACTCACGAAAACAAGTAACAGAAACATCTTCAAGGCAGTGATTTTGGCTTCAGTGATCGCGCCTCTGACTGCCCTCATAGGCATGATATGGATGTTCTACGCTTTCGGAGCTAGCAGATTGCCCATATACTCATGGTTTAACAGCGACATAGTCTGGAGGTTTGTCCAGCCTGGGGCGCACGAGAATTGGCCCGCGGCCCAGCCGTGGGTTGTCCAGGCGGCAGCTGGCGTAGTTCTCGTAGGAGCGCTCAGCTTCCTGCACGCAAGATTTGTATGGTTCCCTCTCGAGCCGATAGGCTTCCTGATGGCCACGACAGGTCACACACTTCTTGAAGGTGTCTGGACGACGCTCTTGGTTGCTTGGATCGCGAAGACGATCACACTTAGAATAGGGGGAAGCAAAGCATACGAAGCATATGGAGCGCCCACGGCTTCTGGCATGGTAGTAGGAACGATTATCGCCATATTCATCGGCGGCCTTCTTGGCATAATGAAGTTCTTCATGCCATATTAGTGCAAGTGCTCCCTCATTTTTTCATCAACATAATTGTAAAAAAGGGACCCTCTTCCGGTCATAGTCAAATAAGAATAGCTATCTTGTTGCATAATTTACAGATCTTTCTTTAGAGGGATAGCACATCAGAAAAAATATCGGCATCAGAAAAATCCCCAGAAAGATGAAAGCTACTGGAATACTGGTTGATCCAGCTACCAGAGCAGACGAAGCCGGTATGGCGGCACCTCCAATGCTGGCGGTCGAAAGGGTAATGCCAATCGCCATGCCAGTACTGTACGGACCCGTCTTGTCACCTATGTATGCCAAGATAGTGGGAACGATGCTGGATATGAAAAATCCTGTTGAAAGTATAGGGAGAAGTACAAATGGTCCTGGTGTAATGGCCGTTGCCAAAACGGAGATGCTGGACAATATTCCGCTTGCTTTTACCGTATTCACCATGCCAATGCGCCCGCTCAGCTTACTCCAGCAAATCCTTCCTATGGCTATCATCAAGAGCAGAATCCCAAGAACAGTGCTTGCCTCCAGAGTCCCAAAACCCTGTTCCGATTCGAGCAGTAGAGGCAGGTAGGTATAGAGGGCGAGCTCTACGCCCCAACCTAATGCCAATGCCGTTACAGCACCCTTCGGCATAGATCTAACGACACGCGAGAAATGCAAATCCGGGCTTTCTGACACATATTTATCGTCTTTCAGAGAAAGTATGACAGCTATGGCTACAACCAGTAAGATGGCCGAAAACAGAAAATTCGAATGCCAGTCCTTTAAAGTCGAGATGATCAGTCCTGCAAGAATGGGCCCAAGAAAACCACCGATGCCCCATGTCGAGTGTAGTATGTTCATAGCTCCATTCGGATCTTCTTGGAAAGCACTTGGCACGAAGGCGGATACAGCCACCTCCCAGAGCCCAGCACCTATGCCGAAGAGCGCGAGGCCCAAAATGAGGAGGTGAAAAATATGGGAAACGCCAGCTAGAGCATAGCCAAATGTTTGTACAATTAATCCGCTTAGCATCAGCACCCTCTTTCCCCTTTTATCTGCCAACATACCGCCTGGAAGAACTGAGAAGAAGCCTATCGCTCCAACTGAGGCGATCGATCCAACTTCCCATGCTTCCAAAGACAGGGACCTTATTATGGATGGAAGGGATGGGCCAAGCATCGAGCTTGAAAAAGCGTAAGCTAGGTTTGCAATGCAGATCGTTGCAAGCACTCGCCTTCGGGCCATAGTCGTAACACTTAACATCTAATCATCAGACAGCTTGTTCACAAAGACTATTTATGGAATGGTATTTTCTAAGCTAAATTTGTAGAAATTTCTTTCATTGAGCAAAATGCAGGCGATGGTTATGGAAGCTAGTTTACGATGAGGTGAAAATAACCAACCTTTTTAAATCGTCATCTATGTGTACAAGCACTCAATTTCTGGCTTTTCAAAAACCCATAACCTCGACTATAAGCTTGGTAAATGAATGAATATTTTCACTAGAAAAAAGGACCGCAATTGTGTCAGAAATGCATACTTGCATTTTAGTGGAGCTCTTCATCTCAGTTCCTTCTGATACGAAAGAGCCGAAATTACTATTTTAGCGATTCTATAGCTTGGGCCAATTCTCCAAGTCCCAATTTCGCAAGCGTTTCAGGTTTCGGTATGCCCTTTTCGTCCCAGCCTAGGGTCTCATAGTATTCTTTTTTCGTTTTCAAAAAGGCATCCCTGTCAACCTTCATGCCAGATTTTGGACCCGTTGGAAGAGGTTCATAGAACCGTGGAGGATTTTCATCGTGAACATCAGGGCTCCAAGCCACATCTGGCCCTCCGAGAAGGAGAAGAACTCTCTGGATCGTGATTATCTTCCTCGAGGAGCTGTTGTACCACTCTTCCCTAGTGATATCCCACCCCGTAACAGCCTGAAGGAGTTCCCAGAGAAGTGGATCCGGAGTTTCGAACATGTTGAACCAGCAGTATACCCCAGAGTCGTGGAGCGCCAGCGTGAGCTCGCTATTTCCAGCGTCTACTGGGAGAAGGGCAACCGAGGTGTGGTCTCCCCCCTGCGTCGAACATGCGTACGAGATGTCTTTGGGGTAGTCAAGCTTGCTCCTAATTCCATGCGCTCCTATGCCGATTCCTTTGGATTGAACCGCATACTTCAACACATCCACTCCCTTCATTTCGCTTATCTTCTCTGCGGCCCTGTAAGTGCCCTCGGCCAGAATGTCGCCTATTCCCTCCCTGTAGGCTATCTTCTTGGAAAGGGCGGCAAAAGCATCGACATCACCCCACCTTAGATCGAACCCAATATCTTCCGAGGTAAGTATCCCCCTCTGGAATAGTTCAGCAGCAAATCCCATAACATTTCCTCCTTGGATCCCACAGATCCCAAGGTCATCTACGAGTGAAGAAAGGTAGACGTTGCCTTCGGGCGTGAAAATTCCAAGATTTGTTCCTTGGTAAGCCTGAATCTCATAGTCGGGATTGTCCGTAATAGCCCCCTTGTACTGCCCCGCCTTAGGAGATGCAAGCTTTAGACAAGTAGTTGGGCAACCAAAATCTCCCCAGTATCTTTTTATCCAAACCCTCTGCTCGAACCTGTCAACGCCGAAGCTTCTCTCGTCGTGCCACTCCTCCTGCCAGTTCCTTACCGGTTCACTGCTAGTTTGCGATCCAACCTCGTAGCCAAGGTAACCAGTTCCCCACCTCCTGAACTTGTCGTTCTTGTAGCAGGCTTTGCATATTCTTTCTATAAGAGTTAATGCAGAGGGCATGTTTGTGGCCTCGGGCAGAGGTCCTGTGCCCTTTGCCACTACCGCTTTCAGGTTCTTGCTTCCCATGACTGCACCGTAGCCGCCGTAGCCGGCCGCGTGCGACCACTTTGCCATCACAGCCGCTATCCTAATCTTTCTTTCTCCTGCAGGGCCAATGTAAAGCGTCGAGGGTTCTATCAATTCGCCCAAACTGGGCTTCAAGCCTTGTACGATCTTCCTGCTCTCGCTCGTGATCGCTCTCAATGTCTCCTGACCGCGCATTCCCCAAATATTCTGTGCATCTTTGAAAATTACTTGGTCATCGAAAACGAGCACGTACACGGGCCTTTCAGAAACTCCTGAAAATATTATTCCATCATATCCGGCGCACTTGAGTTCTATACCGAATTCACCCGCAACGGTCGATCCAACAGCCCCATTGCTTTGAGGGCTCTTGCCGGTGATGCAGGTTCTTCCACCAGGAAAATAGCCCGTTAGGGGGCCTGTGAGGAAAAGAAGAAGATTATCAGGGCCTAGAGGGTCGATTGAACTCCATCTCCTTCCAAGCCTGTCCCAAAGTATTTTAACGCCTAATCCCCTGCCTCCAAGGTAAGTCCTCAAGATATCATCTGGAAAAAGCGTCTCCCTGCTGGACTGCGTCGAAAGGTCTATTTCAAGAACCTTTCCAGCGTATCCTCTCATATCAAATCAACTCCAGGCCCTTTTCACCGAACAGGTTAATCAAGAGCTCTTTTGTCAGCTCCTCGGGTTTCTTCGCGTAGAGCCTGTAAGAGTAACTTTCAGGTGCCGGTGCAATCCAGAGCGCGTTCCATCCGCCTTCTTTGCAGACCTTTACGCATTGAGGGTCTCCCCTGCATAGATCGCATATCAATGAGTAGTTTTCCGTTGGATGAATGTGCGGTATCCTTCCCGGGCATGCATCTATACAGTTGCCACAGGCGGTACACCTCTCCTTATCGACAAGAATGGCTCCGGTGTCATTGCTTACAGATATGGCCTGGGTAGGGCACGATTCAAGGCATGGGTGGTCGTGGCACTGGGCGCAAAAGTGTGGAATTTCTGCTCCAGGAGCCAGCATGAAAACCCTTATTCTCGAAGCTTCCGGCCAGATCTTGCCCTCATGCTTAACTGAGCAAGCTATCTCACATCTTCTGCATCCGCTGCATTTGATATAATCCCTAGCTATCCAAATAGCTTGAGACATCTTCCCATATTTACACCGCTATCCTAGATTTAAAGGATTTACGATAAAGGCAACCTTGGCGCGTGCATGAAAAATGAGCCGGTTTATCCCAGGGATCTGGAAGATCGGATTTCTTCCTCGATCTGCTTCAGCATCAGGATCCGTTTGAAGGTCGGTGGGTGCGTTGAGTAGAGTTCAGTTGCTCTCGTGAAGAACGACTTGCTCTCCTGTTCCATCGCGAGTTCGAGCTCTCTCTCGTCGAGGAAGCCATCTCTGTCCAAGTCATACCTTTCTTTGTTCTCCATGATCTCATGCACCTCGTTCCTTGCGACGGCGGGATTGAGTATGTAGAAAGTACTTACAGGGGAATCTTGCTTTGGAGCAACCGAGATCCCATAGCTGAGCTTAGCTAGAGCACTTATGAGGCTTCTTGGGGAGTTTGTAAGGTATGCAGAAAATGCGTCGGCATAATGCTCCCTAAGTCTGCTAAGCCCAAGGACCAAGAGCTGGGTGATAGCATAGATGGCGATGGAGAACACTCCAGCTGCAATTGCAAGCGCAACCCACGATCCTTTCTTTTCCCTTATCCTCAAGGCCTCAAAGCTTATCCTGGCGATTATGTAGGCGAGCGTCGGTATTGCAGCCAGCATTGTGACGATGGCGTAGTCCTTGTGCGCAAGGTGCCCAAGCTCGTGGCCTATGACAGCGATTATCTCGTCTTCCCTGAAATTGACCAGCAATCCGGTGTGGACTGCAAGGGTGGAATCGTTTTGAGTTCTTCCGAAAATGAAGGCGTTGGGTGATTGGTCCTCAACCACCGCTAGCCTCGGCTGCTTAACTCCAGAGCGTGCGCAGAGGTTGGCCACCATTTCCTCGAGCCAAGGGTTCTCACCCTTGCTCAGGTACCTGAACTTCCCTCCAAGCGAGGCCCTCACGATTGAAGGTCCGATGAGGTACTCAAAAAATATGAAGGCAAAAGAGAACGTCAACGAGATAGCCAAGAGGGCGAGGAGATGGAAGTACTGGACGAAGTAGCTGGCTATGAGGCCCAGTCCGAAAGCGAAAGCAGCGAAGAAGGCCAACGTCAAGGCCAAACTGCTCAACATGGCCATTTTCAGCTTGTATATCGTGGGCATCTGCTTCAACCCAGCTCTTGGATCGATGAAAAAAGGTTTTCCGCTCTCTCAACCAGATAGTCTTTGCCATTGTTTCGAGGAAAGCTTTTCAGGAAGGCACCAATTCTTTTCAGGCCGAACCATGGGCATTGTTGGCGAAATCAGATGCCCTCACTGCACAGCTCCCATAGCTTATGCTCCAGGGGAAGTTCTTTTCACATGCAGGTATTGCGGCTACACTGGATACATAGACCTGAGCGTCCAGTTCAGGCTCGCACACAGCATTCTTCCTCCACGCCTTGGAAGTCAGGAGATTTCCAACATCGTTACAAGGTGGATGGAAACAGGATTCGCCAAGCCACGCGACTTGGCCAAGAAGGCGACCTTAAAGGAGCAGAGATATTTACTCGTTCCCTTCTGGCTCATACCAGTAAAGGCCACAACATCTTACAAGGGGTTGCTTTTACGGCTGGGAAAGCCAATAGAAAAATCGGGGAAGGTGGAGGGAACTTACGACTGGTTTATCGTGGCTCGTTCGGGCGTCAACGTTCCTGCCCGGATCTTCGATCTTCCGGTCGGCGAGAGAGCTCCATTTAACTTCAGCAGCCTGCCAGCTGGCGTTGAGGCTCTGAACGCGGAGCTTGACGCCGAGGGAGCGAAGGAGAGAGCAAAGCAGCAGATAGAACTCTTTCATATTGAGAGGGCCAAGGAGAACGTGGACAGATTCATCGAGCAGAAGACTGACTTCGAATTTGGTGAACCGACCTACGTCCATGTGCCACTTTGGTTCATAAGATATGAGTACCATAAAGCATCTTACGAGGTAATCGTGGAAGGTCATGCAGGCAAGATACTTCTTGGAGAGCTGCCTCCGCCAGAAATCGGAATTTTCTAGACTTCAAGCTGGTTGATCGGTCCAGCATAATCTGATACTGAAGTTTCACGATATTGTTTCACCCATTTCCCGAATCTTAGCCAGCCTCGATTTTTGGTTCAGCTTATGGAGGTGACCATGTTACACGCAGCACATAATGCTCTTGGCCTTGAGAGTTCCATGAACTTGATGCTATACAACTAATATCGGTGGATCGAATTGATAAGTAAATTCACAGAATTTGCGCCTTTCGTAAGACATCATTCCCCTGTTTTAAAAGAAAATTAAATTGGAGCAAGGAAAGCTTCATCTCCACAAGTGTTTCCAGACTTATCGCTATAAACAAAGTGGTCATTCCGGAAACAAGTGTTTCTCTAGCCACTCAAAGGCGTCGTTCTGCATTTCGATGTCGAACTTATGGGGTCCTGGATAGAACTTTCCAACGTAATTTTCCGGGTGGCCAATTTTCGCATAGATCTGCGCGATCTTTTCATCCGCTTGGCTTTGGCCATCAAGCGAAAAAATCTCGTCATCCCTGTCGTATTGCACCATCAGAGGGGAAGGCGCGCGCAGCGCAATGATATCTGGTAAATCCAAGAAGTGTGAAAGGCCAGGTACGTACATAAAAAGCCCATGGTACTTTATGTGGTTGCGCAGCAATCCTCGCATCGTAGACATGAAGCCCACACAAAATGCACAACGAATCCTCGAGTCCAATCCGGAAAGGAATACAGTGCGTAAGCCCCCTCCCGACAGCCCACCGCATCCGATTCTATTTGGATCTATCTCTGGCCTCGTTACTAGGTAGTCAACACTGCGCCTATCCTCGTAGGAAAAGATGCCTGGCCAGGAAGTTCCAGCATTCACTATCGTTGGAGCAAAAGATGTGAATTCGAGATTCGAGAAAAATGAGTTGTATTTTCGCACATACTCTTCCGAACCGGGTTCAAGGCCCTCGAAAAGCTTTTGGAATTCCTCATTGATACTTTCAATCGGAATCTTCCTGCTTCCCCAAAGGAACACATCCGGAACAAGCACAGCGAATCCACGTTTGGCCAGCTCAGTCGCCCAGCTCCTTCCACCGTAAGCCTCCTTTTTGAAACTTCTAAGTATGCTAGGCTCGTTGGGGATTGATGTCACCTTCTCCTTTCCGAAATAAAAAAATCCACCATGGTCGTGGAGCGCGACAACAGCAGGCAGCTTGCCCTTTCTCCTTTTGGGGTAGAGGAAAAATCCTTGGGTGCGCGGTCCATAAGGCATGTCATAAGAAATTTCCTCGACCACGATGCTACCTTCTTCACGTTTCGAATCAATCGATGCGTTCAACGGAACATTGGCTGGGTCGAACGCCATTAATTCGAAAACCTTGGCGCGCGACCGAGTTCTCCATGCTTCGATATCTGGCCAAGATTTCGTCAAAAATGAAAGGGAAGGTTGCGTTGGCACCATAGCATCAAGAATATCATGATATATGCCAAAATCAGGCTTCATGAGACTAGTTAAGTAGGAATAGATAAGGCATTTAATTCTTTTCTAGACGACTCTCCGAACCTCCTAAATCTACACGAAGCGCGTTGCCAATTCGAACTCATGCGCTTTAGGTAGAGAACATGAATGGAGCGACCAATCCTAGTTGTCTGGATGAGTTCGAAACAAGAGCTTGGGAAGTCTCCAACCTGGCGGCCAGGGAAAGCTTTAATGGTATTGATCGGTTAAAAAAAATCTGACCAAAGATCTGGCATCTGGATCGAGTGAATGAAAGATGGACGCGTATGAACTAAACAGTCGCCTTGGCAGAGGAATGAATATCCTCGGTTACGATCCCGTTTGGAAGAGTAGATCAATGGCAAGAATGCAAGATAAGCACTTTAGAATCATAAAGGAAGCAGGTTTCAGCAATGTACGCATTCCACTGCACCCATTTAGGGACGGGGGCATAGACGAGAAACACAAAATCACAAACTCTTGGTTTGAAACTCTTGATTGGGCGGTTGAGCGATCGCTATCCAATGGGCTCTTGACCATACTCGATTTCCATGAGTTTATTGAAATGGGGCGAGATCCTATGGGAAATAAGGATCGATTCCTGGCAACGTGGAAACAGATAGGTGAACGTTATAGAAGTTTTCCAGGCGAATTGTTATTTGAAATACTAAATGAACCAAATGGAAAATTGACACCCGAATTGTGGAACCAGTTCCATAGCGAGGCCATGGCGATCATACGAGAAACGAATCCTTCAAGAACTGTGATAATCGGACCTGGAAATTGGAACAGCATAAATTTCTTGGATAAACTCGAGCTTCCGGAAAAAGACAAGAACATCATCGTCACAATCCACTATTACAACCCAATGGAGTTTACGCACCAGGGTGCCAGCTGGACAAGCCAAAAGGAAAAGGTTGGCATCGAGTGGAAAGGTACGGTCGAGGAAAAACAAGCTATTATCAAAGACTTCCAGAAGGCGCAAGATTGGGCCAACAGGAAAGGCAGGCCATTATTTCTTGGGGAGTTTGGCGTATATGACAAGGCAGATATGGATTCGCGCGTACGATATTTGAGCTATGTTGCGCGCCAAGCTGAGATGATGGGCTGGAGCTGGGCATACTGGCAATTTGACAGCGATTTCATCGCATACGACATAATCCATGATAGATGGATCGAGCCAATCCGCGATGCTTTAATTCCACACGAAAAAAGATAATGCTAGAAATACTTTCGACGAATTTTATTTCGAAATCATGAGAACTTGTGATTTATAAGTACATGACATTTTAGTTGGTAAGATTTTCTATCTAGATCTGGCTATAAAGAACCCTCTCGTTCAAATTTTTCCGACGGCTCGGTTGTTTTGGCAGTTGTTTCCTGTTATAAAGCCAAAGCATGAAAAGCGGCAGGGAGCCGATAACATTTACCGCAGCGGAAGCGTAGAAAACAGTCTGAGGCGTGAATTCGGTCCAAATCCATCCTCCAACCACGGGTGATATAAGAGCTATGACGCCTGAGATCAGACTGATTACACCGTAAGCTGTGGCAACGCCTGCGCTTGACCTGTACTTGGCGATGAGGCTCTGCCTGCTAACATTGTCCAATCCGAAGGTTAACCCCCATAAGAAAAGTATAACGCTTGTCATAAGAGG
>CAZWAU010000060.1:0-2853 GCA_964631995.1 uncultured Nitrososphaerota archaeon
CCAGACTGCTCGGAAGAAGATGTTATCGCCTTCGATACAGGGCCTGGCAACATGGTTGTGGATAATCTCGTAAGCTTTTTCACTAATGGTGAGTTATCCTGTGACTTAGGTGGCTCGGCCGCATCAAAGGGTAAAGTTGACAACGATCTTCTTGGAGAGCTACTGGACAACCCTTTCTTCACCAGGCGTCCTCCAAAATCAACTGGCAGGGAGATGTTCGGAACCAATTATGCAAAGCAGCTCATCTCGATGGCGAAGCAGCGAGGCTTGAAAAAGGAGGATGCGATCGCAACCGCGACGATGCTCACGGTCGAAACAGTGGCAAGGAGCTACGAGGATTTCGTGCTCAATGCAGGACCGCTCGACACGATCTATATCGCAGGAGGTGGTGCAAAAAATCCTACGATGATCGATTGGCTGCGCAGAAGGTTGCCGAAAATCAGGATCGAATATTTCGATTCCCTCGGAATCCCCTCCGAAGCAAGAGAGGCACTGTACATGGCGGTTCTGGCCAACGAGTTCGTATTTGGTCGCGCGTCTAACCTTCCTTCGGCAACCGGTTCCAAGAGGAAGGTAATCCTTGGCACATTGATTCCAAGATGAGACAATTAGTTCAAGAGATTGTGAAAAGCCTTTAACACACGAGCTTTTCTGCTGTAACACGTAACCGGCTTGAATAGATTTGCAAATTTTCGTCTTCTTGGATCGAATCATAAAAATCGCACACTCTCCAGCCTGATGTGGCCATAGAGCCTTTATCGGTCTGCACTATTTGAAAACCAATTTGGAAATCGGTTCTGTATTATTCAACTCACACTGCGCCCAGAAAGTCTTATTACAAAGGAGCTAAAGCCAAATGGTAACCCATGCCCATAATCGACCTTCCTCTGGAACAACTGAAGGTATACAAGCCACCCCTTACGAGGAGGAGGGATTTCCTCCAATTTTGGGCCGAAAATATAAAATTATCGAGGGAGCAGCCCCTTAATCTTAGGACGAGCAAGGTAGACTATCCTGTAAACAAGCTGGAAGCTTTTTCTCTGACCTTTGATGGATTTTTGGACAAAACCCCAATAAGCGCATGGCTCCTAAAGCCAGCTATTGATGGTGCGCTTCCAGCATTGCTCTTCTTCCACGGCTATGGCGGAAACAAGGGCTCGATCTCCGACTATCTAGGATGGGTACTGCAGGGGTATGTGGTAATGGCTGTAGACGTGAGGGGTCAATCTGGGGACTCTCCTGATTTTGCAAGATATCCTTCAGGCAGCGTGATGGGAAATATGACGAAAGGAATACTTGACAGGTCGAAGTACTACTATAGGTATGTCTACATGGATTGCTTGAGAGCTTTGGAGATTTTGCTGGAGAGGAGCGATGTAAGAAAGGACAAAGTGGGAATTACGGGCGTCAGCCAGGGAGGCGGACTGACTCTTGCCATTTCCGCGCTAGACAAGCGGGTAGCTCTTTCGCTTCCCGAAGTTCCATACCTTTGCCACTTCGAAAGAGCGATCGAAGTTGCTACCCAAGGTCCCTACTTGGAGATACTTGATTTCATGAAGAGGCACCGCGAAGAAGTTGAAAAAATAGAGGAGACGCTATCCTATTTTGACGCTATGAACTTCGCCCCGGAGATAAAGTGCCCGACCATGATGTCCGTGGGCCTAGTAGATACTGTATGCCCAGCTTCAACGATATTTGCAGTTTTTAACCACATGTTATCGGAACGGAGAGAACTCTCAATCTATCCCGGCATGGGACATGAGAGCCTTAACGTTCACCATGAAAAGAAGATCAAGTGGGCAACGGAGTATCTTATCGGACAAAGGTAATGCCTTCCTAGACCCTCACATTTAGGCGCTGGCCTTGCAGGTAACTAGGATCGAAACCTATTATCAAACGAAGAAGTTTTAAGGCTGGAAATGCTTTCGCGCATTGCGATTGAAGTTTGATAAGGATCGGAGTAATCGGTTCTGGAGGGATCTTCAGGGAACTGCACCTACCGTACTACCAGATGACCAACAAAGCAAAGATCGTTGCCGTAGCTGACGTAAATGAGGAGTCTGCAAGGAATATTTGCCAAATGTGCGGCGCAGACCATTGGTTCACAGATTATAGAGAGCTTTTGGAGCTTGAGGATGTTGATGCTGTTGATGTCTGCACCCACCCAGCTCCCCACAGGGATATAGCCATTGCAGCCGCGAGGGCTGGAAAGCACATCTTGGTCGAGAAACCGATGTGCAGGACAGTAAAGGAGGCAGACGAAATGGTAGCAGCGGCTGAAAGGAAAGGGGTCATGCTCCAAGTTGCATACATGATTCGTTTCCACCCAACCTACATGAAGTTGAAGAGCCTTCTAGATGAGAAGAAATTCGGCGACCTACACATGGCATACAGTTGCCAGGTTGGGTGGTTCCCACCTTCGCATCCGTGGCTCTTCGTTCGAAAACAGTCTGGTGGCATGCTCGTGGAGCAGGCGATACACACTTTGGATGAGTGGCTGTGGCTCTACGGGCCTGCTGAAAAGGTATATGCCAAGGTGAGCCATGTTCCCCTTGGAGGAACTTATCCCAAGCCCGGCAGAGCTGTGGAGAACAACGCTACCTTGCTCGTCCACTTCAAGAATGGCGGAACTGGTATGCTGATCAAGAGCTGGGCTGCTGAGGTTGGACATGGGGGAGAAGGCCTTGTCGGTAGCAAAGGTTCTGCCTCGACCAAAGAAGCTCGTTTGGAGTGGAAAACCCATGATATGGAAAGACCGGAATCGTTCACCCCAGAGGTACCTGAAGATAGCACTTACCGCACCGTAGATCCGAAATTTAGGAGAGACCACTATTGGAGCTACGCTTCAAAGGG
>CAZWAU010000061.1:0-7531 GCA_964631995.1 uncultured Nitrososphaerota archaeon
GGCTTGCTGTAGCTGTGAAAGTCCTCGCCCCTGCCAAGCTTGCCCCTATGCATCCAGACATTGCACTGTGCTCCGACTCTGTGTTAATGTACTTCGCCTTAAGCTCGCCTGAAGCAACGAACCTGCTGAGCTCCTCGACCATCAGCGTCTGGGGCGTTATGGGGTAGGCAGCTATCACATCTACATTCGCCTGCTTTACGGCATAAGCTACTGCATCGTTTCCCCTCAATCCAAGAGCTTTTTGGTTGTACTCTTTTATTGCAGACATATTTTCTCACCTCAGCCCTGCCTCATCTCTATGCACTTCACAGGACAAACCTGTGCGCATATCCCGCAACCCTTGCAGTAATTCTGGTCTATCTCTACAGCCTTTTCTGGATTGCCCATTATGCGCACTATCGTAGGCTCGGGGCAGTATATCCAGCATATTAGACACTTCGTACACTTCGCATAATCTATGACAGGAGTTTGGCTCCTCCAGACACCAGTCTTGTACTCCAGGCTGCTCCTCGGGGTTGTAATGACTCCTGCTATTGTAACTTCTTTCCATGATTGCTTCTTTGATGGCATCAGAATATCGCCTCCTCATAGCCCCTCCTTATGGCGGTTATGTTTTGCTCGATCATCTTGTCAGTAAAGCGCGTCAGCTGGGGCAAGGAGCGCTCCCTCATCGTCTCGATTATGCTCTCAGGCTTTACGAGGCCCGTCGCTTTGGAGACAGCACCCATCATCGTGGTGTTGTATATCGGCCTGTTGAAGACCTCTCTTGCTATCTTCACAGCATCGATCCTTACGACGTACTGCTTCCTTAGCCCGAACTTCTCCTTCAGTTCTCTTACAGGATATTGGGGCGCGTCCTCTACGTTCGCCACAAGGGTGCCATCCTGCTTCAAGCCCTCGAAGGTGCTTGCCTCGTTAAGAAAGGCACTGTCTATTACAACAAGGATGTCCGGGTTGTAAACCTGCTGGTGGAGATCGATCGGACCCTCGCTGATCCTCGTGAATCCCCTTACAGGAGCTCCGCTTCTCTCCGGCCCAAATTCTGGAAAAGCCTGCACGTACTTTCCTTCCCTCAGGGCTGCTACCGCAAAGATCATGTTTGCCAGCACTATGCCTTGCCCGCCCCTTCCCTGCCACCTTATCTCGTAAATTTTAGCCACGAATCACACTTCCTTTCTCCAATCTCTTGGGTCATCAGCTGTTTTTTAGCCTTATAGGTTTACCACTTGGGGACGCGTGCGGCCTTTGAATTGGACCATTTGCTTCCAAACTCAGTCGCCTATTTTAGCAGTATCACTTGAATTTGCGTGCTGGTTTACCAATCAGCTTTTCGACTTGAGTTGAGTTGAGTTGGAATCTGTGCTTTGGGCAATTCCGATGCTGCAACGCATGGCATTTAAATGATTATACAATGGTCAGAGAGATGAAACTATTGAGCCACATCGGAATTTTGGCACTCTTCGGGGAGATACTTTTCAAACGCTGGTTGGACAAGAATGCCTTCAAGGTTCTGACCGAGATTGGAGTTGGTTCAGGGCAGGTTGTGCTTGACTTCGGTTGCGGCCCTGGAACTTATACTATTCCAGCCGCAAAACTGGTTGGGGAAAGCGGGAGAGTCTACGCCTTGGATGTCGACAAGGGCGCTCTGGAAAGGGTGGAGGAGAAGGCGAGAAAGGAAGGGCTGAATAACGTGGTTAGGATCGAATCCCTTGGCGGAGAGGCGATTCCTCTTGGAGCAGAGACCATAGATGTTGTGCTTCTTATCGATGTCCTTCAGGAAGTTAAGGACAGAGGGGCACTTTTCAGCGAAGTTCGCAGGATAGTGAAACCGAATGGAAAAGTTTTCGTCTTTCCTATGCATGTTGGTGAGGAGGAGGCCATGAGGCTCGCAACGAGCAGGGGCCTTACGCCGGAAGGAAAAAGGGCCAGGAAAGTGCTCGCCTTCTCGCGGTAATTTCCTGCTATTTCCAACTGCCCCATGTGGTTACCGAGTTCGAATTTGGTGCTCGTTCAAAGGCCCTCTCGAGGATTGTCAAGCTCTCTTTAGGCTGAGCAGCTCTGTCAAATTCCACTCAGGCAGCAACTGGAGCAGTAGAAGAGTGTAGGGAAGTTATATATGCGCAAAATTCGCTGCACGCCATTGTGATTTTTTGAATACCGGAGGATACGATGTTGTAGCTGAAGTTAACGAAAGGTTCGTAAACAGGGCTCTTGCAGCTGCTTTCTACAGGAGTTCCTTTCCGCAGGTCAAGGGAACCTATACCCCTCCAGATGTTCCGCCTTCCTTCAGCGCCTATTCGAAAGTCGAGTACGAGGTTCTTCTGAAGGAGCCTCCTACAGTTGATGCTTTTGCTGGAAATGTAGTCCGCTTGCTTTTCAACTTGGAAGCTGCTCTTAAAGTTCTTGGAGGCTTACGCCTAGAATTCGACGTTATAGCTTCTGTAGAAGCATCGCCTTCCTACAACCAGGCAACTAGGGTTTTGGTACTAGATCTCAAGAAAGCAAGGATAGATGAGATAAAGATCGATGACAAGTATGGCCTTTCTGCAGAGGCTCTGAATTATGTGAACAAGGCGATCGCAGCCGCCATAAGTTCAGGCATGCTTGACAAGATGGAGAAGATTACCCTCCAGCCTGTGCTCTACTCGCTCGACCTTCCATACATGCCTCCAGGGCCGGCCAACCAGCTCACGATTGGGCTTGGGAATGTGAAGATACTGAACAAGCAGGTTATAGCTGCTGCAATAAACTTCCTCTCTTACAATGGTGGAAACATTGCACAAGTAACAGATTTCACTTCTGGACTCGATATCGCAGTCGGGGTTTCTGAGGCGGCGATGCACAGGGTCTTCGACTTCTGGTGGGATAGGACAACACACCCGAAGAGTGTGACGGAGACTGGGAGCTGGGACATCCCTGTGCTTGACGACCTCCTAGATGCTGTTGCAGATGTCTTCGATATAGCAACTAAGCTTGGTTCACTTGGGTTCTTGGAGACAGACTATGCTGTACTGCGCTCCTGGATAGAATATGGTGCAACGGTCAAGTTCGGCAAGCCTTCCTTCAACCTGCTTAATGGAAACAGGCTCGAGCTGACGGGCTGCCCACTAAATATACATGCTTGGGCAATACCGAAGCTCAAGGTTCAGGCAAAGGTCGAGATCGACACAAGCGGGCCAATACCAGACTTTATGACGCCCTGGAGCGACGATGTGACTATTGCAAATAAGGTGACGACGATAACGATCTGGAACTTCTCCATAGACCTGAACGTAGACATCGATCGCGCAGAGGCAGAGGTCTACCTGGATGACCAGAACAGGTTGGTGGCAAAGGTGCACGACGTGGACATAACAATTCACCTGCCCTGGAGCCTGCCTGAAGATGTTCTGAACCACATCATTGACTGGATAGAGGGGCAGATCAAGGACAAGATTCCGCCAATCCCACTTTCACCGGCACTTTTCACCGAGACGATCCCAGGGACGGCACTGACTCTGCAGGTGGACATAGACAAATTAACTACAAATGAGGACGAGGCTATCGTTGGAGCAAGTGCAAAGTTCAAGGAGATACCTCTTAACATCATTCCTGTGCCGAAATTCATTGCAAATCGCGATCCTTTGACAAGAGAGGTACACAGGGCAAGCTGCCAGTGGGTAGGCACGATCTTCGAGAAGAACAAGGTTGGCTACTACTCCCTTCATGACGCTCTGAAGGATGGCTACGACGGCTGCAAGTACTGTTTGCCAGAATACCACACCCGATAGTTCGAAGAACACGGAGCAGGAAATTCGTGTTAGGTGCTAGGACAAGCTCCGCCGAAAAGGAGGCGGTCGGCACTTACCAATCCAAGATTAGGGCTTTGATGATAAAGCTCATCCATTTACGCGGCCTCGAGTCGGAAGAGCAGTCTATCATTCAGCTATTCGATTTGCTTACAAGCGAATGCCTCTCATCTTCTTTAGAAAGTAATCTTCCGCCTCTGTCTTTGATCTGTAATGATGGCACTCCCCTTCAATTCTGCATTTCGCTTTCGCGGGATCGGAGTTCTGCTCAAGAGCTTCGATACCTGACCGAGGTCTGCATGCCAGGAATGCTGCTTCCAGAAAGGACCAAGCTTGCAAGATCTAAAATCCCGGCGATCCTAGAATCTGTGGGAGCGGAAAAATATCTTCATATGGTCAGCGCCTTGCTTGACACCATATTGCCACAGGAGCGCCTGCTGCCCGATCACCCAATGCTTGGCATCTGGTTCGGGGCTAGGCACCGAAGGGGCTTTCCCCAAGCGCTAAGGCTCTACTGCAAACTACTTTGGGAGCTTGGCGACCCTTGGGTTATGTGCTGCCAGGCGCTTGACTTGGTTGGCATTGCAGGATCTTTGGAAGAAGTACGAAGATCGCTAGGTGCGCACTGCAGGCCCACAAGCATAGGGTTTGAGTGTTCCGCTCTGGGATTTGGCAGGGCCAAGCTATACCTCCGAGGCTACGGGCTGACACGTTCCGATGTGCTTGGCTATGTTGAGAGCATTGGCTGCACAAGATTCGGTCAAGACTATGCCAGATTTCATGAGGCGTTTGTAGGGGGGAAGGATGCATACATCCCACGTTCAGTCGTACTCTCAGTGGATCTCTGCAAAACCCCAGAGGAAAGGCAAGGGCTCAAGTTTGAAATCGGGCCTAGCTTTTATGTGAAGGACGATATAGAAGTAAGAAAGTGCATCGAGGAATTGGCTTGCAAATTTGCGTTGAACACTGTACCGTATGAGCAGGTGCTAAACATGATATCGGAAAATGTTCTCGTTCCTGGCTCCATGAATTACCATGACGTTGTAGGGATTGGCTGCGATGCCTCCGAAGTGCCACGCCTGACCATCTACCTGAGGCTGAACCTTAGAGGGCATAGTGCTACATTAGGACAAGTATCGGAAAGCCATCCAGTGAGAACTGGCTAGAAAAGATGAAAAAGATCGATCAATGCTTCGCATGCTACTTCAAGAGGTATTGAATGGGAAGAGGCAGCATCGTGCAAGACTGTTCGCATCTGCTCATACCTACTCCGACAGCCTTTCTGTGGATATCCTTGATTCCAACCCCTTGGTGGCATAGAAGGTCCTTTCACAAAAGTTGCATCAACACATAGCTTGATTCCATGAAAAAAGCTGCCAGACATTTGCCTAGGAGCTGGCGCTACACAGTTCTCAAGCGGGCTTATAAGGAGCTGGATGAATTTCGACGCTAGGTGATAAAAATTCCCATGCCGCATAGGGAGCGCTTCTTAGCAGCACTTGATGGGAAGGAACCGGATGTGGTCCCCATAACAGATCTTGCTCTAGATCCTCCGGTCGTAGAAGCAATCGTAGGTAGGAAGCTTGAGGGATTCAGCCTCATAGCTTCTGGAGTTGATGAAATCGAACCAGCGGTTAGAGCGCGCCAAGCGATGGTAGAGGCCTGCCTTAAGCTTGGGTTCGATGCCATTCCGGCTGTCAGCGACTATTTTATCAGCAGCAGGCAAAAAAGGATCTCGGCAGATAGAACGATCGACGAATGGGGGAGGGTTTTGGAATCTAGGTCTGATACGAAAACGACCTGGTGGGTCGAAGGTACGCTGAAGACGATCGAAGACATGGAGCGGTACATTCCGCCAGATCCAGATGAGGGGGCAAGGGCTGAGAGGGTCGAAAAAGTCTTGAAGCCGATCAAAAAAGAGGATACTGTAGTTATCGGTCAGGGGCACTGTGGATGGCACATGGCCTTCCAGGTGAGGGGGCTGGAGCAGCTGATAATCGACATGTATCGGGAGCCTAGGAAAGTTGAGGTGTTCATGGAGAAAATCTCAAAGACCTGCCAGGGCATGATTGAGCTGATGATCGATGGTGGAATCGAGGTACTTTTCTTAACGGATGACTATGCAGATTCAAGAACGCCACTGATAAACGCGCAGCTTTTCAGAAAGTTCGAGCTGCCAAACATGCGAAGGGCTGTAGAGCTTGCCAGAAAGCACGGGGTTCCTGTCTTGAAGCACTCCGATGGAAACATCTACCCTCTCGTTGAAGACATCATTGGCACAGGGGTAGCTGGCCTGCATCCCATAGAACCTGGTGCAATGGATATTGGCGATGTGAAGGATCGGTACGGGGACAGGGTATGCATTCTCGGAAATGTCGACTGCAGGCATGTGCTTCCTAATGGTTCGAAGGAAGATGTGAGGATTGATGTCAGGCGGTGCATCAAGGCTGCAGCTGCTGGAGGTGGCTACATACTTACATCGAGCAACTCTATACATGCAAACTGCAAGCCTGAAAATGTACTAACAATGGTCGAGGAAGCTAGGAGATACGGACATTATCCGCTAACAAAGCTGCGATAATTTAAGTTAGGCGGGAAGCATCCGTCCTCCAAGTTGGAGGAACATCTCATGAACTCTGGACCAAAATCGAAGGAAAGGATATTGTCCGCCTTCCTATTGGAAGAGTCCGACAGGGTTCCAGTTTCAGTGCGCGTAGGTGTCATAAGCATTCCTTGGATGACAGAAGCCGGTATCCTCGAATGGGTCATGAATAGCTCGGACGTTTTGTGGAGAACTGGAGTTCCTGGCGCAAACGAATTCCTTACAAAATCTGTGAAGGTAAAGGAGTGCGCTGAAAAAGGTGTGCATGTGCTTAAGGTTGAGACGCCGAAGGGCATACTGAGCTCGATCACCAGAGACACAATAAATGGAAAACCTTACGTTGGATCTTGGACTTTGAAGCACTTCCTTGAAAACGATGAGGATGTAGAAAAATTTCTCTCTATACCATACGTGCCTGCAGTCCCAGATTTAAGACCATTGACCGAAGGGAGGAGAAAACTGGGCGAGAGAGGAGTTATGGTGGCATGCATTTCCGATCCTGTCGGGGTTGTTGGCGAACTCTTTCAACTTCAAAAATTCGTCCTATATTGCATGAAAAGGAAGCAGATGGTCAAAGACCTCCTTGACCTAGTATTCGATAGAATATATGACTACCTTGAGAAGATACTGGAAGGGGATGAGGATTCGATCATTGAAATCAGCGGACCAGAGCTTGTCGCGCCACCCTTCCTAGATCCTAGCTACTTTCGCGAGCTTGTTGTCGATTACGACAAGGAACTTGTGAAGTTGGTGCATCAGCATTCCCACTTGGCATCGATGCATTGCCATGGGAAGGTCAACGAGTTGCTGGAGAGCATAGCCGAGATCGGGTTTGATGGTCTCCATCCGATCGAGCCACCTCCTTCTGGTGATGTAGACATAGCTGAAGCAAAGAGGAGGATCGGTGGGAAGGTTTGCCTGATCGGCAACCTCCAGCTGGACGATTTGGTTAGGTGCGGAGAAAAGGAATTGGAATGGAAGTGCAAGGAGATCATATCAAAGGCAGCTCCTGGCGGAGGTTACATACTGGAGCCGACGGCAACGCCACTGCCGGACACGCCTGTCATGAATCTGATCAGCTTCGTAAAGGCTGGAAGGAAATATGGTACTTATCGATGTGATTTTGGCAAGTGACAGCAAG
>CAZWAU010000062.1:0-3089 GCA_964631995.1 uncultured Nitrososphaerota archaeon
TAGTCTGGGCTCTTGGAGTTTGCAATGCTATATTCCATGTTACTTTCCCAATTCCTTCCAGCCTTTTCATATACAAAGCCCAAGTAGTAGTGTATCATCGCAGCATCGACTTGATCCTGCAGGGCCATTGTCAAAATTTCAGCTGCATCTTCATAGAGCTCAGCACCGATGTACTCCTTTGCCACCTCCAGAACGTTCTGCTCCCTCCCCCCTACGATCCTCTTGAATTCCAACTTTGCTTCTGAAAATCTTTCAGTTCCCTTTGAGCACATCATCGCCTCGGAGATGGCTGGGTAATAAAGTGGGGACACTTCAAGCGCCTTTCTTGCCGCATCCAATGCCCCAGCCAATTTCCCCTGCCTTCTCAGCGTTGCTGCATACAAAAACAAGCTCCTCGCATCCCTCGAGCTCTTGCCAATCCCTTCCGATAGAATCTCTTCGGATTCCCTATACCTTTTCTTCCTCATCTCTATCAGAGCCAGGTGATAACAAGCCGGAGCGAAATACCTCTGCGTCCTTCTCGCTTTCCAAAATTCAACCTCAGCATCATCACAATCGCCATTTTTCAAATAAGCCAATCCAAGTAAGTAGTGGGACCACTCACAGCTTGGGTTCCTCTCGATTGCCTTCCTTAAAAGCCCTATAGCACCTTCATATTCCGCTCTTCTGTAATGAATTGCCGCCAACGAGGAAAGAGCCCTCGAATTGTGTCTGTCCAAATCCAAGATGCACCTGTACTTCAATTCAGCCAGTATCCTGTCGCCCCTCTTATCCTCCAATTCGGCATCGACCAAAAGTTTCTCTATGTTCTTTCCAAGGCTTTCAACTGCACTCGTGCTTAGCTCGGTGGGAGCAGCGAAAACGGTTTCATCAACCTTTGTTTTATATTCTCTGCTTTCCCAAGACACAATCTCCCCACCATCTTTCGTAAGGACTTCGACCTTCGTTATTTCGAACTTGTAATTTTTCAAAAAAGGATTTGCAGGAGATAAATCGAAGGTCTCTTCAAATGCTCCTTCGCTGCCCTCGATCCTTATTTTGGCCTTCGGGAATATGCCCGTCACGTGGACCCCTACAAAAGCCCGTCGCTTCTTCCTTTCCAAATGAATGGTAGCTTCTTTATTAGCAAACGTGATCCCTCCAATCTTCGCGATTGGATACCACCACTCCTTCCACTCTTCGGAGAAGTGTGGGTCTATGAATTCGACTATCGATTGGGTCCTGAACCTACCGGATTGGAGCTCTATGTATGGGATACCCCTGTCGGAAAGTATCGGTGCCCAGAATAGCCCATCTTCGCTTGTTCCCCAAGTAAACCTCTTCTTGCCTGGCACGATGTGATGGTTTGCGTAGTGGACAACTCCCAGATCTGTGCTATAGTCGTAGTATCCGAAAAAGTCCTCCTCTGAATCTATTATGAACGCATCTACGGGGAATTTGCAGTTCTTATACCAGCTGACATCGACTCCATCCGAGATTGGGAATGTGCCAGATTGGGTTCTTTTTCCTGGAATGAAAACCCTGCTGGCTTCGCTCACCGATTCGGATGAATTGGTCCAAAAGTAGTATTTGCTCCTCAATGGATCTCCATTGAATGTCCTAACGGTCGTTTCAAGGAACTGCCTTTCAGGTCTTAGAGTGAGTCCGACAGACCAGTAAATTCCTGTCAAGAGGTTGTGGTTCCCAATGGTTACTGTTACGCTGCCATCTAGGTCCTTTTCCACCTTGTAATCAACTGGCGAAAAATTATCCACCGTGTGGTGGGGCCTGTGCACACTGTTGAACTCCATGCCGGTCGATATCCATGCTCCCCTTAGGGCAATCATTGCTGGTCTGACAGTTTCGTTGTAATGGAACACATGGGCACCGTTTACCTTGTCGAAAAGATCATACAATCTAGCGCCAAGGGAGGGTATGACCCTCATCTTCAGAAACTCATTTTCCACCACTATGCTGTCATAACTGACTGGAACCGGCTTATCGTCGAAACGGTTCAAGCCTGTATATGGGTAATAGCCGTCGAAGAACCTTGGAAGCGGGTCCTCCCCAAGAACCCTGTATGTCGGCATTACTATCTTCTCTTCGTAACATTCCACGTGCATTTGGTTTCATTAGAGAGCGAGGACTGAAAAGATTATCGACTCTCTAAGGCCTCAAAAGTTTATGATCAGGACCTCGCGCCTTGGTCCAGTAAACCAAATTGTTAGTATCACGAAAGAACCGGTCAAAAACAGGCCGAATTCGGTCCAAAATCGCGAGGTGCAAGCTGGCCAAATTCAAAGGAAAAGCCCTTTAACCCAATCGCTGCAACTTGTGGGGATTGTACAACGCTTGGAGGAGGTAAAGGATGGGTAAGGTAAGGGTTGGTGTTATAGGATGCGGGTCTATTGGAGTTTACCACATAGCATCTTACAAGAAGGTTCCAAACACCGAGGTCGTCGCCCTGTGCGATATTGACGAAGTAGCCCTTAATGAAGCCAAATCGAAGTTTGGAGTTAACCAGGTTTACAAGGACTACCGTGACCTTCTTTCAAGAGGTGAAGTGGATGCCGTTTCCGTTTGCCTTCCAAATAGGTTGCACTCGATAGTGTCCGTCGCTGCCTTCGAAGCTGGAAAGCATGTGCTTTGTGAAAAGCCAACAGCCATAAACGCGAAAGAAGCCCAAAAAATGATCGATGCATCAAAGAAGGCCGATAAAAAGCTCCTTATAGGACTTACTTTCCGATTCCAGAACAGGAGCAGAGTTTTGAAGGAACACATCGAGGCAGGGGAGCTTGGAGACATCTACTACTCAAAGTGCGGTTGTTTAAGGCGTTCGGGCATACCCGGGATGGGAAGCTGGTTCACCACAAAGAGCGAAGCTGGTGCTGGTCCCCTCTACGACATAGGCGTCCACGCCCTAGATCTGACCCTTTGGCTGATGAACAATTTCAAGCCCAAGTCCGTTCTCGGCTCCATGTACACTAAGTTCGGCCACCTCGGAAAGGGGAAGGGCGACTGGGGCAAACCAGTTGAGGGTGGCCCATTCGATGTCGAGGACTTGGCCGCCGCTTTCATAAAGATGCAGGATGGCTCGACAGTATTTCTTG
>CAZWAU010000063.1:0-3522 GCA_964631995.1 uncultured Nitrososphaerota archaeon
CTACTTGGTGAGGGAGGGGGTGAGAGACGAGATGGTAATAATGGCCAGCGGTGGAATAAGGACTGCCTTCGATGTTGCAAAGGCTATCGCGCTTGGCGCTGATGGAGCCGTTATTGGAACCTCCGAACTTGTCGCGCTGGGATGCAAAAGGTGCGGCAATTGCGAAAGAGGAAGGGGCTGTCCATCGGGCATTGCCACTACAGATCCGGTTTTGAAACATTACATCAATCCTAAATGGGGTGCCCAGAGGATAATCAATCTTTACCACTCATGGAAAGGGCAGTGGAACAGCATCATTGCAAGGCTTGGATTAGTAAACATCAGGGAGCTTCGTCCAAGTGGCGAAGTTAAGTTCGAGAAGGGCAGGTTCAACCACCTCGTCCACCTGGATCATATGGGGTGATCGCCATGGAAGCACAGAAGCACGGATTATCCTCATCCAAGCTGAAAGCTATCGATCTGCCAAGCTTTACAGGATTTCGCGAAGCTGCAGAGGGAGGGTGCGGCGTAATAGGTGTGGCATGCTCCGTCCCAGTAAAAGGTAGGTACTTGATAAGACCGCTG
This sequence comes from uncultured Nitrososphaerota archaeon, assembly GCA_964631995.1. Lineage (GTDB taxonomy): Archaea > Thermoproteota > EX4484-205 > EX4484-205 > DTQO01 > DTQO01. The sequence goes on from CAZWAU010000063.1 coordinate 565, forward strand.
GTGCAGATGCACAACCGTGGTAATGGTAAGGGCGGAGGAATCGCTGCGGTAGGCCTCTCCTCAAAACAGATGGGAGTTTCGGAGAGAATCTTGCAAGACTCATACCTGGTTCAAATAGCTTACATCGATACAGGATTACGTGAAGAAGTAGAATCTAATTTCATCTATTCTCATTTTAATGTCCAATTTAAAGAGAAGATTCCAACGATCAAAGACTACAGAAGGATTGGGCTTGATGTGAAACCACCTGATGTTTGGAGGTACTTTGTCAGGGTGAACGAGGGCTCTTTGAAGGATTTTGCCGCAAAGAAAAACTGCGAAACGCTGAATATATCTGAGGTTGAAGATGAATTTGTATACAGGAACAGTTACTCATTGAATAAGAAATACTACAGTTCCTTGGGAGAAAGAAAGGCATTCGTTCTTTCCCATGGAAAGAATATGGCAGTCTTTAAAATTGTTGGCTATGCCGAACAGGTTCTTAAATATTACAAGCTCGAAGACATGGAGGCCCATGTTTGGGTTGGACACCAAAGATACCCAACAAAAGGCAAGGTTTGGCATCCTGGGGGTTCGCACCCATTTGTTGGATTGTATGATGCACTAGTACACAATGGCGATTTCGCAAATTACCGTTCCATAACCGATTACCTTGGCCAAAGGGACATCCATCCTCTGTTTTTGACCGATACCGAAGTTGCAGCCCTTTATTGGGACCTATTAACTAGGGTTTATCGGTATCCCCTAGAGTATGCAATCGAAGCTGTTGCTCCTACAACTGAAAGAGATTTTGTCATGCTGTCTGAAGAAAAGAAGAAGATCTACAAGGCAATTCAAACAACGCATATCCACGGTTCTCCTGACGGGCCATGGTTTTTTATCATCGCCAGAAACGATATTTATAACAAAAGGTTCCAGTTAATCGGCATAACAGATACATCTATGCTAAGACCGCAGGTATTTGCGCTGCAGGAAGGAGCCTTTAAGATCGGCCTAATAGCTTCAGAAAAACAAGCGATAGACTCCATGCTTGAGTGCCTTGCAAGAGATGACGACAGGTTCCATCCGATGGCCGATTTGTATTGGTACGCGAGAGGTGGGAGCTACACCGATGGGGGCGCTTTCATCTTTACAGTTGAAGAATCCAAGAATCTACTGTGCACTGACAAGTTCGGAAAAATAATCTCTACAACTACAAATAAGAATTTCGATATTGCAATGAAGCTCAACACAAACAGTTTGATGGAAGTCTATGAGAAATTGCGCAAGAAACAAAAGCCCATCCAACTCTTCGAAAATATCGCAAGCAAGTTTGGCGATTTTGATTTGGACGAAGTTTACTTGCTTGCAGAAAGCATGAAAAGGCACGCGCGCAAGGGCGACGAAGAGAGGGCAAATGTAATCGAAACACTTACCTTACTTATTGACAGAAGGTACGACACAGGTTGGAAGAGAAGGAGCGCCGTAATTCCTATATTTGAAAGAGCTCTTTTCGATATTTTTGATTCAATAGGCTCCTCGAAATCTGGCTCAAGCAGCAATTACCTTCTTGTAGACTGCGGAAGAAGAAAGCTAATGGGTCCCTCCGCTCCAAACAGGACTCTAGTAATAAATGCTTGCGACTTCCATCCGGAGGGGGAAATTTGCGAGTTCCTTGAAGAAGCCTGTAGAATTGGTTGGAGGAAAATTATCGCCTATAATTTCAGGGGACAAAGAAACTTCGGGGCTGGCCTTGTTACGGGGAACGAGGTCAGAATCGACTTGTACGGCAGAGTTGGTGACTGCCTTGCTTCCTTCGCCGATGGCCCAGAATTCTACGTCCATGGTAGCGTCCAAGATTCTGTGGCATACTGTTTCAGATCCGGCAAAATAGTAGTTTTCGGAGACGCCGGAAAGGCGTTCGAGTATGGTGCCAAAGGCGGCGTGGCTTATGTTTTGGGGGACCTGATAGATAGGCCTTTGATCAACGCTGTTGGAAGCTCGAAAGCTGTGATAAATGGCTCATGTAAGGACTACATGGGGGAATCGTTCATGGCAGCAAATGGATTCATAATACTAAACGGAATAAGATTTGACGAAAGCGGAAAGGTTGTGGAACAGGAAACCCCTTACCAAGGTGGCAACCTATTTCCTTTGGCTGCTGCTGGCACCATCTACCTCAGAGACCCCTGGAAAACTGTTGGAGAGGATCAGCTAAATGGTGGAAAGATATGTGAGATTTCTAGAGAAGATTGGGAAAAGATCCTTCCTTTCTTGGAAGAAAATGAGGAGTTGTTCGGCATAAAAGTAGAAGACCTCCTGAAAGTTGGTGGGGTGGTAAGAAGGCCCGAGGAAGTCTACAGGAAAGTTGTGCCTGCGGAGGTTGCCGCACTTGCGAGATATGAGGGAGGAGATTGACGTGAATATCGTAGTGCTAGTGAAGCAGGTTCCGGATCCCAGGGAGTATGCCCGCATCAGGGAGGATGGGACGCTGGACAGAGAAAAGACCAGGTCGGTGATCAACCCATGTGACAGATGCGCTATAGAGGCAGCAATTTTGATCAAAGAAAAATACGGTGCAAAAGTAACCGCTATCTCCATGGGGCCGCTAAAAGCTGAGGATGCCCTGAGGGAAGCGCTGGCGATGGGGGTTGACGAAGCGATATTAATATCTGACAGAAGACTTCGTGGTTCTGACACGCTTGCTACAGCGTACGTTCTGCATAAGGCGATTGTCAAAATCGGGCATTGCGATCTGATCTTATGTGGAGCAGAAACTACGGACGGCGGAACCGCCCAAGTTGGTCCTGAAGTGGCTGAGTATATTGGTATTCCGCAAATAACGTATGTCGAGGAATTCGATATCGAAGGGGATTTTTTGGAAGCGAGAAGAGCAGTTGAAGGCGGATTCGAGAGACTAAGAACGAGACTCCCTGCACTATTAACTATTACAAGCAGAACATACAAGCCAAGGAATAC
>CAZWAU010000064.1:0-2961 GCA_964631995.1 uncultured Nitrososphaerota archaeon
CCTCGGTGCAGGCTCCAAAAGGGGGCGCTGCACGGGCCCAAGCCCGACCGACAGGGCAAAGAACGGAACGAAGAGGCACGTCATAGCAGATCAGAAGGGCCTTCCTCTTGCAGCCACGATCACGGCAGCGAACAAGCATGATTCGACCGTAGCCCTAATGCTTGTAGATGCCATACCTCCAATAAGGCATGGAGCTGGAAGGCCCAGAAGAAGGCCTCTCAAGCTGAGGGGAGACAAAGCATATGATTCTGAAAAAATCAGGAGGGAGCTCCGTAGGAGGGGCATAAAGCCCCTTTTTAACAGGAGGAGAAAACCAAAGAAGTACAGGAAGCTCTGGCCCGTAGAGAGGACGCAGGCATGGATCAACCAGTATCGAAGGTTAAAGGTGAGGTATGAGAGATTGCAGTGCACCTATCAAGCATTCCTGAACCTGGCATGCGCGCTGATCTGCTACAAAAGAACGGGTGGGAGGAAAATGGGGAGGACCAGAAGGTCAGCAGACAAATATATCCCGAGAGAACTCAAGTGCTTTGGGCAGGCCACAAATATTTCAATTCCTTACAATCCACATTATTCTCGGCCTTTACTGAGGCAAACCCATTTATAGATGTTAAAGCCTTATCCTCTCAGTGAGTTAATTTGGGTCTTGTTAGGGTTAATGTTTCTTTAGGTAGTCCGGACAAAAGCAAAATCAAGAGCGTACGTTTTCTCGTTGATACAGGATCATGGTATATGGTCATTACACCTGAGGTGGCCAAGGAGCTGGAATTGAAAAATATAGGAAAGACTAAGGTGATGTTGGCTGACAAGCGCCAAGTTGAGGTGGACGTTTCAGCAGCCTATGTTGGGTTGGTCGGAAGGGAGGCCATACTAACGGTAGCAGTAATGGATACTCCTGAACCCCTGCTTGGGGCATCAACGTTGGAGGCATTAGGCCTCTCGGTAAACCCAAAGACTGGCGAATTAGAACCTATTGGTCCCACGCTACTAATGGTTTGAAAAATGCTACGCGCATCTCATAAAATGTAACCTCTGTTCGCATCTTATTTAAAGTGAATTTGCAAAAAGGGATGAAATTGGCTACACTTTCATTTTTCACGAACAAAAATTAGAAAAATAAAGTTCTTTAAATAGGGAAACTTTTTAAATTAGTTTCCCTATATATGATACTATGATAACACGGGAAACCTGGATTAGAATAATAATGGATTTTCGGAAGCTTGAGCTGCCTAAACTTTTAGAGAGAGATCTTAAAATTGAAGTAGACCTTCCAATAAAAAGGACCATATCGATAATCGGGCCGAGGAGAGCAGGAAAAACTTTCTTCATGTTTCAAATTATAAGAAAAATGCTCGAAGATAATATCGATAAAAGCAGGATACTGTACATCAACCTCGAAAGTGACTTGCTCATCGGTTGCACGGTAGAGGACTTGGGAAATATGCTCAATATTTTCTACGAGATTTATCCAGAAAATAAGAAGAGGAAAGTTTACCTATTTCTAGACGAGGTCCAGAACGTCCCGAATTGGGAAAGGTTCGTACGAGGCATTATGGACGGTGAAGAAATCCAAGTCTTCGTCAGCGGGTCCTCATCCAAGCTTCTATCGATGGAGATAGCAACGAGCCTTAGAGGAAGGACTCTGCCCTACTACATTTACCCATTTAACTTCAAGGAATTCCTTAAGGCTGAGGGCTTCAAAATGGAAAAGTATCTTTCCTCTTCGCAGAAAGCCAAGCTTCTAAATCTTCTTCAAAAATACATGAGGGGAAGTTATCCTGAGGCGGTGCTCTTCGAAAGGGAGAAGGAAAAGATCTTGATGGAAATATTCGACGTTACGATCTATAGGGACATCATAGAGAGGTTCAAGGTCAAGAACATTAGAGCCCTGAGATTGTTGGCAAAGGGTTTAGTTTCCTCCACGTATTTTTCAATCCATAAATTTTACAACTATCTTAAATCCTTGGGAATAAGGGTGAGCAAAAACACCATATACAACTACGTAGAGTACTTTTCAGACTCATTGGTTTTTTACACCCTAAGGAAGCATTCTAGATCCTACAAGGAAATAGAGCAGACTATTCCAAAGGTATACTTGGTCGATAACGGCTTGCTCACTATCAACGGAATTGAAAACCCAAGCAGACTCATGGAGAACCTAGTTTTCTCGGAGCTAATAAAGAGGGGTTTTATCCCTAACAGCAACCTGTTCTATTTCATCTACAACAACAAGGAGGTGGACTTCGTCATTAAGATTGGTGGAAGAGTTAAGCAGTTAATACAGACATGTTACGAGGTGGACGATTTCAATACGAAGGATAGGGAGGTAGGCGCACTGGTGAAGGCTTCGAAGGAATTGGATTGCAACGATTTGGTAGTGATAACTTGGGACTATGAAGGGACTGAGAGACATAAAGATAAGAGGGTTCAGTTTTTACCGTTATGGAAATGGTTGTTGAGGGGATGATTTAAGGATAAGCCTGAATAATGAACGGGTAAAGGAATCTTCTGGCGTAATATCTCTGCCCTTGGCAAGCTCCATTTTGACTTGGCGAAGAGCAAAGGTATAGCCTCCATTCTTAGGAACGCGTCTACACTTCCAAAATTACCTAAGATAGTGAAGGTCCCTCTTAATCATCTTAGCATTGTCGTACCAATGTGGCCGACCTGCTTCTCCTCGATTGCTGGTGGGAGGCTTCTGATCAAAGGAGCCGCCACCATCAGGAACTCAGATACTAAAGCACCTTCCATACAGCATCGCCTCTATGAAAAGAGGGCAAAAAATAAGGAGATATAGATATGAAAGAGATCTCCACAAAAAGCCTTAATTTTCGAACCAGAGTTCTGCTAATCATGTCTCGTGAAAGGCCTTAGCAGAAGGAACGTAGCAGCCTTTTATTGCCTTCTCATAGGTACGCAACTATTTGCTTTCAAGCTCATTAAACTTTCTAGCTAACATAC
>CAZWAU010000065.1:0-7155 GCA_964631995.1 uncultured Nitrososphaerota archaeon
GCCGTGAAGGAGAACGCCCTTCGGAGCCTCAACACCAAGCCTCTCGAAAAGCTCTGGGTGCCTTAGTGGGAGCTCAACCATCTCCCTTACCTTCTGGATAGCCTCCCTCAGACCTCCAATGTCCTCGTATGTGATCCTTGGAATACCGCTGAGGGGCCCGCTGTATGGAGTTTCACTGATCTTTACTACGGTATCGTCTCTGACGATTACGGCCTCGGCTGCAGGCTGGAACGCGACGACATAGAACGCGATCGGTCGACCCATGATCCTGACCGGAACCATGTCACCTCTGGCAACAACCCTACCCGACAGTATCCCCCTGATGTACTCCTCGCCACCTACGATCCTCAGGTGCTCTCCAGGAGCCAAAGTTATGCTCTGGGCTGGCTTTACGAAGACCCTCCTCACATATACTCTATCATCGATTCCGACTCCGAGGCTTTCGCGCAGGTATCCATCGATTCGGATCGAACCCTTTCCACTGTCCCTCGGGTGTGCTGCCCAGCAAAGGGCGAAGGCCCTCTTGCCTTTTGCGGAGATCTCAATGGCATCGCCGCTCGCTATGCCGAGCTTTGCTGCAACGATCGGATCCAGCCTCGCAATTCCTCTTCCAACGTCGGAGGCCAGAGCTTCACTAACTCGTAACCATTCTCCAACATTGTTTTCAGACATTGTTACTTTTTCACCAGTTACTTTTTTACCACAAAGTATTATATAAATATTTTGTTTTACGGTTTCGCCTAGCCAATAGCACTAGAATTTCCAAATACAGTCGTCTGCTAAAGCATTCTCCCTGTAATGGCTTAATCGTCGTTCATGCAGTGAAGAACATCGAAATTATCTATGACAGACCGTGATGTTTTTCAATTAAGCCCAGTTCAGCAAGGGACCTTGAACCTCTGGTTCGCTCCTCCATCGATGTTTTTCTGAGCCTCTTCAGCCTTATAGGGCCATCTGTTCTGAATTTTCTATATACCTTCAACAGCCATCTCAAACCAATCATGTGGTTCGAAGGACAGGTGACGATTGGCTCTATATCTTCTTGATGCACTTTTCTAAATCTCGTTCTGGACAGAGTGGCCACTTCCTGGCTCAATTTACGAGCTTCATGTTAGCGATGGCTCGTTTCGTGCCGATAAAGCATTCGACCTGCAGCGAGTTGTCATCGATTGCTTACCATATACGGTAGCGCGCCCTTCATGGTTCATTAGGAGCCCTTTCGGTCATGCTGTGCCTTAGCGTGACACTCGATTCCTCCTTTCTAAACGCGAAAGGCTAAGTTTTCCTTGATTCAACAACAATAGAAGAAAAGCAGTATGTTTTACATGCCAGCATATGCAGAAAGAGCTGAAGCTGCGATGGCGGAAATTGCAAAGAGGGAGGTCAAGTGTTGGCGCTGCAACAGCATTTTCCTAGCACAAGAAGAGGCAGTATCTGGCTACGATTCAGAATCAACCCAGATGCACTACCACTGCCCAAGATGTGCAGCAAAGTTGCCATACCACAGGGGATTGAGCCTGAGGGACGCTTCTAAAATGGTACCTGGCACCACCATCTTGGCCTTGGCAAGCCTGCTCAACATGCCAGCAATCTGTTTCCAAGCTTTGGTGATCGCGTTCCTCTATGGGTCAGCAGCCATCTTGGTGCATCAATAGCTTGTTGCTATTTTCCGAGGGCATAATTTACAGCGTTTGCCATCAGTAGCTTCATATCGTCATTTGCCCAGCCGAGGGAGTAGACATACTCGGGTGAGAATGAGAAGTACACTACCCTTCCAAGGCAGTTTTGCCTCTCTACTATTGCCGGATGGCTTGTGATCTCCCCAGCATCGTTTACCAAAAAACCCAAGACGGAGCGTGCACATTTGCTTGTGGGCATTAGAGTGTTGGCATTGGCTCCATAGTCAATGAATGAACCAACAGCTATACCTTTGGTAACGGCTGAATGCCTCGATATGTAAATTGACTTCACATGAATGCCAAACTCCTTCGTGACCGGTATGCCCCAAAGCTCCCAAAGTGCGAAGCGTCCTCTTTCAACTATCCTGCCTTTATCGTCGAGCCACGAAGTGCCATAGGTAGCGATGACTCCTCCTCCACTTAGCACGAAGAGCTCTATGTTCTTGACCTCTTTCTTTGACATAGCAGCTACGTTAGGAAGGATGACGAGCTTGTATCTGAGCAAGATTCTAAGGTTCTCTACGTCCGAATCTCCAATCACAGTGTACTTGACGCCAATGGAGTCCAAGAACCTTGTCCATCCTCCCCAGTACATATTGAACTCATCCTCGCCCCATGGCTCGCCTGGATTGTATGCGGGGCCATTAACGAACCAGTTCAGGGTGTAGTCCGACTTTAGGATCGCTATGCCTTTCCTGATCGGGTGGCAGTCATGAGATTCCCCTGCAACTGATGGTGCATAAAAAATGAGCAGGAGAAACAAGATGGTCAGCAACTTTCCTGACTTCATCGAATCCCTCTCGCCCACATTTCACCATTATACTATTAGAACTTTTCTTGTCCAGATGTATTTATGTCTCTATTTTCAGTTATAAGGTTTAGTGTTGAATAAGAACAGCCAAGCAGGTTCGTCTTGACAATGTGGCAGATTTATTCATGGGCTTTCTCAGATTCTGCACACTGTCTTTGAAGCAATAGCTATGCCCCCTCGCTTAAGCTCAGCTACCTCTGGAGCACACTCATTCTCTATCGGATGGAGATTTGAGCAGTAGATGGATTAAGACTGTAGATCTACTCTTGAAAGTGAATTTGTATAACCATTCACGATTATGCCTGCATTTGGACCAACTCCTTCGCCTTCGTAGCAGTAGCTACCCTGACCTTAACGATGGCCCATCCCCTCTCCGACATGACTAGAGTAGCTTAAACCAATCTAGTAGAGTTGAATAGACAAAATCATCTTAATTCGCAATCATTATTTTATCAATATTTATATAATCATGAAATTCTACTCAATCAGAGGCTTGGAAGGGGTGCCTAATTCGGGAAAATACAACCAATCAGATACTCATTCTACAAAGGCACCAATCGAAGCCAACTGGGAGCAGGGCACGATAAACCCTGAGAAGAGCCTCTCTGGAATTATTTTCTACATCTTCCCCATCTTGCTCGTTTTTGCGACCCTGTGCTTTGCCGGGGGCGTGCTCATCATGGGCCTGCTATCGATACCGGTATCGGAGAACCTTGTCAACATAGCGAAGGCGGGAATCATAACTTCATCATTCATTACTCTGTTCTATTTCCTCATCTACACTGGAAGGCACATAATATTCTCAGCTGTAGCATTGAACAGCTACAGAAGGACCTTGGTCGAGAACAATCTAGAGCACGGCACCAATTACCCGAAGGTCTCGGTCCTAATAGCGGCACGAAACGAAGGGATGGTTATCGAAGGTGCGGTGAGGACAATAGCTGAGCAGGACTATCCGAACTTCGAGATCCTGGTTATCGATGACGGATCGACGGATGAAACTCCAACAATACTGAAGAGGCTTGCGAAGGAGGTGCCAAAGATGAAGTTCGTGAGGAGGGAAAACGGAGGATTTGGAAAACCAGATGCACTCAACTTCGGACTGAAACATGCCAGCGGGGACATCATCCTGACTTTCGATGCCGATTATGTGCCCATGGGCAAGGACGTGCTCAAGAGGTTGGTGAGGTGGTTCGAGGACCCTGAATGCTGGGCTGTCCAGGGGTTCCTGGTTCCATACAACACGGGCAATGGTAGTACGATAGCGAAGTCTGTGTTCTGCGAAAGGGTCGGGGGATATATGGTCGACCAACTCGCGCGCCAGAGGCTCGGCTTGCTTCCGCAGTACGGGGGAACTGTTGGGGGATTCAGGAAAGAGGTGATAAGGAAGCTTGGCTGGAATGTCAAGGCACTTACAGAGGACACAGATCTGACCGTCAGAGTAGCCGTGAATGGGGGAAAGGTTGTGTATGACGTCAGTGCAAGAAGTTGGGAGCAGGCTGTCCAGAACCTGAGGTCCTACTGGAGGCAAAGATACAGGTGGGCGAGGGGGCACATGCAATGCGCACTTAGATACTTCTTGGATGTCGTCAGGTCGAAGACGATGGGGATGGGACAAAAGGTCGATACAATATTGATGCTTGGTATCTACTTCGTGGGCGTGATGATGGCGCTCGGCTGGCTTCTTTCATTTGCCTGGTGGGCGTACGGTCTGAGCTGGTCCTCAGTCTTCTCAACATTGTACTTCCCGATCCTTGCATTCTGGACCTTCGGAGCACTGGGAAACACCGCACCATTCCATGAGATAGTAGTAGGGCTGAAGCTTTATGGAAACGGCGTCATGAGGATGTCGAAGTATGTCCTTTTCCTGGCTCCCCTCTTCCTAGTGAACACCATCATTTGCTGCGAGGCTCTCCTTCATGAGCTGACGGGCTTCAGGTCAAAGTGGGAGAAGACCGAGCGCTATGTTGGAGTGCTTCACAACAATGGTGCTTCAAACTCTCATGGTAAGTGATAAGGGCGATGAAGCGCTTTGAGTGGATCAGCAAGAGAAAATGGATTCCAAGGCTTCTCATAGTGCTCGTTGCTTTAGCACTATATGCTATCGATCTCAGGATCTACACGGCCAAGATAGTCGCCAAACTTACTGGGGCAAGTTTGGAAGGGCGCACCCTGGTCACGAATGGCGGAACGATCCTGCAGGTCGAATGGGAAAGCTCTGGGCTTGTTGCCATAACAGTCCTAAGCTTTCTCTTCTTCGTTACAGGAGACATAGTCGAATATGCCTTTTCAACGTTCATCTATTTCATGCTGAATGTCTTTTTGCTGCTAATCGTGGTTTATGCTCCCGAAGCATATGTAGTGTTCTGGTTCTACAGCGCTTTCTCAATAGTAATAGCATACATTCTGGGCTACTACTTGGTTGCGAGGATGAAGTACGGGAAGGGAGGCGAGAAGCCGATGCCGCCCCCGCCCGCTGAGATCTTAAAGACTATCTAGGCTTGATGGCTGAGAGAACTGCCGGCGTTGAAGGCGGCGAATTCTGGTCCTCAATTTCACGAAATGCGTTAGAAAGCTACCTAAGGATATTTCATAAACTAGATTTTGGTGGCCCAATAATCCAATTCTTTTATGGATTGCAGCTCCCTGCTCCTGGTCCTCGAAGGAAGTAGTGAGGTTATGATTGCGATGTTATTGGCATTACCTGACAAGAGAGAAAAGGTGCCTATGGTTTTTGCACTCCGATAAGCCTTAGGATATTTTCGGCAAGGATCGCTTTTCTTTCCTTTGGGTCCAATCTTAGCCCCATGATCTTTTCAAGCTCTCTCTTGGCATATGAAACCGTATCGGGCGCCCTGGCCGGTCCATCTGTTCCAAAAACTATGCGGTCCGAACCGACCCTTCGAACAGCATCCCCGATCTTTTCAGTAAGTACAACTCCACTTGTATCTAGGTAGATATTTCGGTGGTTCGTGGCCAGATCGATAAACCTGTCTATTAGCGCTCCATCACTGCACAGGTACATGCCAAGATGAGCTACGATCATGTTTGTGGTAGGAAATTTCTCCGCAATTCTTGCCATAGCACCAATATTTCCAATGCAGTCTATTAGGCAAGGGACTTTGAGCTTCCCCGCAAGCGCTATTACCGGATCTACAACGTATTCTGCGAGAGTGCATTCGCCAGCATGGATCTTGATTCCCCTGAAGCCAAACTCTGAAATCGCTTGGTTAATCTCCTCCAGGACCGGCCTTTCGTAGCTTGGAATAGCATAGACATACGGGATAAGCCGTTCGCGAAACCTGCTCGAAGCCTCCATTGCCATTTCTATTGAGCGGCGCGTCGTGGTTGACATGGCGAATACGATGGACATGTCGATTCCAGCTGCGTCCATCGTATCCACAATTGCTTCAGCTCCAAATTCAGTTCTTTCAGCATCCCCATGCTTCAGGTGTACATGTGAGTCAACTACATACTCTCTTTCCATATTGTCTACACCCAAAGTGAAGTTACCCATAAATAAAAATAAAAAATTTGGGCCGATGCAGGACTTAAAAACACGCCAGCATCGGGCGCAATTAGCTGGTATTAGGTGTTATTCTAACGCCTTCTGTGTTTCTGGAAACAATCGTTGCAGTAAACTGGCCTACCTTGCGTCGGTTGGAAAGGTACTTCGCACTCTTTTCCGCAATCCGAGCAAACTGCCTTGTACATCTGTCTAGGTCGGTTGAACTGCCTTCTTTCAAAGCCCATCTATCTCACTCCCTTGCATTAGTTATACGAAAGAAAAAGCCCTTTCGGGATTCGTCTCCCGTATACTGCCATAAGTCTTGAATAGCCTCTTAATAAAGCCTTTGATTCTCATCTATCGAACTATGCCATCCCGAATTTTTATTCTAATGCGCTAAAAGGCAATTTAAGCCCATATTTATTGGATCGATGAAATATCCTTAGTATTTTTCAGGCTAATAAGCTAGACATGCCTAAAATTCATTTTCAGGCCAAAATTCGGGCATTAAATTCGTTTTTCTATTGTTTCCTGCAGTAGTAGGTTCCATCGCAAGGAAGCGTGTTCAGTCCAAAGAAACCTTCCCTGCAGGAAGCGAATGCCAACCCGTGCCTCAGAACGATTGGCCTAAGTTTTTCCACCACCTCCCTTCTCTTCACCTCGTGCAGATACTTGTAACCCGCAATCCAGCTCCCGTTCGAGTATGTCTGCCAAAGCCTTCTTTGAAGCTCTGAATCTACGCCCATCAACTTGGAAAAGAATCCCCTTATTGGTTTCAGGGTTGAGACCGTCACCTGCCTTACGCCGATGGAAGCCAGCGTTGAGATCAACCTCTCGAAATCTGCCTCATTGTCATTTAAAGTTGGTATTATCGGATCAATCCTTGCAACCGCAGGTATCCCTTGGTTGGCAACCTCCTGGAGTGAAGATAGCCTCCGCTCAGGATCTGGAGCATTGGGCTCTATGAGATGCGCAACATCATCCCGCTGCGTAGTTACAGTTACGGCTACGACCGTAGGGGTTAGATGGAAGACATCTATGTCTCTGGTGACCAGGTCCGACTTTGTGACGATGAGCAGGGGAAATCCGAGTTTTGCTAGCACTTCGAGGCAGTGGCGAGTGATCTTATACTCCATTTCCAATGGTTGGTATGGATC
>CAZWAU010000066.1:0-16764 GCA_964631995.1 uncultured Nitrososphaerota archaeon
CCCTAGTATATTGTTCGCGAGGGGAAGTATCTTATCAGAGTGCTTGGACCGATGGGGGGTTCTAGATGAGGGTCGAAGTTAAAGCTCCAGCAACATCCGCAAACTTGGGTCCCGGATTCGATGCGTTTGGAATTTGTCTTGATAGGCCCTTCGATACGGTCATAGCTAAGACCACAGACAGCAAGGGAGTCGCTCTGAAAGTTTCTGGAATCGGATCTGGATCGATTCCATCAGATCCCCAAAGAAACACAGCTGGAAGGGCCGCATTGGCTGTTATGAGGATGACGGGATTTAAGCAGGGCCTGACTATATTTCTGAAGAAGGGGATTAGGCCCGGAAGCGGCCTTGGCAGCAGCGCAGCTAGCGCTGCAGCCTCAGCTGTCGCCGTAGCCAGGCTGGCAGGGGGCCTTTCGATTGAGAATGTCATTGAAGCTGCAGCTGAAGGAGAAGCTGCATCTGCAGGGGAGGAGCACGCTGACAACGTTGCCGCATCGATCTTGGGTGGGTTTACAATCGTGAGATCGATCCATCCTCTTGCCGTCACGAGGATATGGCCACCAAAATCTCTTAGGCTCGTGTTGGCGCTGCCTGACCTCTATGTAAGCACCTTCGAGGCTCGTAAGATCCTACCTAAGGACATTCCCCTAGCTTCGATGGTTGAAAATGTAGCCAAAGCTTCCACTATCATCGTCGCGATGATGAAGGGAGACATAGGCCTCTTGGGATGCGCCATGGAGGACAATGTTGTTGAACCTGTTAGAGCAAAATTGATCAAAGGCTACGGTTGCGTGAAGAGGGCAGCCCTAGCGTCTGGTGCCTCAGGTGTGACCATAAGCGGCTCGGGCCCTGCAATCTTGGCTGTTGTGGACGCCAAGAAGGCTTCATCTTCGAAAGTGGCAGCATCGATGGAGAAGGCATTCAGAGAGAATGGTGTTGCATGCAGAACCATAATCTCAAGTGTCGGAAGAGGAGCCATAACGAACGTAAGGTAATTTCAGAGCGCCTTCAGTAAAAGCTATGAGCTTTCAACATCTCAGTCAAACTTCCACAATGGACAGGGTCACGAGCAGTAGGAAGGAATCTTCTGAGAGCTACTACATCATCTGCACGGAGTGCGGGCGCAAGATGCCACCTGGCTTCAGCGCTCCAATGTGCCTTTGGTGTGGTGGCTTGCTCACGATCGCGGTGGACTTGGACAAAATCACAGAAGGAGGATGGAGAACTGAGCAGACAGGAGTTTGGCGGTACAGAGCGCTGCTGCCAATAGCTCAAGAGACTTTGCCTGTCACGCTTGGCGAGGGTGGCACGCCCCTTCTGAGATGTCATAGGCTGCAGGAAATTTCAGGCATTAGAAATCTATATGTAAAATTCGAAGGTACGAATCCAACAGGTTCTTTCAAGGACAGGGGCATGACGGTTGGCATCACGCGAGCTATGGAGCTAAATGAGCGTGTCGTAGCATGTGCATCCACTGGGAATACATCAGCTTCGCTGGCAGCATATGCTGCAAGGGCTGGAATAAGAGCAATTATCCTCATCCCCTCCGGAGGCGTTGGCAAGGGCAAACTAATCCAGGCAGCCGCTGCCAAAGCACACATTCTCGAGGTCGAGGGCAACTTCGACGATGCGATCAAGCTCCTCCTCGACTTCGCCCACGAACCTAGCACTGGCATATATGTGCTCAACTCAGTCAACCCTTTCAGGATTGAAGGACAGAAAACGGTGGCCTTCGAGATATGTGAGCAGCTTGGAACAGCGCCCGATAATGTTGTAATTCCAGTTGGAAACGCCGGCAACATATCAGCTGCCTGGAAGGGTTTTTCGGAGCTCAAGAAGATCGGCGTGATAGATAGCGTGCCTCGAATGATCGGCGTACAGGCTTCTGGGGCATCTCCGATAGCGGATGCCATTTCAAAAGGCATGTCTGATATCGGCGAGGTACCCAATCCCAAGACCATAGCTTCAGCGATAAGGATCGGCAAACCTGTCTCGTGGAAGAAGGCGCTACTGGCGATACGGGAGTCAAAGGGCACAGCCATTGCCGTCAAGGACGAGGAGATAATCGATGCTCAGAATTCTCTTGCAACCCTTGAAGGCATATTCGTAGAGCCCGCAAGCGCTGCACCGGTCGCAGCGCTTAGGAATATTTTAGAATCGAAGGTTATCGATCGAGATGAGCTGACGGTCTGCATAGCAACAGGTCATGGACTTAAGGATCCAGAAACGCCGATATGCGAGGTTAGAACAAAAAGGGTAAGAGCGGATGCCAGGAGCTTCAAGGGCGTCTTGGACACCATCATCTCTCAACCTTCGGGGCCAGGAAGTAATTGATCTCTCCTTTGGAATCAATGTTGGAACTGATTCGTAGTGGCATATCAGCGTCGTATGCAATCTTGACGTTGTCTGCGAAATCGAGCACGGAAACGATTTTGGAAAGCCTGGTCAGATCGTAGGAGACCGTTGAACCAGCGACCAGAACATAGTCCAACAGGGTTCCGTCTTCTGGGAGGAGATCGACGGTGAAAGAGGAGGTCTCCCCTTTCACTGAAAGGACAACTTTATTCTCTTGTGTTTCAAGCTTAACTGAGTCCGATATGTGTTTTCCATTCTGAACCAACTGGTCCATTATCGCGATGGGTACTGTGAAAGAGTTTTTCAGATTGACCTTGGGGAGTGGCAGGTTCTTCGACTCCCCGCCAAAAATCGGAACACCAAAGGACCTTGTAAAAGCCCCCGTCACCTGGAACCGAAGTTGGTTTTCAACCGGCTCAATCTTCACCTTTTCATTTGGGACTGTGCTCCTGAGTAGTTTCAGCACATCGGATATGCGAAATGCAATACGCTCCTCACTCTGGACATCGTACGACTCGAAAGCCTCCTTGCGCAGAGATAGATCCACCATCGATACCTCGGCCAAATCGAGAGCTCTGACATTCAACCCCTCCGGATCGACCCTTAATGTGACTTCATCTACAACCGCCGAAACTGCGGCCAGGATGCTTCTGAGGAGCTTGGCGTCCCCAAATACAAGCCTCATCGCTTACCGCTCTCGAGCTGGCCAAACCGGCGCACACAAGAATATATAGTTACTGCATCCATAAACATGAAACGGCGCGGCCACCTTGAGCGTACTCAGGTATGCAAAATACCCTTTTTTGAGGGAAGCGGCTTCATTCGTTTCTGAGCAGTTGGACCTGCAGCTCAAGGAACTCGGAAGTGAAGAGTTTAGGCCTGTCGTGAGAAGGGCAAAGCAAAGGATAATGCAAGCCTTGAGGCAAAGGAAGGTTGCTGTTGATAGTGGAAACTTGGTCGATTATGTTTCTGAAGTTCTTTCATTTCCAACAGCTGTCGCAATTGTCTCGGCGATAAACGACCCTCTCCTTAGAAGTGTTTACTCTCTAAGTGAAGCCAAGGCCGCATACGAAAACCTGAAGGACGAGGATCAAAAAACGATACTGGCCATAAGCAGGGAGATCGGCATAAGGGCAAAGCCGACTACCGCTCTGGCACACAGCTTCGATCTAAATGTTGAGGACTACCTTCGGTACGCTACAGGTTTCCACGAGAAAAAATGGAAACTTGTAAACAGAAAGCTCAATCGTGGCATGGTCCAATTAACACAGCAAGAGCTTGCCAGGGTACTACAGGAGGCCATCCAGAGGTACATATACCAAAAAACAGCCATTCCGCTTTCGTTGGAAGCATTTCCAGAAACAGTTTCTTCTGAGATAGAGGAGCTGAGGAAGAACTGGGAGAAGATAAAGGGCACAATGGGCATAAAGAAGATAGTAAAGGACGATGAAACCAACAGGCCTCCATGTATTAGGCGCATGCTCGAAAATCTTTCAAAAGGTGAGCACCTGTCACATTCAGAAAGGTTCGCACTTACAACCTACTTGGCGAACGCGGGCCATAGCATTGAGGAGATACTTGGCTTGTACTCATCTTCCCCAGATTTCAATGCGGCCAAGACCGAGTACCAAGTTAGGCATCTAGCTGGTGAGATGGGCTCTAGGACGAGATACAAGCCCCCAAGATGCTCCACCATGAAAACTCAGGGCATCTGCCCAGGTGGAGATAGCATCTGCCAGAAGATAAGGCATCCTCTGCAGTATCCTGCAGCGAAGATTGGAGAGGAGAGGAGAAGGAAGGAAGTTGAATGGCAGAAGCCTTGATTTCCTGAAAAAACTCTTCTCAATTTACTACTCTTCCCTGGAAGAGCTTTGGATTCCTAGGGAGATGGAGAAACGTGAGTTCGGTTTCTTCCTCGGGAAGGAGATGGCGATGGTCAGACACAGGAGTTTTGAAAGCGCCGAGGCTCTTCACAAGTTTCTGGTGCAGGAGGCCCCATTTGACGTATACTACTCCGTTGCAACATATGACAATCCAGAAGAGGTTATGAGCCAAAAAGGATGGAGAGGCGCAGACATCGTGTTCGACATAGATGCAGACCACCTCGAGCACAAGTGCAGGGATGAGCATGACCTCTGGATCTGCCGCACCTGTGGTAGAGGGGGAGTAGGTGCTAAACCGTCCTCTTGCCCGTACTGTGACAAGAAAGAGTTCGATGAGATAAATTGGATATGCGACCAGTGCCTTGGGATGGCAAAGATGGAAGTTTACAAGTTGGTCGAGGTTCTTACAGAAGATTTCGGCTTTGGTGACGAAAATATCGAAGTTTTCTTCAGTGGTCACAGGGGGTATCATGTACATGTCAAGGGCAGCTTGACATCTATCGATCAGGCAGCCAGAAAGGAACTGGTCGATTACCTGACAGGGACTGGCATAGACCTGGAACTTCATGGGCTTTCAGGAATTCAGAAGGGTTCAAAACGCCTCGTCACCGGATGGGGAACCAGGATAGCAAGGTCAATTTACGAAATGATTAATGAAAAAGGACTCGATGGAAAGCTGTCTGAAGACAAAAACGTTTTGGCAAAGCGAAAAAGAAGGATCTTGGAGGAGCTAATGTCGAACAATTTCGAGACTTTGCAAATGAGTTTAAACAAGAGGAACTTCGAAGCGCTCCTTGCCTTGGCGATAGAAAAAGTTTCCATAAAGATCGATCCTGTTGTGACAACGGACATCCACAGGCTTTTCAGACTCCCCGAGACCCTCAACAGCAAAACCGGATTCTCGAAGAGAAGGATCCATCCTGAACAGCTCGCAAGTTTCAATCCTCTCAGGGATGCCGTAGTTCTCAGTGGTGATCCGATCAAAGTTTCGATTAAGTGTGCCCCAAGGTTCAGCCTTTCTGGCAGATCGTACGGGCCATACTCTGATGAGGTAGTAACAGTTCCGCAGGAAGTTGCAGTTCTGCTTCTGTGCAAGGGAGTGGCGGAGTGCTCTGGATGATTAGAAGAACGTACAGGGTGTGGCTCAAAGAAAGGTCCGAAAAGGATATCACAGACCTTCCGGAAGGATTCTTGGAGGAAAGCTCAAACTACATAGCCCAGCTGAGATCGGGTTACAATCTCCTCGAGAAGAGCTCCCTCAGATACAGGCTCGTCACGAAGGAACTCGAACTGCTCTGCTACATGCTACGAGATCTCTTTGCGATCAGACAAAGGAAGATTCTGAACATGAAACCTGACCAGCGCGAAGAAGGCGTTCTGAGGTTCGCAGATGGCGGAGATGCTCTCCAGAAGCTTCTAGAGGCAATAGAGGCCCAGGACTCAATATTGGAACAGATAGTACATGGAAAGTTTGAGGTCGATAGGGAGAAGTCGGAGAAACCCGCGACAGCGGTTGTAAGAATATTGAAGGATACTCCAGCTTTTGTCTCCGTCGACGGGATAGAGATAGGACCATACAGGGTTGGGGACGTTGTTTCGATGCCAGCGCCCAATGCCCGAATCCTAATACGGCAAAATTATGCCAAAGCAATCAGATTTCCAAAGCCCTCCGATAACATTGCTGATTGATTAACCGGCCACACCTGAAACTGCGATGAGATTTTTCGCAGCCTCTACCGAAAGTCCCTTCTCTCCAAGAATCGTGTACCTGTCTGGTCTTATCGTGTGGGCCATCACTAAGGCCCTAACTATTGTATCTTTGTCGATACCAAGTTCCCGGCAGTTCGTCGGAGCTCCTACCTTCGCCAGCGTGTTCCTCACGAGCTTCCAATCGGCTCCGTGCAGGTATGCCATCATTATCGTCCCTAAGCCAACCTGTTCGCCGTGCAGAGCAGGCTTTTCGCAAATCACATCAAGTGCATGGCTGAAAAGGTGTTCGGAACCGCTGCAAGGCCTGCTGCTTCCTGCCACACTGATTATGATCCCGCAATGGATGAGCGCCTCGACAACAACCCTTACTCCAGCTTCAGACCCGGTCCTTATGAGTTCGCTATTTTCAACAATTCTTGATACAGATGTTTCGGCCAAAGTAGCGGCATATTCGCCATAGTATTCTCCTCTCAAAAGGTGGCTGAGCCTCCAATCCCTGACAGCCGTAAGCTTGGCCATTATGTCGCCACATCCACTGGCTGTCAGGCGGTATGGCGAGCTCGCTATGATCTTTGTATCTGCAACAATCTCTGTAGGTGTTGCGGCATAGAAGGAGTATCTTCTGTCGGAAGAAGGAAACGACACCAGCGGGCTGCAGATTCCATCGTGGCTGGCGGTTGTCGGAACGCTGAAGAACCTTGCACCAGCCTTTGACACAGCCATCTTTGCTAAGTCGATAACTCTGCCACCTCCAACCGCTACAACGAGCTTAGTATCAGATGATTTCAGCGAATCGACTATTAGCTGAACGTTGTCCATGGTTGGAGACTTTCCAACCTTTAATATCTCGTACCTGATATCTTCGTTCTCAAGCGATTCCCTGATGCTGGATCCCGCGAGCTTTAGAGGGGTTTCGCTTGTAACTATCAATGCCTGCCTATCGCCAACCCGCCTCACTTCTTTTCCCAAGATTCTTATTGCGTCATGCCCTATTATGACCGTCCGCGGTAGTTCCATTCGATGGACGCTTTGCATCACGACCTCAGAGAAGATGCCAAGTTATATAATCGTTGGGCGGTTCGAATTCCCTTCAGGTACGCGAGCCAGCTATTCCATAGTTTCTTATGGTTCACCTGCAAACCCTAAGGCTTTAGCTATGGTTTTATTGATATCACTGCTACCAAGTTTCTCCAGTAGATTGTGCTCCATTCCATTCTCGCGTTACTTTCAGGATATAGGATGAAAGCCAAGTCTATCTGTTTGGAGCCAATTAAGGGAGCGGTCCACCTCTGTACCTCAAAGTTTGCAGAAAATCGCATTACCTATGAGACTGTTGCCACACACAGCCAACAAGGGCAAAACCTTTATTTCCTTCCATTTAAGCATGTTGGCAAGCTACGACGGCTGAAAGAGTCTTTGTTCTGGAGGGACTGAGCTTGCCAACGGAAATAAGGTTCGATCCGAAACTGGGCGGCAAGGAATTATGGGGCACTACGACGGTCGCGATCGAGTGCAAAGATGGGGTAGTCCTGGCCACCGATACAAGGGTTGTGGCAGGTTACTATATGGTGGCACACAAGCATGGAAAGAAGGTTTACAAGATCGATGACCACCTGGCGATCACTATCTCCGGAGGCGTCGCGGATGCGCAGGCGATCGTCGACTTTCTCAGGGTGCAGGCAAGGCTTCACAGGATGACGAGGGGCTTTCCGTTGCAGGTTCACTCGTCAGCTTCGCTCGTCTCGAACGTCCTTTTCAATAACAGGACGATGCCTCTGGCCGTCCAGCTCATTCTGGCTGGGCTGGACCGGTATGGCGCAAGGATTTACCAGATCGATCCGTTCGGCGGAGTCACACGGGAACGGTTCGTCTCGACGGGATCTGGTTCGCCTGTGGCTATCGGGTACCTGGAAGCGATGGTGAAGGACATGATGACCGTAGAGGAAGCTATACCGCTGAGCATCCAAGCGATAAATGTGGCCATGAAGAGGAACACGGCAACAGGGAACGACTTCGACATCTCAACGATAACCGAGAAGGGATATGTTGAACTTTCAGCCGCTGAAAAGGAGGCTTACCTTCCGTCGGCTGGTGGAAGCTGACCAAGGCCAGCCAAAAAAATTTCCAGATTGGAAGTCATCAGGATAATCGAGATGCAAGTCAGATGAGCAAGACCACGAAAGATAAAATCAAAGAGATGGTGCTGAGCAAGGCTCCGCCAGATGCTGCCATAACCCAGGTGGAATTCGAAGGGCCAAGGCTAGCCCTTTACACCAAGAACCCAAGATTCCTATTCGAGGGCCAGGATTTCACCTCTGAGCTTGCGAGGACCGTAAGGAAGAGGGTTGTAGTCAGAACGAGCCCAACCGCCAGGACAGACAAGAAGATCGCAGAAAATACCATAAAGAGCATCATTCCGAAAGAGGCTGGCCTTTCCGCCATTACCTTCGATCCCTCACTTGGGGAGGTTTCGCTCGTTGTAAACATGCCCGCGGTCCTCGAGTCTGGAGAAGGGGTTTTGCTGAGGAAGATAGTCGAGGAAACTGGATGGCGTCCATCGATCTCGCGAACTCCGCCAATGGAGTCAAAGATTCTAGTGCACATATCGCAGCTTCTTGACATGAGGTACGAAGAGAGATCCAAGATACTGAGGGACGTAGGGGAGAGGATATTCAGGAATCCTGTCGTAGCAACCGATTCTGTGCTCCTGACACCGCTTGGCGGAGCATGCCAGGTGGGCAGGTCATGCTTCCAAGTTACAACGAACGAGAGCAGGATCTTGATAGACTGTGGCATAAACCCAGGCATCTCAGATCCGAGGTTCAGTTACCCCCGCCTCGACTTGGATACTTTCGACCTTAATTCTCTGGATGCTGTAGTGGTCTCCCATGCACATCTCGACCACTGCGGTTTCGTGCCATTTCTGTTCAAACATGGGTACAGGGGCCCAGTCTACTGTTCCGAACCAACCCTTCCGCTCATGACCCTGCTTCTATTCGATATATTCGAGGTTAGCAGCAGAAGCGGTACAACAACACCTTACGAGCAAAAAGATGTTCGCGAAATGATTCTCCACACGATACCCCTCAGATATGGGGCTGTCACCGACATATCGCCAGATGTGAAGTTGACACTTCACAATGCGGGGCACATACTTGGCTCATCGATCGTCCATTTGCACATAGGAGAAGGGTTGCACAACCTAGTATACACTGGTGACTACAAGTATTCAAGAACAGCATTGCTTGAACCATCGGTCAATGTATTCCCGAGGGTGGAGACTCTTGTTACTGAAAGCACGTATAGCGGAATCGAAGACACGATGCCCCCAAGGGCGGAGGTTGAGTTGAGGCTCGTAGAGATATGCAACAGAACCCTCAAGAGGGGTGGGAAGGTTCTCATACCGAGTCTCGCTGTTGGAAGGTCACAGGAGATAATGCTTGTCTTGGATTCATACATGCGGAAGGGGGAGCTCGTCGAGGCGCCGATATTCGTTGACGGAATGATCTTGGATGTGACGGCCATACACTCAGCTTATCCGGAATATCTTTCTAGAGAACTGAGGAACTTGATCTTGGTCGAAGCTATCAATCCTTTCAAATCCGAATACATAACACCGATTAAAAGTTCCTCCGCAAGGTCCGAAACTATAAGGGGAGGACCATCGATCATAATAGCAACATCAGGAATGCTGGAAGGTGGGCCTGTACTGGGTTACTTCAAGAGCATAGCTCCAGACGAGAAGTCGACGACTGTATTTGTTAACTACCAGATAGAGGGGACGCTTGGGAGAAGAATACTGAATGGATTGAGGGAAGTTTCAATGTTCACAGACAATGGCAAGGTTGAGATCGTGAAGGTTGCAGGAGAGATAGAGAAGGTCGAGGGGTTCTCGGGCCACTCTGACAGGAACCAGCTCACGAGTTACGTGAGGCGAGTCTTCACTAGGAAGGGAAAGATCGTAATCGTCCATGGCGAGAGATCGAAATCCTCCTCCTTCGCATCATATTTGGGCAGAATATACCCCGGCAGAGTTTCACTTCCGCAGCTGGGTGAAACGATTAGGCTTACCTAGGCAGAACCTCTTCCTGCCTTCTCCCTCCAGATCTTGACACCGCTAGGCGCCACAACTATTCTCTCCTCCCCAAGTCTTGCAATGTCACCATCGATACCCGCTACGAACTCGCTCAACTCATGGATCGCCTTCTTGGTATCGTCGAAGCTTTTCCTGGCAAGAGGCGTGATCTTCAGTATTACGATGTTTCCGGTCGAGACCTCCTCCTTAACTCCATCGATGTCTGAGAGTTCATTCAGCGGACTGGCCTTGATGTATATCTGGGATACAGGAAGCTTGGAAGTAGCCTCATTGCCAGTCTTCTTAGCTTGCTGTTGAGGGGCTTCCTCCCGCTGTTTCTTCCTGCCGAAGAGAGGCACGCGAACCGCCCTTCCAGAAATGGGATGGCGTAAAGCATTAAGCTTTGCGCCCAAGGCAACTTAAAACGTCTGGCAAGTAACCTTATAACTCATAACTCCGGCGGCAGATGACGAAGAAAATGTCTACGGAACCAGTCATGAAGATTCTTGAAGAATCGCTTGGAAAGAACGTTTTGATAAGGCTGAGGGGAGGAGGCGGGATACGGGGCATCCTCGTTGGATACGATATCCACCTGAATCTCGTTCTTTCTGACGCGGAAGAACTCAGAGGGGAGGGGACGCAAAGGCTTGGCCAGATTGTTGTGAGGGGCGACAATGTGATCCTGGTGTCGCCAACTCAGATGCCAAAGGAGTAATCCTGGGCTCCATAATTGGGGACTGAAAACGGAAGCCTTGTCTTGCGCCCTAGTATTCGAAGTCTCTCAGCGCAACTGGAGGCTGGCGCAATAACGACATACCGAAAACCTGATTTTGGGCGCTACCCGTGCAGTTAAAATTTATATATGGGCACTAACTTAAAATAACCTTCTGCTATCGAGGGCAATACAAGTAGGTGTATTGTTTGAGTTCAAAGCCAGAGTTTAGCGTTTTTAAACATGTTTTGGTGCCAAAACACGAGCGGTTAAGTCCTGAGGAGAGGCAGCAGGTTCTGCAGAGGTTTGGGATCAAGCCCTACCAACTTCCAAAGATACTTTCGTCAGATCCATGCGTCAAGGCCATAAATGCTGTCCCTGGAGATATCGTGCGCATAACGAGGAAGAGCCCAACGGCTGGGACTTCCCACTTTTACAGGTATGTTGTGGAGGGCTAGGCCGTTGGCATATGACGAACCTTCCCCCTCCGACTTCTGGTCTGTACTCGAGGTCTTCTTTAAGGAGGTTGGGCTTGCCAGACAACATCTCGATTCTTACAACGAATTCGTCGAACAGGGTCTGCAGAAAATAGTTGACGAGCTGAAGGAGATCAACATAACCCTTCCGGAGGCCCAGTACTCTATCCGACTTGGAAAGGTTTCGATCGGTCCTCCAAGGGTCATAGAGTCGAGTGGAGCACCACACGAGATCTTTCCTCTGGAAGCCAGGCTCAGGAACCTGAGCTATTCAGCCCCTGTATTTCTAGAGATGAGCGAGGTGAGGGAAGGGAGGGTCCATCCGCCCGAGAAGGTGCACATAGGGGATCTTCCGGTCATGCTGAAATCGAAGATCTGCAACCTTTCCCAATTGGCTCCGCACGAGCTGGCAGCAAAGGGGGAGGATCCCCTCGATCCGGGCGGATACTTCATCATAAATGGTTCGGAGAGGATCATCGTAGGACTTGAGGACCTGGCGCCAAACAGGATCATCACAGACGAAAAGGATGTTGGCTCCTACAAACTTTACGTATCAAAGGTCTTCTCCTCAACGGTTGGTTACAGGACAAGGGTTGAAGTTCGGCTGAGGGGTAGGAATGAGGCACTGAGGGTTTACCTTCCGGGTGTCGCGACCGAGATTCCCTTTGTTGTGATGTTAAAGGCTCTTGGTATGGAGTCGGACAGGGAGATAGCCGAAACTGTTTCACCTTACCCAGAGGTTCAGGAACTTTTGACAGCATCTTTCGATGAAGCAGAAGGGATCTACACGCGCGAAGATGCGATACTCTACATAGGGAACAGGGCTGCGCACGGGCAGGCCGAACCCATAAGGAAAAGAAAGGCTGAATCCCTTTTGGACAGGGTACTGCTTCCCCACCTTGACAGGACGCCAGCAGCCCGAAGGAGCAAGGCTATCTTCCTTTGCGAGATGGCCAACAGAGTTCTTTCTCTGAAACTTGGATGGAGGAGCGCCGACGACAAGGACCACTATGGAAACAAGCGCGTGAGGTTGGCGGGCCCCCTTCTGGCAGAGCTTTTCAGGACAGCTTTCAGGAAAATGGTTGCCGACATCAGGTACCAGCTGGAGAGGACAACCTTCAGGAGAGGATATGTCAAGTCGCTCGCAGGCATAGTGACAACGAGCATAGTGACGGACAGGATCACGCATGCCATATCCACAGGGAACTGGGGAAGGAACATCGTCGGCATAACGCAACTGCTAGACAGAACCAACTACCTTTCGATGCTCAGCCACTTGCGCAGGATCCAATCGCCCCTAAGTAGAAGCCAACCGAACTTCGAAGCAAGAGATTTGCACTCAACGCACTGGGGAAGGATAGACCCAAACGAGACACCAGAGGGAAGTAACTGCGGACTTGTCAAGAACCTGAGTCTGAGCGCCGTCATATCTGTTACGGCCGATTCCGAAGAGGTGAAGAAGATTCTATTCACGCTTGGCGTCGTTCCATTCGATCAGGCATCGCCAGAGATGAAGCGGGAGGCGGCAAAGGTGTTTCTTGATGGAACGCTCCTCGGTTTCTCACAGGTGGACGATGCCTTAGTATCTGAGATCAGGAGGTTGAGAAGAAGGGGGAAGATACAGCCAAATGTCAACATAGCTCGATATGTTTACAACTACGGAAAGTACATAATCAAAGAGGTGCGTGTCAACTGTGATGCCGGAAGGGTCAGAAGGCCCCTGATAAGGGTCGAGGACGGGGTTCCAACCCTTGGAATGGAGGAGATCAGAAAGCTTCAATCCGGAGAACTGTCTTGGAACGATCTGATCAACAATGGAAAAATCGAGTTCCTGGACGCCGAGGAGGAGGAGAATGTACTCATCGCCACAGACATCAAGGAAATCAAACCTGAAACTACGCACTTGGAGATAGCTCCGTATGCGATCCTAAGCATAACGACATCGATCATCCCGTTCGCGGAACACAACCACTCACCTAGGAACTCCTACGAAGCGGCGATGGCAAAGCAAGCTCTTGGATATCCGATGTCGAACATCAAGATGAACGTGAGCTCTAGGTCCCACATGCTCATCACCCCGCAGAAGCCTTTGGTGAAGACAAGCATTCTAAAGGTCGTGGGACTAGACAGCAGGCCGATCGGGCAAAACTTCGTCGTTGCAGTACTCTCCCACCCATACAATATGGAGGATGCTCTCGTTCTGAACAAGGCCTCGGTCGAAAGGGGCCTCGCAAGGTCGACTACATACCGGATCTACGAGGCGGAAGCCAGGCTTTATGCTGTGGGCGAATGGGACAAGATGGAGATTCCAGACTCATCTTCAAAGGGCTACAGAAGCGAGGAATATTACAGGTACCTTGAGAGCGACGGGCTTGTGACGCCAGAGACGGCTGTCAGCTCTGGCGATGTCTTGATAGGAAGAACGAGTCCTCCGAGGTTTTTGGAGGAGTACAAGGAGATAGGGGTGAAGGGACCTACAAGGAGGGACACCTCGATAGCTGTCTCAGGATCGGAGGATGGGATTGTAGATAGCGTAATTGTTACCGAGACACGCGACATGAACAAACTCGTCAAGGTCAAGGTTAGGGACACCAGAATTCCCGAGGTTGGGGACAAGTTTGCATCAAGGCACGGCCAGAAAGGTGTTGTTGGCATGCTGGTTCCACAGGAGGATCTGCCCTTCACAGAGACGGGTCTTGTGCCCGACGCCATAATCAATCCACATGCCATACCTTCCAGGATGACCGTTGGGCATTTCCTCGAGTCTCTCGCAGGCAAGGCAGCATCTGCCAGCGGAAGGCAAATTTCTGGAACTCCATTCACGCACACGAGAGAGGAAGAGATCAGGAAGATCCTACTCGATTATGGATTCATGCCCTCAGGGAACGAGGTGATGTACAATGGCATTACGGGCGAACCACTGGAGGTGGAGGTTTTCGTAGGCATCGTTTATTACCAGAGGCTCCACCACATGGTAAAGGACAAGATACATGCGAGGGCAAGGGGGCAGGTCCAACTTCTGACGCGGCAGCCAACCGAGGGAAGGGCACGTGGAGGTGGTTTGCGATTCGGGGAGATGGAACGCGATTGCCTTGTGGGACATGGAGCTGCAAGGCTTCTCCAGGACCGGTTGCTTGAGGAATCTGACAAAGCGATCATATATGTCTGCGAGAACTGTGGCTACATAGCATACTATGATAGCAAGCTACGGAAATATGTGTGCAGGATCTGCGAAAAAGCAGCCGTCATAACTCCTGTGCAGATGTCCTACGCCTTCAAGCTACTGTTGCAGGAGCTCATGAGCATGTGCTTCTCCCCAAGGCTTGTACTGAAGGAGAGGGTTTAGATGAGCCAACCAACCGATTTCAAGTTCATCGACTCAGTAAAGTTCGGCATGCTCTCGCCAAGCGAAATAAGGAAGATGTCGGTCGTCGAAATAATATCCGAGGAAACGTATGACGAGGACGGCCTCCCGATAAGCGCTGGTGTAATGGACCTGAGGCTTGGCACAATCGAACCAAGGCAAAGGTGCAAGACATGTGGCAACACAGCTCAGAACTGCCCGGGCCACTTCGGGCACATCGAACTTCCAGTTCCGGTGATTCACGTTGGCTTCGCAAAGACGATTCACCAGCTCCTGTCTGCAACATGCAGGAGCTGCGGGAGAATCCTCCTTTCAGACCAGAAGATAGCTGAATACAAGAAGTCCACGGCGCAAGCTTTGGAGGAGCTTGGGGAGGTTCCGAAGCGCTTCCTTATCCAAATATTGAGGGACGCGAAGAAGATGTCCAGGTGTCCCCACTGCGGTGCGGACCAGTTCGTCATACAGTTCACCCATCCGACAAGTTACAACGAAGCATCTCCTGATGGCGTTGCCACAAAGTTGACACCAGGGATGATAAGGGAGCGGCTGGAAAGGATTTCAGACGAGGACTGCTTACTTCTCGGCCTCGATCCAAAGGTTGCTCGCCCAGAATGGATGGTACTGCAGGTCATTCCCGTTCCTCCAGTTTTCGTCCGTCCCTCGATAACCCTCGAGAGCGGTGAAAGGTCGGAGGACGACCTGACGCACAAACTCGTAGACATCGTCAGGACTGCAAGAAGGGTTAGGGAGTACTTGGAGAGCGGCGCATCACCGCTGATAGTGCAGGACCATGCCGACCTCCTCCAGTACCATGTCACAACATACATCGACAACGAAGCAAGTGGTGTTCCGCCATCGAAACACAGAACTGGAAAGACACTTAAGACACTTTCACAAAGGCTCAAAGGAAAGGAAGGGAGGTTCAGGAGCAACCTCTCTGGTAAGCGGGTTGACTTCTCTTCACGCACTGTGATCTCGCCAGATCCGAATATTGCTGTAGACGAGGTTGGCATACCGATCGAGATTGCTACTAAGTTGACCGTGCCCGAGAGGGTCACGGAGTGGAACAAAGAGTGGCTGAAGGAGCTCGTAAAGAATGGTCCAGGAAAGCATCCCGGAGCGCTTTACTTGATCAGACCTGACAACGCAAGGATAAGGCTTGACTATGTTATGGACCGGGAAAAGCTTGCAGAATCGCTGGACATTGGGTATGTGGTCGAGAGGCACCTGATAGATGGTGATGTGGTAATCTTCAACAGGCAACCTTCTCTCCACAGAATTTCAATACTGGGCCACAGGGTCAGGGTCCTGCCATACAGGACCTTCAGGCTAAATCCGAGCGTCTGCCCGCCATACAATGCCGACTTCGACGGGGACGAGATGAACCTACATGTGCCACAGAGCATGGAAGCTTCAACGGAAGCAACGATACTCCTAGAGGTTCAGAGCCACTTCCTTTCTCCAAGGTACGGAGGACCCATAATTGGAGCCATAAGGGACTTCATCACAGGAGCCTTCCTCCTAACTAGGAGAGAAACCCTTTTGAACAAGTCAGAGCTTTGCACAGTCCTTTACGCTGCTGGAATCACTGGGGATCTGCCAAAACCAAAGGTATCTGATCCGGAGCCGCTCTGGTCAGGAAAACAGGCCTTCAGCATGCTTCTGCCCAAAGAGTTCAACTTCGTGACAAGGGCGAGCATATGCCACAAGTGCGACAAGTGCAAGGAGGAGGAATGCCAATACGATGCATATGTTGTCATAAAGAAAGGGAAGCTCATCTCCGGGGTCATAGATCAGGCCTCGATAGGTGCTGAGAAATCTGAAACTCTCCTCCACAGGATAATAAGGGATTACGGAGCCAAGGCAGGACAGGAGTTCCTCGTATCGGTCATCAAGGTTGTTAGCTCCTTCTTACAGATGCGAGGATTCACATATTCGTTCGGTGACCTTTTGCTTCCTGAGGACAAGAGGGAGAAGATAGAAGCTGTAGTAAATTCGGTGGACGAGCAGGTTGCGAAGATCATAAACGACTACAGGTCTGGGGTCCTTGAAAGAGTAAGGGGGTTGTCTCCAGAGGCGAGCTTGGAAGCTTACATCATGAATGTGCTTTCAGATGTGAGAACGAAGGCTGGAAACATAGCATCAAGAAGCTTGGGGCTCGAGAATAGTGGAGCGATAATGACCAGGACAGG
>CAZWAU010000067.1:0-2604 GCA_964631995.1 uncultured Nitrososphaerota archaeon
TCTCAAAGGTCTCGTAGACCTTCCTGACAGTCAGTGGCTTCCTGCTGAGAGTTGTCCGAGTCTTCTTTGAAAGAAGCTTCTCGGCTGTTTTTCCAAGGTCTCCACTCTTCCTGTAGTCTGCCTGAACGACTTCAGGCTTCAGGCCTGAAACATCTGCCAAAGCTCTCATTACAAGTTTGTCGGCCAATCCGAGCTCGATTCCAACGAACGGAGGATATATCTCTCCAAGGCATAGATGCGCAACTATACCGACCTCATCCTTCGGTGTTTGCTTAAATAGATTGACCAGTATGTCTGTCATCTCTAGCCTCTTTGTAGTCTGCTCCAAGGAATTGAAGGCGTCAGCCAGGATGGAGAAGTTCAATCTGCCAAACCTTGGAGATCGACTCTGTTCGGTGCCAATTATGCTTTTCGATTTGGGCTAGGTCACAATGAGACAGATTGCCTGCAAAGCTTCATCTGGCTGAAACGTTGCACGATGCTTTCAGCAAACACCATCTTTTCGCTAAACATCGGTCTTCCGATCGTGAGCTCAAATTTGAAGCGATATGCGGATGAATGCCAGATTTACCAAGGTGACTATAATGGAGATCTTGCTTCTTTCTTTCAGTTGAATCCTGTCCCTGTACCAGGCCTCGCTCAGCTCTGCCCTCTTCTTTTGGTTATTCCTCTTGAGCCTCACCAATTGGTTGCGCAGGTGCATGTACTCCTTGTCCAGCTCTGCGATGGCATTGTAGCTGCGAGCTTCGTTCTTTTTCTTGAGAGTGAGATCGCATTGCCTTTGTAAACAGGCTTCCTGCTCTCGCAATGCGTCGTCAGCATGGGCATAGTACTCATTGATGCTCCTCCCTTCTTTACGGTATTGGATTTGACATTTTCCTTCAATGGTTTCGATCCACTTCCTTATCCTGAGCTGAAGAGCTTCGAGAGCACGTTGGTAGAGGCTCTCTAAGTGCTCACGGTCGATCTTCACATCTTCAGCGAGATTTTTTCCTTCTAACCACAGAACTTCCTCATCATGCTGCAAAATCGAACCGCCATTCAAACTTAGGGTTATGGGCACTAGTTGTTCGTCCGAGACTAAACTGTTTACCGAGACCTTGAAATTGAAGTTCAGGAATTCCTTACCATTCAGATCTTCATATCTGGGATCGTGCTTGAGGAAAATTTCCTTTTTCGCGCACCTACCCCTGCTCCTGCTCGCTTCTATGGCGTTGGAAAGCAAGTTGCTGCCAAAGCTGATCAACTCAAGGGAAGGGTTCTTCTGCGCAACGGATGCTTCGAATGTTGCAGCGACAACACCATTCCCCATTACTCTAGGAGAGAATTCCATCACTTCCGGTAGACGGAAGGAAAAAATGTCCTTGTCGAAAAATTCTGGAACTGAGCCATGCACCTCGAGGAACTTGAGGAAGAAAGATCTGATCTTTTCCCTTTCAACCTTCGCGAGCTGTTCCAACTCCGATCCCATGACCTCGCGCCAAACCGAAAGATCCATGTTAGACCAGACGCTCCTGTTGATCTGCCTGATCCCATTTTCGAAGGCCTTCCTTGCAGCCTCTATCTTCGAAGCAAGCTGCCTGAACCTCTTACCCCCTTCCTCTTTTTCCATCGTCACAGCCTGGGCGTGTATCTGCATGATCATCTGCTGGAACGACTTGCCCTCGGCCCTCACTAAATTCCCGAGGATGATGTCTACATCTCCTATCGCCTTGCGGAAAAGGCCTATCTTCTCGTCCAAAAGATTAAGGACATGCTCCTCAACAGTTCCAACAGTTGAGAGGTTGAATATTCTGACTGTGTGCTGTTGCCCTATTCTATCAAGCCTTCCGATCCTCTGCTCCACCCTCATTGGATTCCATGGCAGGTCATAGTTGAACAGGATGTGGCAGAACTGGAAGTCTTTTCCTTCCCCCCCAACCTCGGTTGATACCATTATCCTCTTGGAAGCATCGTCCCTCCATGCCAAGCAGGCAGCGTCCTTCTCTTCCCTTGTGAGGGAACCATTGAGGCAAACCACACCATGACCTGCACTTTCTAGGAGTCTGGCTATATACTCCTGCGTTGACCTGAACTCCGTAAAGATTAGGATTTTAGCATCTGGTTCTTCATCAACCAATTTTCTTATCGCTTGGAGCAGTTTCTCCCCCTTCGAGTTGATCGAGATCGACCGAGCGAGCCTGTAAAGGTACTCGAGCTCACTGAGCTCAGCATCAATGCTTTCGCGTGGTTGTGTAGTACAACCTTCGACCTCTTCCAGCAATGTCTCCTGCACTTCTTCATCGGGCATCGAATGGAACGACTCATCAATCTCATCGATCCGGTCGAAAAGAGAGTTTCTGTTCAAGCATCCTTTCCCCACTTCAGCTGGGCTATGATCGTCTTGAAGAATCCACCTGAGCCTCTCTATTCTGCGCC
Source organism: uncultured Nitrososphaerota archaeon (assembly GCA_964631995.1). GTDB lineage: Archaea > Thermoproteota > EX4484-205 > EX4484-205 > DTQO01 > DTQO01. Next base: position 2,419 of record CAZWAU010000067.1, read on the forward strand.
ACAGAAAGTCGCGAATTGCAAAGCTACTGCTGCACACCATCCTCTGCATCAGAATTAGGAGGAAGCCCCTGCCTTGGTCGTTCGCCTTCATAGCTTTGAGGTATTCGCCCGAAGCATACCTGCTTACTTGATCGTAAAGTTCCCGTTCCTGGGATGTCAGATCGAAGCGCAGTGTTTGGCCAACTC
>CAZWAU010000068.1:0-3430 GCA_964631995.1 uncultured Nitrososphaerota archaeon
GGATGATTCTTGGGCGCGAGGTAAAACGCGTTCTGGGATACGCCCAGAAGGTCGATACTCTTCCCTACATAAGCTACGGTGGCCAAAGAGAGGAAACATCTTGGTGGGAGAGCGGCCTGATAGAATTCGATGGGGACATAACTTGCCTTTACGAGAAACCGCCAAAGGGCGGCCCTCATGTAAGCCACTGGGAAGTTGAAGGCACGAAAGGATATCTCTCAGGTAACGGCATGAGGGACGAGCTGGTGCTATACAAGGATGGTGAATATGTGAGGTACGAGTTCGAAGATTCTTACGAGCAAATCGATGGCGAAAAGGTTTTGGAATCCGTATCGGTAAGAACTGAGCAACCGATCGTTTGGCAGAATCCTTTCAAACGTTACAATATATCGGATTTTGATGACGTAGCGAAGGCAAGTATCTTGCTCAGCATGCACAGAGCTGTCAGAGATCGAGTTGCACCGCAGTATGGCGCTCAAAATGCTAGGCGTGACATGGAGATCTGGTTCGCAATCAGGGAGAGCGCCAGGCAGGGGAGCAAATGGGTCGATCTGCCTCTAAAGGACGTAACAGAGCTGGAGAGACGTATACATGATGAGTATGTGCGACGCTACGGCCATGACCCAATAAAAGAAACGCAAAACCTTTTGCATGCCCAATTCAATAGGCTAAGTGTAACATGGACTCTTGCCGGCTTTCTTTGAGATGTGGGAAAACTCCAATTTTAAACGTACGTTGTCTTTAACTGAAGGCACCAGAATTTTACGTGGATGACAGGGGTAAGGCATATACTCTCTAGGGAAACTTCAGGTAAATGTGAAATACGAAATCAGGCAGCTTAGACGGCGAGACATCGCCCAGGTTGTTCAGGGCTGGAACGCATGTCTTCCATATGACAAGATTTCAGGGGAGATGTTGGAAAGCATCGTGTTTGGCGATCCGAACTTCGAGGAGGAAGGAAATATTGTAGCTACTTTTGAAAAAATGGTGGTTGGCTTTTCTTCTGCCGTTGCCAGAGAAGGTGTTTCTGGCCGGGATGGTAGAGGTCTAAGCCACGAAAAGGATTTTGGATACATCAAGGGTCTATTCGTTCTGGAGGAGCATCAAAGTGAAGGCTTGAAGGTAGCGCTCCTCAATAGTGCTCTGAAGTTCCTTAGGTCTAAAGGAAAAAAGATAGCGAAGGTAGGACAGTACACGGGCAGATTCTTCTTCCCAGGAATCGATAAAAGGTATGAAAAGGAGCTGAGATTCTATAGGGAGAATGGATTCGAAGAAGTCGATACCGAGGAAGATGTCGCTCTGGACCTCACAACCTTTCAGCCAACTGAATATCAAAGAAAGGCGCAGCAGAGAGCAAAAGACATCGGAGTTGTGATAGAGCCCTACCAACCCAAATATCTCGAAAAGATGCGGCGTTTCGTTGAAAGGTTAAATTATCCTCAGTGGTTTCCCGAAGGATGGGAGCTGAATTTTGCGAAGGAAGGAAATACTTTGGTTGCATTGCAGGGGGCGGATGTTGTTGGATGGGCAAGCTTCCATCCTAGTCCTGATGGCGGCGATTTCGGGCCCATAGCAGTTCTTGAAGAGCTCAGAGGTAATGGAATAGGAACATGCCTGCTTCTCGAATCTGTCCTTCGAATGAAGGAGCTGGCTACGCCAAACGTTACGGCCAGATGGGCTAACGTACCATTTTACATAAAGAATGGCTGGAAGATAAGTCGTCGATACACGGTGCTACAAAGGGAGCTCTGAATTCTGGCTCATCAGTTGACACTTAATCCCCCTATCGATGAACCTTAAGCAATTCGAAATTCAGCTTTGAATAAATCCATATCTCAACAATGATGAAACTAAAACCTAATATCGCCTGTGTAGCCTTAAAAGGAGCTGCATTTATTTTCTGATTAATTTTTCAGCACTTCAATCCACCTACTGCTCATTAATGCTTGATTTTTTCACCAGAACCTTTTCCCTCAGTCTGAATCAAGAGATGCGCGCTCTTCACTATGATATACTTCTGCTTTTGGTGAACTGCCATCTAGAATAGCTCTATCCCTTATCTTTTGGGCCTCACTCTCCAATTCAATCCTGATCTTGGTGTAGATGTCCTTAGCTAGCTCCCGTTTCTTTTCATCGATCATTCTGTATATTTGGACCTCGTCAAGGCCTTCGTTCAGCAGACTCTTCTCAAATTTGGCCAACTCGTACCGGAACTCTTCAGCATACTCTGCCTCTAACTCCTCCTTCATGGCTTTCAATCTCTCCAATATGTATTCGTCCAGCTCCTCCCTGTCTTTGAACCTCATCATTTTGCTTCATAAGCCAAAGTTGTGAATCATATTTAAGCTCCAATGTATCTTGAACTGAAGCTAAGCACTGCTCCAATTCTCGAGCTACATGCAAAACTACTTTGGCAAGCTCCTTAGGTTTGGCGTAGATAGTTATCGAACCACTTCCTATCTGCCAGTACCACAGAGTTTTCTATCTGGAGCTCTGGGATCGACCAGTATTTTCTAAGAAGCCTGTCCCTCTCCTCATTTGAGACAAGTCGGAAACCGTGTTTTTCGTAGAATCTTACCGCCCAAGAAGCGCCAGCCCAGGTGCCTACCAAGATAGGATGTGTAGTTTTCTCCCGAAGGCAGGAGAGCAGCTTTCCGCCTATCCCCCTGTTTTGGTGCGCTTTGCGAACATAGGCATGTCTTATCAAAGCAACATCTTTGATGTGCTGAATGCCCATCACGCCAAGAAGCTCGCCACCTTCTTCGTATCCCCAGAATTCGACTCCCAGAGCGATCTCCTGCCGAAGCTCCTCCCTAGACATGTAAGGTTCTTTCCAACAGCTATTTGGAATAACGCCTCTGTAAGCCTGGGCTGCTTCATTGATTATCGCATAGATAGTTTCGAATTCGCTTTCCTTGCATCTGCGAATCATGGTCCTTCCGCTTGCACCCTTATCAGGACAAAATTGGCTGATTTATTATTTAGGCAGATAGTATCTGTTTTGAAAAGTAACAGTATCTATGTTATTTGATATCATACACCGCATCCTTTAGCCTTTGCCAGCAGTTATAGCAAATAGCTTTGTCGTTGAAACAGTAGCCATCATCCTTTCATGAATAACCCATCATAATCTCCAATCTTTCCATGTCCACTTTTAGTTCTTCCTCACACCGATTGAAATAAAAAAATCGACGAAATGTGTTCTTGCTGTCTCAACGCATCGAAAGTATTATAAATTGTTTCTCGAGGTCAAACGAAAGAAGGGGAAAATTACGAACTCTGAAGTTAAAGCTGAAGAAAAAATACACTGGATTCCTATGGCGGTTTTGACCCTCGTCCTTTCGATCGCGGGAACCATTGCGGTTGCTATGAATGGAGCGGTCGGGCAGGCATTCATGTGCTCATTCAACTGGGGCGTCTACTCCAGGCC
>CAZWAU010000069.1:0-4002 GCA_964631995.1 uncultured Nitrososphaerota archaeon
GCGTAGTTACGGAGACGATATATGAACACGGCGATCTGCCGATAAAGCTGCCAATTCTTTCTGACTAGTACGAGAAAAAGATCGTAGGAATTCAAGAGGCGCTACGCAAGCCAAGTAGCGAAGAGAAATCTAACTTGCGCCTTTCGGCCAGCCGTTTCCTTTCGGTCAAAGGATAGGCTTTTCACAATGCGATGATGCATAGAGGCATGACTAGAAAGGAAAAAATTTGGATATTGAGAAACTATTGCAATAGCAGTGTATGCAAGAGATGCGCGATAGCCAAATCGAAATCAAGGATGCCCCGCCCATCTGGGGGAAAAGATCGAGGCAAACACTTCGATTTCTCATAAAGGAATCGATCGATTAGATCAAGTCCATTCGGCCTCTTTACGAAGCTAAGGAACCTTCTATCCTTTACATCGGGCCGGCAGGGGAGAACAAAACCAGTATTTCAGGACCATACAAAGGAAAAGCATTGAACCAGAAAAGGTTCGAGAGGGCGAGGCTTCATGACCGTTGGTTGTGATGTGAACGGGGTTCCAGAGCCTGAAACTCTTAGGAAACTCGGTCTCTCTGGTGTTGAAGCGAAACTCAGGGAGGTAAACATAATCGAGTAGCTTGCGAAGGTCAAGAGAAGCGAAAGAGGTAAACATAATAGCGCACTGGGAGCGGGGCGAAGGCCGGTGGTAAGTTGGCAATAAAACTGAGCTTCATGACCTTCGTCTTCCCCGATTGGGAGATCGAGAAGGTGGTAGATTTTGCAAAGAAAGCAGGATATGATGGAGTTGAGATCAGGGTGGACGAAGGGCACAAGCATGGGATATCGTCAGGCTCACCCAAAATCGAAAGGAGCCGAGTGAAGAAGCTTTTTGAAGAAAAGGGTGTCGAGGTTCCTTGCATCGCGACATCTGTTCAGTTCGGATTTCCGGATCTGGAGAAAAGAAAGAGCAACATCGAGTCTGCCAAGCGGAACGTTGAGCTTGCCAATGATCTTGGAGCGAAGGTAGTAAGGATCTTTGCGGGAGGGGGCATACCAAAACTTTCCCAGGAGGCTGCCGATTATGTTGCCAGCGCTTTCACAGAAGTTGGGGATTATGCAAAGGGTTATGGAGTTTGCCCGATGCTCGAAACGCTGCACGATATAATCAAGAGTTCGGATGAAGCTGTCGAGGTTTTGAAAAGGGTCAAGAGCACCAACTTTGGAATTCTATGGAACCATTCGGAAATAGACCAAAGGTCTTTCAAACTCCTGAAGGACCACATAAGGCATTTCCATGTGCATGATGAAGTTTTGGACCCAGCGAATGAGGACCTGCTGCATTTGGCGAAGCTGATGAAGAGCGCGGGCTTCGATGGATATGTCTCGCTGGAGATCATAAAGGGCCACAACATGCCTGAGGACCTTTTGATCGAAACCGCGAAAAGATTAAAAGGTTACATCGCTCGGGCCTGATCGCAAACGAAAGCATATGGGATGGGTACCATGAAGGAAAAACTGAACGCAGGCATAATCGGATGCGGCGAAATAGCAAACGTTTCAACAGCTCCGGCCATGAATGAGGCAAAGAACATCAAGATCGGAATGGTCATGGATGTCGTCGAATGGGCAGCTGAAGACCTTGGGAAAAAGTATGGCGTTCCCTACACCACAGATGCAAAGAAGCTGCTATCGAATCCTGAAATTGATTTCGTTTACATAGCAACTCCCCACTACCTCCATGCGCCATACGCGATCGACGCAGCCAGGGCTGGAAAACATGTGATAGTTGAGAAGCCGATCTCCATAAACCTTAGAGATGCGGACGCGATGATAGCTGAATGCAAGGCTAAAGGCGTTTGGCTCTCAACGTGCTTCCCGATGAGGTACCTTCCAGAAGTCGAGAAGGCGAAGGAGATCATCGAGAAAGGCCTAATTGGAAAGGTGATAGGCATAACGATAACGAGCATGGGCATAAAGCCTGACAGCTACTGGGGAGGAGGCTATACGGGAAGAATAAAGTCAGAATGGAGGAAATCGAAGGAGAAGACTGGCGGAGGGGTTCTGATAATGAATTGCGTCCACGATATAGATTACATGAGGTATGTCACAGGGCTTGAGGCGAAACGCGTCTACAGCGAATATGGAACATTCATGACGCCCGTCGAGGTTGAGGACTACATCGGTGCTCTGATCAGGTACTCGAACGGGGCGATCGGGACCATAAGGGCAAGCTCTTGCCTTGAGGATCTGCCAAGAACGGGCCCAAGGGGGAACAGAATTCATGGCTCAGAGGGCGAGATAGTTGTATCCAATCCTCTCTGGGTACGCACTAAGAAGGAGACGGAGCTTGGGGAGGCTGGCAAGTGGAATGAGATCAAGCTTGAAAACGGCCGCAAAAGCGCTACCCGCTTTTTCGAGGGATTTGCTGAGGCGGTGCTTTCGGGAAGGGAGCCGCCAGTCACAGGCGAGGACGGAAGAAAGGCATTGGAGATAATAGTAGCAGCCTACGAATCGGGCCTTAAGGCCAGGCCTATCGATCTTCCACTTTGATCTTCGAAGTCGAGAAAGAGGTCGTTGCATTTAACTTCAAGGCCGCATTCCAGCTCCCTCATTATATTCATGATTCTGTTTGCAAAATGCATAGGAAGAAGAAACAAAATTGGCTATCAAGTTTGACCATAAGGTGGCTGCCAAATCAAACCTGGTGCAGCATACTCCATCATTCAGACAAATATAGGCATGAAGACAGAGTGAGTCTAGGGCTCAGGACGAAGGGTTCGCGCCCCTTTATCAAACGCTCTTGGAGGCTTCGTAATTTTTGACGCTTAGTTCCAAGTAGCGCGCTATGAGGCATTGATTCTCAACCCTCCAGAAAGCGCAACTCTCTCCTTGGCATGGCTGCACAGCTCCAAGATGTACTAGGAGCGGGCAGAGAAGTTTGTTTGGCAAAAACAATTTCACCTCCTTACCTTGTCATTTAGCATCTCGTTTTCTAACGGCCAGTATAAGGTTATGGATTCAGAAAGCAGTGTTGAAAATTGGAGAACCTATGCTTATTGCAGTCGGTCCCTTCTTCATTGCTAGATATCCATCGTAAAATTAAAGCACTTGGCGCAATTATCCGTTTTCTGCACACAACGAAAGAGAGCAGCCTAAGCGCTTGCCAAAGATTTTGTCTTGTGCCTCAAAATGGCTGAAAAGGTGCGTGTCTTAGCGAGCTCAGAATGCATTGCGACAAGTCCAAGCAACTTTCGTATCGGAAACTGGCACTTTAAAATTTCAAGAACCTCCTTGGCTGGAAGCGCATCGAACGCCTTAAGCTCCTCGTCCCATTCTCGATCTGACATTTTGAGCCATTCTCTCTGGACCTCAAGACCTGTCTGAAAGTCCCTCCAAACTTCACCTTTCCAAGAAGTTTCGTAACTTCCGAGCCCAGCCTTTGAGGTGCCCGATCTCTCGATCGCTTTACTTGCAGCTTCCCCAGCCATCTTACCGAACCTCGTCGCGAACCTGATCCCTTCAAGAAGGAGGGGATTAAGATGCCCGGCTGAATCCCCGACCAAAATAATGCGGTCTGAAACAGTCTTTTCCCTTGGCCCTTGGCTTGGGACAGCTCCTAGGTGCATCTCAAGCGGGCAGATCCTCCCAAGCTTCATTAATGGACCTGGTCTCTCAATCAAGAGGCTTTTCAGTTGTACCAAAGGGTCTGCACATGATTCCGGCCGCCCTATCCCAACCCCTATCCTCGCTCTGTTCTCAGCTGTTGGAAATATCCACGCGTAACCAGCTGGAGAATACTTCTGCCCAACCATCAATGTCAAAGATTCTATGTCCAAGTTCTCCACGTAAGCTTCATATTCGGCACCCACGCCGAACCTCTCCCATCCTTTCGCCAATCCGAGGCTTCTTCCCACAATGGTTGAAAAACCGCTCGCGTCGATCACAACTTTTCCCAAGAAGCAAAGCGCTCCGTGCTTCGAAGTGGCGGTGATTCTCATGGCGTTCTTGCCATCTTCGTAGGA
>CAZWAU010000070.1:0-3162 GCA_964631995.1 uncultured Nitrososphaerota archaeon
CTCATACTCACTCTGGCCCGGGAAGTATGCCATGCAGGGTTATGGGTAAGGGTGATGAAGCATATCAGGATCAATTGGTGAAGAAGATAACTGGAGCTGTTTACCTGGATTACTCCAGACATCTTCATACCCTATTCCCAAATAGTGGCAATCTCTGCAATCGTCAAATCCTCAATAGCCTTTCCCAGGCAATAATTTATTTCTTTAAATGCTTAGTGTGCTATGGCATATTTGTAATTAGGATTTAATAGAGGCCTCTTAGGAACCAGATATTGTCACAAAACCTTTATATTTAAGGGGGAAAGGATATTATTTGAGGTTAAGATGGTGTTCTGCATTAAATGTGGTTTTAAGAACTCGGATGAGACTAAGGTTTATGCGCAGTGCGGGGCACCGTTGCACTCGACCACATCTTCACTCGATGAGATGAGGGAGTACTGATGCCGAAAAGCGTAATAATTATTATCATAATAGGCATAGCTGCGACTGTTGCTACAGCCTCATTCGTCTTCTTGCGCACTTCTCTACAGAAAAGAGCACAATTAATTTTAAACAACTTCTCGTTCTGGTATGGTGGGGGCACCTATTGGGAGGAAAGCTATCTTTGGGCTTCTGTTTCGGTGAAGGACTCGAAGGGTAATTGGGTAACCGGGCTATCTTTGAATGATTTCAGCCTTTCTGAGGTACTCATCAACTCTACGGGACATGTTATTCAAGAGCGCTCAATTACCTTTGACAAACCCGGCTATGACTGTCAGTTTGAAGGGGATGGTTTCTGGGAGAGATCCGTTACGAGTGAGAAGCTAGATATCGTCTTTCTGGTCGACATGACCAAGTCGATGGAGGAGGAAATGCCCCAAATACATTCTGAACTTCATAAGTTTGTTGATAGACTTCAGTCTGAGCATGTTGACTTCCGTATAGCAATTGTGAAATATGAGGGAAGTACTAAGGGGAATTATCCTGCTGAATCATATGACAGTTGGGCATTCACAATGCCATTTCGTGGCGTGATGGAAATCAAAGAGATACATCAGTGGCTAGATAACGTGCAGCTAACCGGAGGCGAGTGGTATGATCCTGCTGCAAGTTATGATCAGATGATGTTAGTAGCCAGTGAGTTCGATTTCCGAGAGGAAGCACGAAAGATTATTGTAGTCATTACAGATTCTCCGGCAAAAAGCGTATACGGGACCTTCTGGTACGCTCCAGATTGTAGTGCTGCAACCCTTTCTGCTGTTGAACAACTTCTTAAAGAAAAAGGCATCGAGGTACTCTATAGTCAACCAGATGAACTACATCATCTAGAAGGATATTATGACCCTAATATAAACCCAAAGGCAATGGCTGGCTTTGAAACACTCGGAAAACGTATCTCGTGGCCATTTCAGCAGAAGGGCATCGAGATAAAAAGTGGCCAGATTGTGGAGAGCCAATACTTCTTTGCGTGGATGAGCAGGCTCAAGATACCTGGCCATCCGCGCAACTATACTGTTAGAGTTACAATTAAAGCTGCGGATCCTGAACGCCAAGGCGAGTTTGTAGAATGTAGCTTTTCTTATGTTCCATGTCGACAAGAAACAAGGCTCATGATCAGTGTTTACGATGAGGAAGGGAACCCACTCGGTGAAGAGGTTGTCGTGAATTTCTGGACGAAAATGGGCGACCGAAAGGAGAAGTGCTATCCTTCTGAGATAAAGCCAAAAAATGGTCTTATCATAATCGACGATATGCATGTTGGCAATTACTACGTAACTGCCTATACATCAGGACATCCCGCATACACTTATGAAACTCTTCGATACATGAAGAGATTTTGGATTAAGATTCCTGCCGGGGGCTTAAACTTCTCCTTGCAGGTTAAAACTATAGATAAGGAAATGGAACTGGCTAAAGCAAGGGGTTTGCTTAAGGACTTGGACGAATGTGCCTTGCCAGATAGCCCATTCAAAGATTTTGTAACTGAAGCTGAGAAATGGTTAGATGAAATAGAAGCAAACGGAGTAACGTGGCGGGAGATGGTTGCCATTAAGCGTTTCTACGTTGCTCTCTCCGGCTATGCAAACTTCAACGAGTATGCTCAACGTGAGGCTGAAAGTGCAATTGAAGACTTCCAGGAAATCGTACAGGATATTCATAAAATCGTTGAACAATTAAAAGCTTTAAAGGATGCTAGGAAAAAATCGATCGGCGATAAGTTTGCGGGTGCAGCACTAGAGCTGGCTTATGATGTTCTCACAAGTGGGCGTTTTACAGCAGCTAAAGAAGCTGTCGAAAAAGGGCTTGATCTTTTAGAGGAATATATTGAAAAAGAGCTTATACCCGAGCTTATTGATATGGTTTTAGAGCAAGTACCAGACGGTCCTTATAAGCCATTTATCACTATTGCGATCAATGAATATATCGGCAGACCCCAATTGTCGAAAGAGGATATTGAAAAAGATTTTATTGACAATATTTTAAAGCCTTATTATATCAACAAAGCGAAAGCAAGTCTATATGCAGCCTTAGAAAGTGCTAAGAACTACGTACCTCAAGGCAAAGAGCCAGATGATTGGGAGAGAGGAATGCGTTCGGATTTTTACGAGTATAGGGAAATCGTAAATTCTGTACAGGATAAGGCGTGGAAGGCACTAAGAATACAGGAGGATATTGAGAATTGGGCAGAGGGGCTTAAGGGCTTAGTAGACATTCTTGATTTTCTGGCAGATGCTCTCGACACATTAGCAACTTTCTATCCACCCTTCAAGGACGAGGCTAAAGCAGTACATGGAACAATCGCTGCATTAGATGGGATTCAAATAGTGCCGAAGGCAATAGAATTCGGCCTCGAGGTGGATTGCATAGATACGCTTGGAAATAGGGCAGAGTTGCTTTCTAAAGCTGCTTTTGCAGACATATATTTTAAAGGTTAGGGCTAACTGATAAGATGAAGAAAGGTTATTCAACTACCTTAAAGAGCTAAGTAGAAAGAGCATCCTGGGAGCGCGCGCTAGAGAGATAGTACGCTTTAAGAATAACTTGAAAGGGGAGTGGGGCCAGGGCGATTTGAACGCCCATTCACGGGTTTCTCTCTTTCCCCAGCTCCAACCTTTCCTCATCTCCCTCACCGGGATCGCTGGCTTCGTTTGGCTGGAGCCCGCCGTCCTGCCTGGTTAGACT
>CAZWAU010000071.1:0-4702 GCA_964631995.1 uncultured Nitrososphaerota archaeon
CTTCAGATGGTTGGCCGCTGCCAACGCGGCGCTCTTAATGTGGTTAGGGCCAACTATTATCCTAATCTTGCCCAGTTCTCGTCACCAGTGTTCGTTTTGAGGCCGCTCGTTTTCAGTCTCCTTGTCCTCTGATCTGCCCACCATATAATCAGATTGATGAGAAAGTTTAGGAAAGGGCCTTTCACTCCTTTAGGGTGAGCCCGTGTCATTATCTTTTTGGCCCAGTGTAGGCTGTGTCTCAAGCATTTGACGAGCAGTTCCTCATGGAGAGGGCTTATCTCCTCTAATCTGAACCAGTTTTCATCTTTTAGCTTACCCATGGGGACGAAGAACAAAGGAATGATTAGGCCTTCAAAGTCTTTCAAGTCTTCAACCAGCTCAATCGTCTTTAGGATGTCTTCGTCTGTCTCTTGAGGTAAGCCTACCACTAAAGTGCAAGCTGGAACGAGGTTGTTGTCTGCCATCACGCCTGCCGCTGTCTTCACAACCTCTGGCCATTCGTCAGCTCTAAAGGGACTCCTTTGCAGGCATTATCTTTCTGACCAGATCTGGAGAACCTGTTTCAATTCCTACATCAGCTCCCAACCACTCCTGATCTCCGTCAAGTAATATCTCAGAAACTCCTTCAATCAGTTTTGGGTCTGCAGCTATGGCGGCCATTGACGTGTGAGACCAAGAGACATTGCTCAGAAATCTCTTGCATAACTTGTGCAGTTTCAAAACCTCTTCCCTGTTAGGCACGGTGTTTTTGGAGCTGTACAGCAAGACGTCTTCGGCGTGCAGGACTCCGTGGCGTATGCCCGCTTTCACGTTTACTTTGAGTTCTTTCAAGATCTTTTCGTATGGGTACCATCGTAGCGGTCTAATTGTCACATCGCAGAATTGACAGCTTCGACAGCATCCTCTCCCAATCTCAATCAATCCATTTATGGATGGATTCTTTATCTCTGGAATATCCTCAACGCTTGGAGCATCTTTTACGTTGGCATCATGGATTCTGGGCAGTTCCTGGTTGTTAAGCGCCCTTCTCAAGAGTTCACCTACGACCTTCTCTGCCTCTCCCTCTATTACACAGTCGATCCCATGTTCATTTACGAACTCTAACCTGCGCCTAAACTGCCATGCTCCAGGACCACCGACTATTATCTTTAAGCCGCGTCTCTTGGCTCTCAGAACTTCAGGCTTCTCAAGCAAACTTCTGAAGTATTTCGCAGAGCAGGTTTCTCGTGCTTTCAATATCTTTGTAAGGGTCGTGGAGGCTGGCCCAAGTCCAAAAGGATCCATAGTGTAAACCCCTAAAACGTGAGCAGTATCTATGTATAGACCCAGGCGATCTGGATCCACTGTTAGGACTTTGAAGCCTTCAATTATTAGTTGAGCTTCCACCTTCCTTAGACCGTAAGGCGCCTCCACAGGAACTCCTTTCCTTGTCTTGAGAGGAGAAAGAACAGCCTTCGATGGAGCCGCTCAGGAAGAACATCTGGCGGGGCAGTGGCTCCGAAACCTAAGAACTCGTTTTTGTTATGGTTGCTCATCAGCGTCCGATCTGCAGTTAAAAGAATCTCTGCATCAGTATTTGGCACGGTTTCATTCCCTTCGTTCAGAGGCCAGATGAGTTTCATCAGAGTGTACTCTGAGAATCGTTTTGAGTTCGGCCAGTCGCCACTGCAGTTGTGCTTCGTTCTTGATAGAGAAATACCGGGGCATTGTACAAGCATTTCGCGTTTGATTCTTCCATGGGCTTTGTCCAGACGCTGATTATCGCTTTCTCCCTTCCCCAGCCGCGGCGGTACACGTATCTTCCATTTATAACCACGTAAGTCCCATTGTTCATTCTGGTGAATGTTTCTTCAAGATCTGCATAGTTCTGGCGGAGGACCGCTTGAAGTCTCAGAAGATCCCCATTTAATTTTCTGAGGAGTTTTGGTGCTTTGAAATCTTCAGGTATTATGTAAAGGTGGACCGTGTCGCCTCGATGGTTTTCCTTTTTTACAGGTTGCCACCCCCGTATCTCGAAGTCGTGGCTTACTACTCTCGTGCCCGGTCTCGCCTCCCTTTCAAGTTTGGGCTTAAGCTGCTCGTTAACCGAACCATTGAGGTATAGGGCGACGACTGTGGCTTCAGAAAGGTCGGCGTCAAACAGGTCTCCGTTAAACAGCCTGATTTTATCCTCCAGCCTTCGATATCTAATCCTTGACAAGGCTGCTTTGTACAGCTCCTTCCTTACCTCGTATCCTACGGCTCCCCTGGCCCCAAATTCCTCCACCGCCATGATGAGTATGCGCCCGTCCCCACAACACAGATCGTAAACCACGCATCTGGACCGACCTCAGCGATCTGCAGCATCCTCTTCACAGTCTCCACTGATGTGGGAACATATGGTACTTCATAACATTCATCGAAAAGGCTGGAAACCTCAACAAGCCTCATCAAAACAGACCTCACACCCAACGAGGGCCACAGTAATTTCTCCTCCCACGGAAAGCCTTAATGTACCAAGAGGGTTCGAAGAAGGTACCCACGTGCCATGGAACTCCGTGCGTTTCGATCCTGTGTCATAGCATTAACCTCTACGTTTCTGCAAAGCGCCATCCGAATGTGGCTTCTTCTTCCATCTTATTTGCCAATTTGCAATGCTGATCTGACTAATACCTCTATTTTCATTTTCATTTTTTCCCCTTTCCAGTATGGGCATCCCACGCCTTCAACGCGTTCATGTTCCATGGCATATCTGCAATAAGGGTTCTTTTCCACATCTCCCTTGGGCAGGTTTGGATCTATCACGCAAGGTCCCTTTGCTTTGCACCCCATTAGTCTCACCTGTGGCGCCGCACATGCCACCGGATGCCTTTACATTCTCCTTTTAACTCGTCTGCCATATTCTCTCCTTTATCCTTAAATCTGGTGCCAAGGTTCTTTTCTCTTAATTATATGCCGTCCCTTCTTAGCCGTCATGAAGGGCCTATAGACTGGTGCGCCTCTGCAACCCTCGGGAACGTATATGGCGAACTCGTGTCCGCATTTGGGGCATCTAGCGAAGCCACAGTCTCCTAAGACACTTCCCTCACAGTCGCCGCAGGCGAAGATGCGGCCATAATTTATGTCGAAGTAGAAACCGCAGTGGGGGCAGGTATACTTCTCACCTATACCTCTCACCTCCTCCTTCCATCGTCTCGGATAATGGCGATGTGCAAGTGTGCAGTATAGTCGTCTAAGGCAATCTCGAGGTGACTTTTCCAGATTTCGAACGCTTCTTGCTCAAAAAAGCGGATCACGAACCTAAGCAATGATTTCTCAGGAAGGAGAGGAGCGTTAAAGTTCTTCCTTGCCTTCTTCCTCCTCTTTTGGACCTTTTGGCGCTTTTTCTTCTTTAGGTTTGGTCGCTGCGATGATGTCGTCTATTCTTAATATCATGGATGCTGCTTCTGCTGCTGACTTTATCGCCTGCTCCTTCACCCATAAGGGCTCAATTACGCCTTTTTCGTACATGTTAACGATGTCGCCAGTGAAGATGTCGACTCCCATCAACTGTCCATCAGGCTTCTGGTGGGCAGCTCTTAAGGCAACAATCATATCGATGGGCTCTAGCCCTGCGTTTTCAGCTAGGGTTTTCGGCACGATCTCTACAGCGTCTGCGAAGGCTTCTATGGCTAACTGCTCCCTTCCCCCGATCTTTGTCGCGTACTCATGAAGTTCTTTGGAGATCTCCATTTCGATGGCCCCTCCGCCAGCGACTATCTTGTTGCGCTCAACCACGTCTGAAACAACGGATAGTGCATCAGTCATGGATCTTTCTGCTTCGTCGATCATTCTTTCTAGACCAGCACGGATCAGAACAGCGACGGATCGTGGGTTCTTACATTTCTCCACAAAGATCATTTTGTCCTCGCCGATTTTCCTCTCCTCTACGAGTCCAGCCTCGCCCAAATCTTCCGGGTTTAGGTCTTCTAGGTTAGTGACTATTCTTCCGCCAGTAGCTCGGGCAAGTTTCTCCATGTCTGATTCCTTAGCCCTTCTGGCTGCCAAGATGCCTTCCTTTGCAAGGAAGTGCTGAGCCATGTCGTCTCTGCCTTTCTGGCAGATGAGGACATTGGCGCCTGATCTTTTGACTTTCTCAACCATGCCCTTGAGCATCTGCGTTTCCTTGTCCAAAAATGCCTTCATCTGCAATGGATCTTGTATCCTTATTTCGGCGCTGATCTCGGTCTTCTCGATCTCTAAGGGCGCGTTTACAAGGGCGATCTTGGCGTTTTCCACGCGTTTAGGCATACCTGGATGAACCACTTCCTTGTCGAGGACTATGCCCCTCACAAGCTCCGTGTCGAAGAGGCTCTTCCCAGACTTCTTGATGATCTGAACGTTATCGATGTCGGCAACGGTCTTCTCGCCTCTCCTTTCCACGATTTGTTTCACGGCGTCTATTGCAATTTCCGCGAAGTGCTCCCGCGCCACCCCTACTGCCTTGCTTCCCATAGCTGTCGTGGCAACTTTCTTCAGAGTCTCACGATCTTCCAGATCGACCATTATGCCAACCTTGTCGAGGGCTTCCGCAGCTTTATCAGCAGCCTTTCTGTATCCACTAACTATTACCGTCGGGTGGACTCTCTGGTCCATTAGCTCCTCAGCCCTGCGCAGCAGCTCTCCAGCTAGCACAACGGAAGTGGTTGTTCCGTCACCTACCATGTCATCTTGGGTCTTTGCA
>CAZWAU010000072.1:0-3524 GCA_964631995.1 uncultured Nitrososphaerota archaeon
AAACGCCATCATAGCTGGCACCCTAGCTTTCACGATGTTAAGACCTACATAGCAGGCAGGCTCCACTTTTTCTCCTATGGTGCAGTTAGACCAGAGAATTATTTCCCCGATGGTTTTCCAATCCAGGCAAGCCACAACGAAGCACTTGAATTGAGTGCCATCTTCTAAAATTTGTCTCTGGAGAATATTTGCCAATGAAGAGCGCACCGTACCTGTACCAAGGTTTATCTTTGCCAACTGAATGATTAGGCCGTTAACGGATGGACAGGAAAAAGATTCTCTCGGGCTTGACCTGGGCACTTATGTCGACCCTCTGGTTCTTTACCCTTTTAACCGCATCCGGTCCTTGGAGCGAGTATACTCTTACAATTCTTTTGGCCTTGGTCTCTCTTTCAGTCATATGCCTTTTGGCGCTCTGGAGGCTTCTCAAGAACAGACAAACTTTGCTTTTGGCAACATCAATTGCTGGCATGGCCGCTTTCCTAGCTGCCTATTTTGCGATGGTGCTCCCTGTTGTTCTACCATGATCGGCGAAGGCAATCTGGTGAAACAGGCGCTGATGAAAGACCATCCTTTCCAATCGCGCATTCTTTGAATTAGAGTTCCTGCCAACGACCATTTTGATCCGACGTCTTACCACAGGACCTGTCCGGTATTGGACGGCAACGAAAGGTAGAAATCCTAGTCATAACATCAAAATCTAGGAGCCCTCGGACTAGATGAAAAAGTGGAATGGCGGCACGGGTCACGGTCCAAAGAGCCAGCCATCCGATGGGGCGAGTTTAGAAAGCTACAGGTTGCCCATCGAGAAAATTCAGCAGTCCCTAACGAAGCTCCGGGTTCAGATCGAAAAGCTGGACCGCGTGTACAGGGGGTTGAAGGAACGGGACAAGCAGTGCTTCCAGGTTTGCATAGAAGCAATTTCTTCAAGGGACAAGGAGAAGGCCAAGATATATGCTGACGAGGTCGTCGAGATAAGGAAGATGGCAAAAAAGGTCCTCCACAGCCAGCTTGTCCTTGAACAGGTAAAGATTAGGCTCGAAACTTTGGAGGAGGTCGGGGATGTAGTTTTCGAGCTTCTTCCGTTTACGAGCGTGATCAACGAGATCCGGGGGCAGTTGTCTGGGTTCCTGCCAGATGCTGCAGCCTCCCTCGATGAGTTAAATGTTCACATTGGAAGTATAATAGCTGCAACTGCCACGCCCGAATCGGCGGACCAGAGCCTGGCCACAGAGATCGACGAGGAGGCAAGACGTATCCTTGAGGAAGCTTCCAACGCTGCCGCTGCAAAGGTCAGCGAGAGTTTTCCAGACCTCCCCTCCATAGGGAGTGAGGAGCTTGTCTACGAGTATGCGAAAGCGAGCCCAGAGACCTTCGATATCTCGACATGTGCCAAAGCTTTGGGGATCTCGGAGGAGGAGGTTAGGCAGGCGCTTAGATCGCTTCAAAGCAAGGGGTTGATCGTTGTCGAGAAGAGGGAAAGGGAGCTCGAGTGAACTTGAGCATACTTAACTTAAAGCGCCATGTGCATCTTGGACCAACTTTCGATCTTGGCTATGGTTTCCATCGAGATACTGCTTCTCCTAGTCCTTATGATCTCGAGTAGGTCATCCATCGTTATGGGCCTGGGCTTAGTTCCAGGTCCAGTCTGACCAGACTCAAAAAGTTCCCTAACGACCTTCATCTGCGCTTCCATGCAGATGTCGTGGATGTCGTGGCCTGAGTAGTTGGGCGTGGCATCCGCCAATACCTCCAAACTCACAGATTCGTCGACCCTGAGGTGCGAGATGTACTGCTTGAACATATCAAGCCTTGAGGCTCTATCTGGGAGCGGGACGTATATCCTCTTTTGGAATCTCCTCACGAATGGTTCGTCCAAATCCCAGGGCTTGTTTGTCGCCGCAAGGACATATAGATGCTCATTCCTGCCCTTTTCAGTCAAGCCATCCATCTCCTTCAAAAGCTGATTTCTTGCCCTTGCCTCCCCTCCAACTTCGACCTGCCTCACCGCCGTGAGCGAGTCAACCTCATCTATGAAAATGATGGCTGGATGACCATCCTTGCATGATTCACGAGCTGAGTAGAAGAGGTTCGCGACGTTCTTCTCGGATTCACCAAGCCACTTCGACATGACAGATGCAGCATCAACGTAGTAGAAGTAAGCTTCGATCTCGTTCGCCACAGCTGCTGCCAGAAGAGTCTTTCCACATCCTGGTGGCCCGAAGAGCAGGATCCCCCTTGGCCAACCTAGGGGGTAAAGGTCCGGTCGCCTATGGGGAAATATGATGCTGTCACGGATGGCTTTCTTTGCAGCCTCAAGTCCTACGACATCCTGCCACGTTACCTTCGGCTTCTCTGTTACAACTAACTCATCGAACCTTGCCTTTCCTTGCTGTAGTGGCTCCTCCACCTGCTTCGCAGACTTCAACTGTTCCGTCCTGCTTTGGTACTGCTTGATCTTTTCCCAGTAGACCGCTCGTATCTTATCATCATCGGTCAACTCCAGAAGCTTGTAGAGCAGCTGTATTGCCTGCTGGTACTTGGCTATCGCTGCGGCTCTTGAGCCCTGCCTGTCAAGTTGCACCGCTTCCTTGGCCCTCTGCGCGGCCGTTTGCTCTAACTCCTGCGACATCAAGTTCGTCTACCAGGGTAATAATCCCATTATGCCAATAGCACAGCTAAACGCCCCACGAATTTATGTGTTAGTATTGTCGGCTGGCCATTCGGGGTTTCTAACGCATAGTTACTTATATATCGCACTACGACCCTATCGGTCAACGGAGCGTGTGTCAATATCGTAAAATTCCCGTGGAGCAGGAAGAAGGAAGTGCAGATCCCACCGCAACCCATACAGCCTCCAATGAGGGACAGGGTAACTGAGATTATAACCAAACTAAGGGTCCAATCTGAAAAACTTAACAGAACAACCCAAAGGCTTCAGGCAAGAGCGAAGGAGCTCTTCGACCTCTGCGTCCGCGCCCAGACGGAAAAAGATACAGCTAGAGCTTCGATGTATGCCAACGAGATAGCAGAGCTCAGGAAGATGAACCGAGTGATTCTCAGGAGCCAGCACTCCCTAGAGAAGGTCATCATTCGATTGGAGACCGTCAAGGAATTTGGTGACGTGATGAACGTTCTTGGCCCGGCCGTGAATGTGGTACAGCAGATCCAGGGAGATTTGTCAGGGGTTGTACCGGAAGTTGCAGGCGATCTGTCCAAGGTCGACGAGATGCTCGATACTCTTCTGGTAGAGGCTGGAACGGTGACGGGCGAGACTTTGGACATAACGGTCCGAGATCAGGAGGCTAGAAAGGTATTGGAGGAAGCCTCCGAGATAGCTGCGCAGAGGATGAAGACCTCTTTCCCCGAGCTTCCTGATGCATACAAGCACCTTGAGTCGGATACAGAGGCCAAAGGGTAAAGGCTCGAAGCCAATACATAACACGACCGATAGATGGGACCTTACCTGAAGGGCTGGTAGAGGCGCCTCCTTCTCCAGATTACGTACTCATGCACCATAATAG
>CAZWAU010000073.1:0-2532 GCA_964631995.1 uncultured Nitrososphaerota archaeon
GGAAGAGGATCGAGAGGCTACAAAGGATCGCGAGGGAGATCGGCTAGGAAAGTCATATTACCAAAAGCTGAAAGGAGATTCGGTCGGCTGGAACGCTCGTTGGATTGCGACCATCAAGAAGAGAAGGTTGATCAAGCATCTCAGTTCAACGCTCGTATGGCGCACAGATTGGGAATAGCCTTCTCTTCTATTTACTTGGTATTTTTGCTCATCTTCTGCATGCGATTTGGTGTTTACCCAAGGCTTGAATTTTTCATTGTAAGCTTGCTGATATATGCTGTGCACAGGAAGTGGTCAAGGCGCTTTATAAGAGATTGGGCGCCATTTACAGCTTTATTTATGGCTTATGAAGCGATGTATGGAATTGCGGACAACATATCTGCGATCGTCCACATCGATGAGTTGATAAGTGCCGAATTTCTGCTGTTCGGCGCCATCCCTACCCTTATGTTGCAACAATTTTATAGAAGCTCCCTTTTTGATTATGTTGGGGCATTCTTTTACTCCCTACACTTCATAATCCCAACAATGTTTGGATTCATGCTTTGGAAAAACTCTCCGAAGGAATACTGGAAATATTCCCTTGCCTTCCTGCTGTGCTCTTACAGTGCCCTCATAACCTTCATGATATATCCATCTGCACCTCCATGGTTTGGGTTGAAAGCTTCCCGGATTCTCATTCAGATAGATCATGAGATTGGTATACCTGTTTATACCACCATCTTCGATTATATCCAGCCTAACCCATTTGCAGCTTTCCCAAGCCTTCATGCAGCCTATCCTTGGTTGATTTCGATTTACGCAATCAAGATTAATCGGACTAAGGCGCTACCCATCCTTCTCATCCCAATAGGAGTATGGTTCAGTGCAGTCTACCTGGGGGAGCACTACATAGTCGACCTGTTAGGTGGAATTGCCTATTCGACCTGTGCCTTCATTTTTGTTGAGAAATTACTACCTCGGATCTCCCTTGGAAATTTTAGATCCATAACTTGTCATTGATGCTCACATTGCCTTCTTTAAAATGCCTTAGATTCCTTATTCGGACTGCCTTTCGTTTAAAAATTAAGTCTCAAAAAAATCTATAGATGTGGATAGGAATCGAGGGGAATTACAAATTTCATGATGATGGAAATATCGATGACGCAAAATTTATGACTAGCGAGAAAAGGTTCAGGCAGAGAGTAGGTAGCTTGTCTCCAAGTAATATGTACAAAAGCGGCATCGCACTAGCCGTTCTAGCTTTAGTTATCCTCAGTGCAATTTTCTGTTATGGCTTGTTTACAGTCCAACAGACGATCGCTAGCCAGAGCGAGGAGATCAATAGGCTAAATGAGCATATCCTTGATCTGGAGCGCCAGATCTCTGCTCTTACTCAAGCGATCCAGAGTAGTTCATCACTACCTTCGGTGGATCTTGTTGAGCTTTACCTGAATGTGAGAGATTCGATCGTTGTCGTTCAAGGGGTCACGATTCAGAGGATCTTGACGATCTTTGGGCCTGTAATTCAATACAGCACTGTACAAGGCTCTGGTTTTGCATGCAACTCAACGGGTCGAGTCGTGATCGTTACGAACTTCCATGTCATTGATCAGGTCCAGAACCTTACAGTCACCCTTTACAATGGGGATGCTTTTGACGCTGTTGTCTTGGGAACAGATCCATACAGCGACCTAGCGGTTTTGGCTATCTCCGCCCCTGAGGCTGAGATCAGACCTCTCACGCTTGGAAGCTCTTCCAGCCTTCGAGTTGGTGATTTTGTTGTGGCTATTGGGAATCCACTGGGATTGGCAGGATCGATGACTACGGGCATCGTCAGCCAGTTGGGAAGAACTATTCAGGAGCCCACAACTGGGGGTTACATGATAGCAAATGTGATCCAGACTAGCGCGCCGATCAATCCAGGAAATTCTGGAGGCCCATTGCTCAACAGCCTTGGCGAGGTTGTTGGTATAACGACGGCCATAATATCAGGTTCCCAGGGCGTTGGTCTTGCCATTCCTTCCGATACTATACGAAGGGAGCTGCCGTACCTCGTCTCGAAGGGAACGTATGATATGCACTCTTGGATGGGTGTAGG
This sequence comes from uncultured Nitrososphaerota archaeon, assembly GCA_964631995.1. Classification (GTDB taxonomy): domain Archaea; phylum Thermoproteota; class EX4484-205; order EX4484-205; family DTQO01; genus DTQO01. The sequence goes on from CAZWAU010000073.1 coordinate 2,081, forward strand.
AGGAATCGATGTAACCCCTGATATAGCGAAAGCATTGAATCTGACCAAAACATATGGCTGGCTTGTTACCTCTGTAACAAGTGGCGGACCTGCTGAAAAGGCGGGAATCAGAGCAGGAACGAAGCAGGTCCAGGTATTGGGAAAGACTGTGATAGCGGGAGGAGATGTCATAATCGCGCTTAACGGAACCCGTATCCGAGGTGGCGATGACCTTTCAGCCTACCTAGAGGCAAGAACGCTCCCAGGACAGATTGTTCAGGTGACCATCCTGAGGGAAAACAAAGAGCAGACAATTTCTCTTGTGCTGGGAAAGAGGCCGCCGCCCAGTTAAGAGCATGGCAAGCATATTGGATTAATAAAAGCAGTTGTTTAAATACTGACAAGTTATTTTTTTTAAAAAAAAGAGTAAACTCGACATATGCTGCAGATTTGGACAGCATTTAAAGGATATA
>CAZWAU010000074.1:0-3786 GCA_964631995.1 uncultured Nitrososphaerota archaeon
CCTCGGTGCAGGCTCCAAAAGGGGGCGCTGCACGGGCCCAAGCCCGACCGACAGGGCAAAGAACGGAACGAAGAGGCACGTCATAGCAGATCAGAAGGGCCTTCCTCTTGCAGCCACGATCACGGCAGCGAACAAGCATGACTCGACCGTAGCCCTAATGCTCATAGATGCCATCCCATCAATAAGGCATGGAGTTGGAAGGCCCAGAAGAAGACCTCTCAAGCTGAGGGGAGACAAAGCATATGATTCTGAACAGATCAGGAGGGAGTTCCGCAGGAGGGGCATAAAGCCCCTTCTGAACAGGAGGAGAAAACCAAAGAAGTATAGGAAGCTCTGGCCCGTGGAGAGGACACAGGCATGGATCAACCAGTACAGAAGGCTAAAGGTGAGGTACGAGAGGCTGCAGTGCACTTACCAGGCATTCCTGAACCTGGCATGCGCGCTTATCTGCTACAAGAGAACGAGTGGGAGGAAAATGGGGTTTTGAAACATGCTCTTAGTTTCGAATTCTTCTTTGTAGTATACAGCATATGCAAGTTGCTTAGCAAAATCTTCAAGTCTTTCTATTCCTAGCTTCTGAAGTACATTTGATTTTGAGTCTAGGATCTGTTCCCAGATGTCATTTATAGTTGTATCAGACCTAATCCGACTTACAAATACGTCCACTTGGAAGGGTTTTATGGGCAAGGATGGAGATTTTATGAGCGTTCCTTGGATAGCGCTACCTGAATCATAGAGTAGCTTTACTGATCCATCCTCCCCGAACTCGACCCCAATGACCCTCTTCGCGAATTCAACTATAGTTAGGCCATCCCATGTGATTTTCACGTGCCTGGCCGTCCCATCCTCCTGCTTGTATCCGATTATGGCATACGGCCCTTTGGAGTTCTCTCCATTTTCGGTGACCACGCCCTTCACGCCGAAGAGCTCAATTCCCTTTCCCTCTTCTAACATCTCAAAGAATCCGGACTCATCGATGTAGCCCTTGTGAGAATTGTTGTCAGCTCTGTATTGTGTACCTTAAGCCCAGGACTATCGAGATCCAAATTATACCAATCTCCAGCATACCAGAAAGAGATAGTATTATCCCTGTACACCCTTAATGTCTGTCCAACATCAACCATCCTGAGGCTAAAGTATTTTTTATCGCGCCACTCACCACTCTCTATCTGGATCTTCAGTCCATGTACCTCAATCTCCCCCTGTCCGACATCGCTGAGCTTTCCATAATCGCAGAACTCCTTGAAAACAGACCTGACCCACTCCCTATTCGAGAACTTCCCAACCAAATTTATCTGACCATCATCATATATTCGACCCGATCCTTCAACATTCAGCCACTTCAGGGCCTCCTTGAAAAAGAACTCCTGATATGTATCATACTCCACTCTCCCCGCGTATTGTTGAATAGGCCCTTGAAGTACAGCCTCACCATCATTGAATATGATTTTATTATTACCAGACAGGTGAACGCGCGTTTGGAAGCGTTTTTACAGAGACTTTAAAGTTCAGCAGAGGGTTTAGCGCTAGAAGTGTCGGTCTTTTTCACCAAATGCATCGAATCTAATCATTTCTTCCGTAAAATTTCCTCAATCTCATTCATAGCATCGTTCTTGGAGATGAGCCAGAACATCTCACCTTTCTCTTCGTATAAATATACTAAAGGAACTCTGTATTTCAGAGCAAGCCTGTAGAAAGCTATTCCGGAAGGATGCGTCCCAGATGTGCAATCCATGACAAGAAGGTAATTTCGTAGCAACTCTATGAAGTTCTGTTTTATCCTGCTCTCCATCTTCTCTATGTCATTCATCTCGACAATGTTCACTGGGATGATCTCAAGTCGCCGTTGTATTGCATCTTTAAAGCATCCAGACCATGATCCCAAAGCCTCTTGAGTCGTGCAGACGAAGATTTTCGAAAATTCAAAACCCTCCTGATGCGGTTTCTCCACGGCAGATTGAGTTTCTGGCTCATCGATTGGCGTTGTGCCTTTCTTTCCAAGGAGGCCAAGATAGGCATTAGGTACCTTACTTGAAAGAAGAAGCGAAATGGTTTGGAATCGGCTAATGATTACTAGAGCAATAATATATTATAAAGGGGGCGCTGGTCTGCAGCAACTTTATGATTTTGGTTATGACACTTGGGCAGGGGTTCCCAGGATTCGGGGCGAAAGGTTGGCTTCCAATTCACCATTTTCAGCATGATCTTCAGCCTCTTCCTTTCCGAAGATGAGAGGCACTGGTTGGAGAAGGAGATTACGGAGCTCGCTATATTCATAAATTGGGCGGAATATGGCTAATTGTGCTATTCTGGAATTATCAAACGGGATAGGTTCTTTAAGCTCTAGGGCTATATCGGTTAAGGATCTGATTCTTCATATGATGTGCAGCAAGTGGAGGTGAAAACATGATCGAAGATAAAATAAGTGAAATACTGTCGAGTGTCGCCAAGTTACAGGACCAACTCACGGTCCTCAATACAAAGGTCGAGGTCCTTAACGGCAAGATTGACTCTCTGAATGTGCTGGTCCAGGGACTGAAGACACCACAAGCTCCAACTCAGCAACCAATCCCAGAGCCAAAACCGATTAAAATCCCACCCGATTACAAACTAATCAAGAGCCGCTTCCCCGGGCGCTGTCGTGTCTGTGGCCTCGGGTTCGAGAAGGGCGACACGATCGCTTACGGCAAGGGGCCACCCGCGTTCACCGCCCACCAGGATTGTGTGGAGGGGTAAAAAAGGGAGAAGAGGTGAAAATATTCTCGGGCGGTAGTTGGGTCTGTTTTGAGAAGCCTGTGAGGCTGAAGGTCCATGGACAAGAGATGATGAAGCTATTAAGTAAATCTTGGAAGACGAGCTTAGTTCTTTTCTTTTTTACAACAGATCGTAGTGTTCTAATACTCCAGTAGCAGGCAAGTTAAAAATGTAAGGTATTTAGGTATATGTATAAGTTAGGTAATCCAATGTCTCGGCGAATGCCCTTCCACTGGATTCGTCCATCAATAGCAGCGCGCCTGTTTCGCGCGCCAGTATTATCGCTTGAGCCTCTCCCAGATGGATTTCAAAGGCGTGATCCATCATCTTCTGACAGAGCTTAATCTCTCTTTCATTTAATTTCGAGATTTTCATCCAGCCTTGATCAACGCATTCTTTTATAGCGAGCGCGTCGCTTAATCCTTCTTTTAAGCCTCTTTCGACGGCTTCTTTGTAAACTTCTTCTGGGATGATTACTTCGCCAAAAAGATTTTTGAGAAGTGTGATCCTGCCTATTTTTGAAAGCCATATTAGCGGGCTTGTGTTGGAGACTGTGGGCAAAGAGGATATTCCCTGCTTAAGCCTTGAGATCCTCTTCTAAATCGTGTTCTGAGTATTGAATGAGAATTCCTTTCTCGGCTAAAATTTTATAGAAGCTCCATAAGGATATCACCGCTAGTTGAGCTGCTTTCCAGCCAGTGAATTGTCCTCTCCGATATAGTTCAACAGCGTGGTCTATATTCTTTTCTTTAACACCATGTTCTAAAATTTCACGTATCAAAGTTGATCTATCTTTTCCTTCTTTATCCGCTAATTCGCGGAGTTTCTTTATGGTTTCGCGTGGCAATCTTAGGCTAATCGTCTTTGACAAGGAAACCACCGTAATACAATATAGATACCTTGCGTGATAATAATCTTGAAGGGTCTATCTCCTAGCTTACCTCTCTTCCTTCCTGCTCGCTAGGTGAGCAACCCTCCGGTTCCCATTATCCTGAAGTTGACCAGACCGGAGATGATGTCCGTCATCAGATC
>CAZWAU010000075.1:0-15284 GCA_964631995.1 uncultured Nitrososphaerota archaeon
ACATAGGCCATATAATCGCTTGCCTAGGGCAGCAACATGTGCGTGGCCAAAGGATTCACCGAGGATACTTTGAGAGAGCCCTCCCTCACTTCAAGCTTGGCGACATAAGTCCAGCTGCTAGGGGTTTCATATCATCAAACTTCCTGACAGGTCTGAAACCAACCGAATTCTTCTACCACGCGATGGGCGGAAGGGAAGGGCTCGTGGACACGGCAGTCAGAACTCAGCAGAGCGGCTACTTACAAAGACGCCTCATCAATGCGCTAGAGTCCCTCAGGGTGGAGTACGACAACACAGTCAGGGATCCGCAGGGCAACATCCTGGAGTTCAAGTACGGTGACGATGGGGTAGATCCTGCAAAAAGTGACCACGGCAAGGGCGTGAATGTCGACAGGTTGGTGGAGCGTCTCAAGCTTTCAATGGAATCTGGCCCTCCAGCATCAAAAGAGATGATAAGGCTGAAGATAAGGTCGAGAAGTAAATCTTTGCCTCCGAAACTTTTGGCAGAATCCGAGAAGGCATTGGAGAAGCACAAGGTTCCAGCCAAATACATCGACGCGACATTGAAGAGCATAGTAAATGAATTCAAGAAAGCAGCTGTCGAGCCAGGTGAAGCGGTAGGCATAGTGGCGGCCCAATCTATAGGTGAACCTGGGACGCAGATGACGCTCAGAACTTTCCACTACGCGGGAGTTAAGGAGATGGATGTGACGCTTGGATTGCCGCGCCTGATCGAGATACTGGATGCAAGAAAGACGGCAAAAACGCCAATGATGATCATATACCTTGACAGGAAGCACTCGTCATCCAGGCAGGCTGCGGCATCGCTGGCCAAGAAGCTCATTTACACAACAATATCGGACGTTGCATCGGTTTCGGCTAACTTCACCACAGACTCCATAGAGGTTATTCCAAACGAGTCATTGATGAAGGAACGGGATGTTAAACTGGAGTCGATCCTCACGACGATCGAGACTTCAGGCTACAAGTACGAGACGGATGGCAAGAACCTGATAAGGATAGTGCACAGGAGCTCCACACAGGGGGCCAAGCTCTCTTTGGAACTTGTAAAGATAGCGCAGAAGATTGGAAAAACCCCAATCTCCGGGCTCTCTGGTATCAAAAGGGTGACGGTCAGCCAAAGGGGAAACGAGTGGGTAATATTCACAGACGGATCGAACTTCTCAGAGGTTCTAACGATTCCTGGAGTGGATCCAACGAGGACGACGACCAACAACATACATGAGATTGCCGAGGTCCTGGGCATCGAGGCTGCAAGAACGGCCATAATCGACGAGATCGTTAACATACTTACCGACAACGGCCTCGATGTCGACATTAGGCACATAATGCTCGTTGCATCTGCAATGACACACACCGGGTACGTAAGGCAGATCGGGCGCCACGGCATTAGCGGTGAGAAAGCAAGCATACTGGCTAGGGCAGCATTCGAGCGCACAATCCCCGTGCTGATAAATGGTGCCCTCGGAGGAGAGGTGGACAAGCTCCAGGGGATGACGGAAAGGGTTCTTGTGGGCGAAGAGGTTGCGATAGGGACAGGGCTGGTCGAGCTCTACATGAACTTTGCCTCCAGCAACCAGGACGAAAAAGAGAGGAAGGTCGAACTTTGAGTTCAGACCTTGAAAGCCAGATAGCTTTGGCGATCAAAACTGGGTCGGTTCTTTTCGGAAGCAAAACAGTACTTTCAGCTGCCGTAAATGGGAAGGTTAAGGCTGTTGTTGTCGCTTCAAATTATGGTGGAGAGGATCTGGAGAGGCTGAAGGAGATCTGTGCTTTCGGTGAAATCCCCCTGATAATTTACGGGAAGAGCAGCGTGCAGCTTGGAAGGATAAGCCTCAGAAACCATCCGGTTGCTGTACTGGGGATTAGGTCACCTGGAGAATCCACAATCGTTGGACCTGCGGAGAAGGAGACCGCAAGAAGGAGAAGGAGCAGGTAACTGGCTGTCCAGGAACCGGTCCATAGATGCAACGAACCAATTGGAATCATTTTGAGGTTATGCGCTACAGATGCAGAAGAAATCGTTTCCGAATTCGAAAGATTCGCGAAGCTTAAGGTACTTGCCCACTAGGTCCTGAAACTTATTCATCGACCAACCTTTCCTGAGAACCGTTATGGCAGCGATTCCCCGGCAAACTCTCCCAACTTCTTCCAACATTTTTGAAGGGCTCTCCAAATTCTGTATGACGGTAAATGAAAGGACCTTGTCGAATGTGCGCTCTCTGAAAGGGAGGCTCTCAGCGTCGCAGACCAAGAATTCACCATAAAAGCGCTGCCTTCCCTTTTCCACCATCGGCCTGGAGAGATCCACGCCAACAATCCTGCCCGCCTTCTCTTGCATGAAATTTACCAGCAAACCTGTTCCGCATCCAACTTCAAGGACAATGTCGCTCTTCTGCAAATCGATTCTTCCCAGTGCGTGCTTGAGCTTCGAAAGCTGCTCCTCGCCATACAGTTCATCGTAGCCAGACGCTATTGAGGCGTAGTAGTCTCTGGCCTTTTTCTTCAAAGACCACATCCTCTGTCAAGGTAGTTGCAAGGCCATGCAGCTGCGAAACCTCCTTTTAGTGGTTTTCGGCATCAATCGATGGTCATGTACCTCTAGAAATTCGAATTGGCAGGATAATCCCTATATTTAAAACAGAAGGAGCGCATCCTCGGTTTGGAAAATTCAGATCGATTTGACTTAGTGCTCATTCATCTAGGCCCTAGGTATTTAAGTGAAAAACTTAAGTTTGGTAACTGGAGCGAAGTGGCAGACTGAAAGCAGGTTGGTTTTTGAATGATACACTTTGAAACTGTTTTGAAGCGCAGTAAGATACTGAATCCGCTGAAGGGATTCAAAGAGGATGCCATTACTTATGAGTACAGAAGGGACCCATTAACAGGTCGCAACACAACAGTCATAAAGGGCATGCTTGACTACATCTCCAAATTTCTATCGACGGACGAAAATCTGCTCAATTCACTCATCGAAAAAACGAGCATTGGTTGCCCATTTTGCCCCGAAAAAGTGATGAATTTGACTCCCATGTTCACGGAGGATTTCTGCAAAGGGGGCAGGATTCGCGTCGGCAATGCCGTTGTCGTCCCGAACTTGCTTGGTCATGCCGAAAGGAGCGCCGTTGTAGTAATTTCAAAGGAGCACCACCTGAAGCTTGATGAATTCTCGCCGATATCGATCCTAGATGGCTTGAAGGGGGGCCTGGAATATGTCAGAAGGCTAAACGAAGTCGATCCATCGATACGTTTTCCAACATTCGTATTCAACTACCTTCCTCCTGCTGGATCATCGATCTTCCACCCCCACATGCAGGTACTGGTGAGAGACAGGCCGTTCTACCTAACAAACCTTTTTCTTGAAAGGAGCAAAGCATTCCAAGAAGTAAATGGATCGAACTACTGGCATGAATTGGTACGTGTTGAAAAGCCTGGAGAACGGTATCTGTTTGAAAAGGATGGCGTTGATTGGCTCGTACCGTTCGCTCCTCTGAGGGGGCTTAACGAGGTCCAAGCGATAGTTAGGGGAAGATCAAATTTTTTGGAACTTGATGAAAGCGAATGGCTTGGGATTGCTGAAGGGATCTCGACGATTCTTCGTTTCTACAATGGGCAGGGATATGTAAGCTTCAATGCTTTCATCATATCTGGCCCGATTGACGAGCACCTGGATTATTTTTCCGTGAACTTGAGGATGGTGAGCAGGCCGGGGATACAACAATCAGGTTTCACAGACGCTTGGGCACTTCCTTACTTTCTTTGGGATGGGGAGGCCCCTGAGGAACCTGAAGTTTTGGCAGGAAAAATAAGGGCGTTCTGCAAAGAAAATAAAAAGCACACGCTTTGTTAAATATCGTGGCACAAGAAGCGCATCACAGAAGGAAGATTTTGCGCCACATGGAGTTCAACAGCTCAGAAATTCATCTTCACCTTTTTTATTTCGCGAAAAAAGACTTATAATGTGCATGACTAAGATTTGGCTGCGCACTTGAATTTGCGCAGAGCGTCGTGCATCGCGCTATTGTTGGCTCTTGCCGCGATCTTGGTCGAATCGCTCGACAGGCCTTCAGCTTTCATCACTCAGGGCGAAGAGGCACCAGATTTCACGTTGGTATCTATCTACAACGAAAGCATAACACTCTCGAACTACAGGGGAAGTGTCGTGCTATTGGATTTTTGGGCATCCTGGTGCGAACCCTGCAAGGAAGAGATTCGAGAGCTTTCAAAGCTTTATTCGAAATACAGGGGAGATGGGCTGGTCATAATTTCGATAAACATTCGCGAGATATTACCAAGTGTTAAGGCTTTTGCCGAGAACAATGGCATGGATTGGGTTGTAGTTCTGGACAAGGATGGGAGCATCGCGGTAGGATATGGCGTGATGGTAATTCCAACACTCATTCTCATAAACAAGGATGGCACAATAGCTTATATGAATGCGGGTTTTGTAGGAGAGGGTGACCTTGTACGAGAGATCGACGAAGCGCTTGGGCGCTCTTCTACACGCTCGATAGATCCAATTTTTCTAGCAGGCGCTGCAACGTTATTAGGAACAGCCATAATCCTCACTTGGGCCAGGATGAAAGGCATTCTTAAGCAAAGGAAGATTGTTGTAACTCCCCTGATGCGATGAAAATGCGATCTTCTGGCATGAACAAAAGGAACTACTACATGATGTGAACGTTATCTATTCCATGATAACGTTTGGCAAGAGCCCTTGTTCTCTGTGCGACTCTCCCGCCCCTTCCGATCGCCTTCCCCCTGTCTGACGCGGAAACGGTGACCGACGCTGTTCTCTTCCCGTCTGGATGCTCGACCATCTTAACTTCTAGGACCTTCGCTGGCGAAAGGCTGTTCCTGATGAATTGCAAAGGGTCTTCAGAGTATTCGATAACCACAACCGGCTTTTTGATCATCTGCTCTAGCCTCCTGACCGCCGAATACCTGATCTTTCCCCCCTCTCCGGGAGAAACGATGAATATGGCTTCATTTTCCCCGTCAACGATGCAGTCGATCGCTGCAGCCCCTGTAAATCCCTCGAATAGGGAGATGTGCTTCATGTCCTCCCCCGTGAGCCTGACCTTCAATCCCTCTTGGGATGCGTTGCTCTTCTTCAACACTCCAAATCAGTCCGTTTCGCGTTTGTAAGGTACATGCGCCCTCTTGCATGGTTAAATATCTTTTGGGTGCCACCATGTCATAAACTATTGCCAGCAAACACAGTTGCCGGCTCGGTTTTTGGGCCATAGAGGAAGGGCACGATTCCGAAGCTATTACCAATGAGGTACCTCGCTTGAATGTGCGCAAAAGCAACCGATATATAAGACCGTGAGATAGGAGCCAGAGCCATTTCGAGTTAAGGGTGAAGATTGTGGGCAGCGCAGGTGGCATGTTCGCGGGTAGGAACGTGTACAAGAAGAGGCAACGCTTTAGATGGCGCGATAGGAACTACAAGCGCCGAATGCTTAGGACGAAGCTCATGGCAGATCCATTGGAAGGATCTCCCATGGCAAGGGGACTCGTGCTCGAGAAGAAGGGAATCGAAAGCAAGCAGCCGAATTCGGCTGTCAGGAAATGTGTCAGGGTCCAACTCATCAAGAACGGCCTCGAGGTCACGGCTTTTGTACCAAAAGATGGAGGACTGAACTTCATAGAGGAGCGAGACGAGGTCTTGGTGGAGGGGATTGGAGGCTCCAGGGGAAGGAGCATGGGCGATCTGCCAGGCGTCAGATACAAGGTGATAGCCGTTAACGGAATCTCCCTCGATGCCCTTCTAAAAGGTAAAAAGCAGAAGGCTGTAAGGTAAGGATATGGGTGGTTTCTAATGCTCGAATCCTCCAAGAATCTGATCTTCGGGAAATGGGACCCGTCTTCGGTTACAATATCTGATCCAGGGCTTAAAAATGTCATATCGATGAAGGCGATGATTCTGCCCCACACCTTTGGTAGACACGAAAGGGAGAGGTTCAAGAAGATTGAGATAAACTTGGTCGAAAGAATGGCAAACAGGTTGATGCGCACCAAAAGATACAGTGGAAAAAAGGCTGGATCTCTGAAGATAATGGCAAACGTGTTGGAGCTGATCCACCTCAAGACAGGCGAGAATCCCCTCCAGGTACTCGCCCGAGCTGTGGAGAATTCTGCCCCAAGGGAGGATACGACAAGGGTCAGCTATGGTGGAATAGTGTACTTTCACGCAGTAGACATGGCTCCATCGAGGAGGGTCGACCTTGCAATCAAGAACCTGACTGAGGGGGCAAGGGCTGCGAAGGCGCACAAGGCCAAAACCATCGATGAGTGCCTCGCCGAAGAAATCATTCTGGCGGCAAACAACGATGCCAAGAGCTATGCTATCTCCAAGAGGGCTGAACAGGAAAGGCACGCCATGTCCTCTAGGTAAAATTGAAAAAGCAAGCATTAACAGCTTAATCAAGGTACGGTATCGTCATCTTTAGCTCGGACCATCTTATCCTATTCTGCTCCGTAATAGCAATAAGTCAAGCCATCATATTAGAAGGAGGATCAGCGCCGCCAACACCGTGATTATGCCGCTAGCCATGAATGGATAGCTTATGTCCAGCGTTGCCAGGAATCCGGCCAAGAAGGGGGCCGCTATGCCCCCAATCGAGCTTATGCTTGCGACCTTGCTAGAGTCCGCTCCCCTGCTTTTCTCCCTGCAGTAGCTTTGTATGAGCGCGCTCTGGGCCGGAGACCAGAAAGCGGCAGCCAGGAGATCATGAGACACGAAGAGGAGCGTTGCTGGAATGAGGTTTGGGATCAGGGCGGTAATCGCGATAGATATTCCTTGGTAGATCATTAGAGCAATGACGATGCTTTTCGAACTGTACGCCTTGAGGAAAGCAAGCACCTTGTCCGCAAAGATCAAAGGAACTGCAAAGCTCAGGCGATGAAGCGTAAGTATTGCAGATACTGTCTCTTTACTGGTTTCAAACTTCTTAACGAAGAAAAGGGGAGTCATGAATCCGTGGCTGCATCCGAAGCCGACAGCCATGACCAAACCGGAAATCGCAAAGATCTTCAACTCCCTTGGAAGGTATAAATCGATACCGGGGTTCTCTCTTTCTGCCTTTCTTTCGCGTCGCTCCTCTTTGAAACCAAAAATAAAAATGACCAGAGCAACAAAAAGGATTGAAGAAGATAACAGGAAAGCGGATTGGAACGATGTGGATGCAAGGATCAAACCTGCCCCGAGAAGCCCCAAGGCTTGGGCGAAATACTCCATACCATTCACCCTCGAGTAGGCTGAAACGAATGCTTTTCTGGTCAGTTCGAAGAGCATGACATTATGGATGGCATTCCTAACCGATGTTGAAGCTGACTGTCCGATCGAAAGAAAAAGCGTCTCCCATAATTTCTTAAAAAATGGCATAAGGAAATTTACAGCACCACAGAGCGCCAGGCTGAACGCATAAAATATCTTCCTGCCTACGATGTCCGACTTGGCCCCAACAGCAATATTCAATGCCGCTATCGCAGCCGCTGTAATGCCAAATAGAATTCCCATCTCCCCAAAAGTTACGCCTATCCAATCGAGGTATAGTGGGAAAATTACCTCGTAGGCACCTGAGGCATAGCCGAAGAGCCACGAGACGAGCACGAGGAGACGCACGTTCCTGTCCAATGTTGCCCCATGGACCTGAAAAACGTGTTTAAAAGGTGTGCCACTCAACATCCGGATCTATATTGGAGCTGCCAAAGGCGGATCAGGAGTTTGCATGCCTAATGCAGCTGTGGAGCTACAACTCACTTTCCAACCGACGAACGTTTGGCACTTGGTGGAGCCAAAATGGTAGATCAGCCCAGCTTGCTTGCATGGATAGTGCTAGATTTCGACACTACCGACGCTTTCAGGTTCCTCGTGGATCACGACGCGCTTTATATTTGGGAAAAGCGACCTAATCCTCACGGAAACCTCCTCCGAGATCCTGTGAGTTTCCGTAATGCTCAGTGATGAGTCGACCAATATGTGCATCTCGGCAACCATGTCTTCGCCAGAATGCTGGAGCCTGATCCCGTGGCAACCGACAACTTGCTTGACCTTCGTTACCTCAGATGCAATGGCAGCTATCATTTTCGAGTGGTCCTCAATATCTTCCTTTTGTGGACTGGGCTCGACATGAACGAGCACGTGAACAACATTTGGGATATTTTTCAGAATCGCTCCCACAACCTCATCCGATATCCTGTGCGAAGTCGCCACCTCTATCCCCGGATCAACCCATATGTGCAGGTCGACAAGGATCCCCCTTCCGGACCTTCTAGCCCTGACGCGGTGGCAATCTTTAACTCCGGGTACAGTTAGCGCGACCGAACGAATCCTAGAGATTATTTCGTTCCCAGGGCTTGAGTCAGCAAGAATTTGCAGCGTCTCCCTCGAGATCTCTATTCCGGTCTTTAATATCAACGCCGCAACCATAATTGCCACCAGAGGATCGGCCCACGGCATGCCAAGTGCGACCGCGGCAACCCCAACGGAGACCGATAGAGACGTAAGGACATCTCCCCTTATATTCTTCGCATAGGACATCAATGTCGAGCTTTTCACCTTCTCGTAAACCCTTAAGAGATATCTCTGGAGAAGATACTTGCCTCCGATGGAGAAAAGTGCAGCGCCGAGAGCAATCCACTCGAAAGCTCCATATTCGGCATAAAAGATCTTCCTGAAAGCTTCATAAAAAATAGCAGATGATGCGATGAAAAGGCTCCCAGCTATGACGAGGCTTGGCAGATTCTCAAACCTTCCATGGCCGTAAAGGTGCTCAGCATCGGGAGGTTTCTCTGAAGCTCTAATTCCAACCAGAACGCTTGCAGAAGACACGATGTCGAAGAAAGAATCTATGCCATCCGCAAAAACCGCCAGGCTTCCGAAAATTGCTCCAACCACAAGTTTGACTGCAGATATGAAGGAGTTTGCAAAGATCGCTATGACCGCTGCCTTCTTCATCCTATTTGAATCGTTCGCAAACCTGTCTTCGAATCTAGCGTTGGCCAGTCTGTATCAGCTCATTTGTATTCTCGTCCGTCGCATTCTCCCCGGTTTAAGGGAATCGGTTCAGCTCAGGTAAAGGTCGTAAAATTCATTCCTAGCGCAGCTTAACGATATACTCCCTTCCTTTCTTCTCCTTTTCGATAACGTTCTTAGCCTCCAGTTCATTCAATATTCCTGTCGTTTTCGACTTCGAGAACCCAAGTTTACGAGCGATATCTTTCTGTAACATTTGTCCTCCAGCCGATCTCAGCAAAGCTACTACTTTCTCCTCATCGTCCACTGGTGGAGGAGGAAAGGTCCTCTTCGCCCGCCTTCGATATAAAATCACTAGGGCGACTGGAATTGATAAAAAAGGCAGAAGGAATGGAAGTAAAGCATAAACATTGAAGGATGGTCTGGCATGAAACGACGCTATCTGGCTCGAGCTTCCATAGTACTCCCTGTTACCCCCCCAGGTTGCTTGGACATACCAAGTACCAGCTTTGTCAATCGAGACCTTCGAAGTAAAAGATCCGGAAATCGATGCCATGACCGTCTGGTTAAATGTATTGCCATCTGGTTTTGTATAGATGATAAGTATCGGAACGGCCAACGGGGGCTCTATCCTGCCTTGTACGGTTACCTGTTCAAATTCCATAGCCTCTTGGTCCAAGAATTCAATGTAGAGCTTCGTCTCCATACTTAGGAACTCGATCGCTGGCTCTCCAGAAGGGAAGTTTTTCGGTCCGTGCCACGTGATTGCACCATTAAGAGCGTCAGGCTGCGGGGATATGTAAGATGCTCTATATCCGGATGGCGGGATCACCGTTATCGATTCGTTCTCATATAGGTAAAGCCCTCCCTCGAAGGCATCTCCCATATAGAGAATCGATCCCGATCCTTCGAGGAACTCATTCCAAAGAAAGCGGTAGGTTATGGTCCCTCGTGAAACTGTCGGAGTGCTGACGATCATTGCATAAGCTTCGAAGTTCGTAGCAAACATTTCGCGCCCAGTCAAGTTTGCTGCCTGTCCCACAACTTGGGCCATTTGTTGCTCGAAGGAATCGAGGAACGCCTGCTTCGAGGAAGTAAAGTTTTTAACATATTCACCAAAAAGAGCCATGTCCTCCATATCGAGCAAGGGCACGCTGTACGTTATCTGCCAGAGGGCTGAGCGGTTTGGATAGAGCTCTATCCTGTATGAGGTGCTAGCGATTCCGATCCAACTGGTAGCTTCAACTCGAGAAAAAGATAGTAAAACTACAAATAAAAAAATTGGCCAAGCTATTGCCAACAAATTTGAAACGAGGATACGTCTGGATAGCCGGGCCAATCTCGCACTTAGTCTCGATTTAGTACTGTGCGGACTTAACCTTTCTCCATGTTAAAGAAAGGCAGAGCCTCTCAAAAAATGGTGTATCCCTTGCTTTCGAAATAAGTTAATATGCAGGGATATGAGGGGCGCCTTGCGCACTAGCTCATATAGCGTAGGCGCCTACTTGTGAACAATAACTTTGCTGCGCCCCTTCCTGTTTGGCGTGCCCGCTTCTATTATGGCAAGTGCCACGATGATCGCCGACGCGCCAACGACAGATGGCTTCCATATGGCTTCCATCCGCACCAGTACGCTCAGAATCATCATCGCCCCGGCCATGGTGCAGAGATTCAGATGCACTAGGTCCCTTTTTGTAAATTTTATTCCGAACAATTTTTCACCTCCCCCTTCCTTGGTTTGCGCGTCCGTGTTCCTGCTTTCCACCTTTTCCATCGTCTTTCCCTTTGCCCTTGTCTTTCCCTTTGCCCTTGTCCTCGCTATTGCCTTTATCACCAACATCGCTGCCCTTGCCCTTTCCATATCCTTTGTCATCGCTGCCTTTACCCTCTCCATGTCCTTTGCTCTCATGACCATGTGATTTGGCCTTCGACATCAACTCTCCCATTCCACTTGCAGCATCGGTACTGTTGGCAACCAGCGCCTTTGCAATTTTCATGTATTGGCCCAGTCTTTTACCCAATCCAGGTCTTGACTGGTTAAGCTCTTCAAGTTCGCCATACAAAAGTTCTGCCACCGCTTTGACCAGGTTGACAGAATCGTTTCCCTTTTCCAGCTCCATAACGAGAGATTGGTAATCAACGGTTCCGTTCTCCAAGAGACCAAGTATAAGCTGCCTCTTGCCATTTGCTCGTCCTAACTTGCCATCAAGTTCCGTTTCAAAAGATTCTATAAAAGAAAGAAGTTCCTCATCGGTAATGGACTCATTCAGTCCTTTCTTTATCGTGAACCTGGCCATGTGCATCTCCTGCTTTGTCAAGGTTTTCTCGACATTTAGCGCAAGCCTCTTTCCAAGAGGAGTCAGTGTTGAATCGATCATTGAGTCCAAGTATTCTATATATTCGACAGCTTTCCCAATCAGCTCTACAGCCTTTTCTTCATCTATGCTCTTACCAGTTTGAGCCAAGACCTTGTGCACAAAGGCTGTCAGCATGTTCCTAGCTGCTCTGAGCTGATTTGCAGCCGCGTGGCTATTTCCTTCATCGAAAAGCTCCATAGCAACCTCGACCTTCTTTATGCAGTTCGAAAGGCTGGCCATCAAATAGTCTGTGGTTTCGAATCCAGAAGATGATACCAGTTCCTCCAACTCTTCAAGTTCGTCCATAAGAACATTAACCCTCTCACCTACACCAGACTTGACAAAGAACTCCGTCGAGACAAGTGGTTCTCCACCATCCTCATCAGCTCCTACATTGGCAACGTATGTGCCATTCTGAGCATCGAAAGGTATCTTCCATTCAACTTTCATTCCGTCAGAAGCGAAAGTAAATTCCAGACTTGCTACAAATTCATCACTTTCCTCACCCTCGATCTTGCGCGAAATTACAATCTCGTAGTTTTTATCGATCGTGAATCCCGAAACTGTAAAGACTACGGTATCTCCTACCGCATAAGTTCCTTTGTCTGTGGAAATCGTAGCTCCATTCGATGATATTGACGGCTCGACTGTCTGATCTTCACCTACCACGTATGGCAATTTAAATGTCGGAAGCAGCATTACTGCGAGAAGAACGAAGCACGCAATACCTGGCTGGAGGATCCTTTTTCCAACTTTTTGCGCAGCCATCACCTTTCACCTTCCAACTTTTTTTCAATCACACATGCACGCTTCATGCGTATCTGACAGAGAGCTTGCGCGAATACAAAATAACTATTTCTGAGCGAAAAGAGAAGAAAGAAGGTTAAAAATTGTTCAGAATAGTTCAAATACTTCATAATTGATTCAGAAAAGTTTATCGATATTGAAGATTTTTCATCCATCTACACTGGAGATGGAAATCAGGTTGAAGCCATTGCCAGTACTTCCTTATGTGCAGCTGAAGGGACCGAATCTGGCAATAAAGGTTGGTAAGTACGTCCGAGCTTTTCGGATAGCATTTGGGCAGTGCCCCATTTTAAAATTCAGAAAACGAGCATCCATACGGTCCTTAATCGATTCGTATGTGGAACAAGCAAAATTTAAATGGGAAAAAGAGGGCAAAAACGCAGGGCCCGTAACTCAGACGAATCAGGCCATAAATGTGGCTTGAGATTCGGAAGAGTCAGGTAGAGTGGCAGGCTCTTAACCGCTTAATGTTGGCGGGGACAGACCTGTTTGTCAAGGGTTCCAGCCTCTTTGGCTGCCCAAAAATCCCTCCGGGCCCGCTTCCTCTATTGAGAACCACTCTCAGGCATAATTCAGTCGGTGAACGGATTAAGTGTCGCTTATTTACTCTGTTACACTTGGCCTATTGATGTCCAAATGCCACTCGACATGAAGTGCCAGAATTTGGACGGGGGAGTGAATGGGGCCACATCCATGTTGTTGAAGATCCCTTCTGCCATTCCCCTGGTCTCGCTCATGGACTTCAGGAGCTATGTCCAAAGGTACCTGCCGGTGAGGGGCATCCTGATCCCCTTCTACGAGATCTGGGGGCAGAGCGCGATATTCTACAGGCGATGGGACATACACAACACACTCGGCTTCGATGGCAAGATCGGTCTCTCGAGCATAGGTCCCGATGACTACGTGATGAGCGAGGCTTCATCGACTTCCTCAGGTTCGCGCTTGAGTGCAACTTCGACTTTGTTGTGGCCTGGGACGTCCCGACCTATGTGGATATGCCAACCAACATCTCCTGGAGGAACATGCTCCACAGCGTCGAGCAGTTGCGGAGGGTGATCAAAGCGGGCATCCCCGCGATTGGGCTGTTGAACGGCTCCAACGCCGATCAGTACGAAAAGTGCGCCGGGCTCTTGGTAACGATGGGCATCGATTGCGTCGCCATCCACGTCTCCGAATACCTGAAGCACAGAAGGGACCCTCTACTCATGGGCCTCATGTGGGACGCCCTGAAGTTCGCAAGCTCGAAATTTCGAAAGATGCTGATCGTCGGGGCGACCGACCCGTTCCTGATCAGATATCCTATCAAAGAGGCCTTCCCAAACGCCTCTGTATCCGGCCTCAGCTGGTTCATAGACGCGAAGCATGGACTGGTGTATAGCGCGCTTGGAAAGGTCAATGCCTACGAGAAGGATGTTGTATGCGGCTGCGTACCATGCAGCAAGATTGAGAAAGGGGCGCTCTCCAGGTCAACATTCGACAGGGCCGTTCACAACTTCTCAGTGGTCCAGGATGCCATTGCAGGGCAGGGATTCCCTGAAGTTGAGCTGATCGACATTGTCCACCGCAAGAAGAAGCTTGCGATCGTGAGTGACCTCCACATCGGAACGAATGGGAGCCTTGTTGCAGACTTCTGCAATGCCATGCGCAAGGAGAAGCCTGAAGCGCTCATATTCCTGGGCGACACCTTCGATATGTCGACGTCCGATTTCAAGCTCTTGGAGGAACAATCGGAGGCCTTCTTCAAATTAATGCACCAATTATCATGCGAAGTATACCCCGTCTACGGGGGCGCCGACCGATCGCTGCCGATGTTGGCCGACCAGCTCAAGCGCATCGCCTACGACTACGAGATCCACCCCAACTTGGACTTCGCTAGATACCTCATGTGGGAGTTCGAATACCGGCCCCTTTACCAAATCTTCAAGTTCTATGTTGCGGCGAGGGACAGTATCACCATCCTTACGGCAAGAGGGAGGAGGCTCTACGCCGCATATGGTCCATCGCTGAACTTCGGTATGCCCTCCCCTGAAAGGGTGGGCGAGATCCTAAAGGAGAAGGGGTGCGGTTGCCTCGTGCTTGGGGGTTATCACAGAAAGGCGATCAGGGGTCGAAGGTTCTACTCTCTGGGCGCGTGGCAGGTCCCGGCAGAGGATGACAAGGAATCCAAGCACGACCTGAGGGGGGCGCTTTTCCTCGATGAGAAGGGCATCGCCTACAGGGAGTTCGGAGTATGAGATGCGCGCTTCCACTGTTGCAGCTGCCGATGTCGGTCGATCCCATTGGGCAAGAGCAGGATAAGACACAGGGCGGGGATCCCTACCGAGATCGATGACTTCTTCCATTGGTATGACGAGTCATCGTTGGCCGCCATCGAGGTGGACAGGGACTCCATTCGGACGCTACTTCGCCCTCTCGCATACGGCAGTTACTCGGCGCAGATTTCTCAGAAGAAGAGGAGGAAGTTTCAGAGGATAGTGAACAAGGACACCGCCACCATCCCCGTCAGGGTTGCCACGCTCTTGGAGGCCTGTGAGCTGCTGAACATACGACCCAAATCGTTGGAGGGGACGAAGCTCTTCGGGGGGCGCTACCCTATCCCCCTATCCCAGCCCCAGCTCTACCGCCTGATGACGCACATCATCAATGAGGGGAGCGTTAAGGGAGGCAAGTACCCTCGAGGGGTTTACTGCAACCTTGATCTCTCATTGCACGAGAAGGTCTCAAAACTCATAACATCTCTAGGCAGCCACGGGAACCGAAGGATCGGAAAGGACAATGTCCCTGAGACTTACGTAAGCGCAATCATCGCGAGATTGCTTATAAAAGCCGGCCTCGTGCCGGGGAAAAAGACGAGGGGTCAATACTTCCATCACCTGCCGAAACGAATCCTCGACGATCCAGAACTGTCCAAGTACCATATGTCAGCAACACTGACTGAAGAGGGTTCCCCAAGCCTCTCTCTTTCCAGGAGCAATAGATTGTCTATCTCAATAGGGTACTCAAGGAGTATAGATGTTACAGATTCATTACCTCATGAATACATAAACAATATAAACAAGGGAAAGAAATACAGTTTTGGTTTTATTTCAGATGAAATTAGGACGAGAATATTATAT